>NZ_JAGTPM010000010.1:0-266613 GCF_021147865.1 Pseudomonas sp. CDFA 610
GGGCGACCAGGTGGTGATCGAGGCCGGGCTGGAAATCACCCTCAAGGTGGGTGGCAGCTTTATCAAGATCGATCCGGGCGGGGTGACGGTCAGCGGGCCATTGGTGAGGCTGAACTCGGGAGGTGCGCCTGCCAGCGGCAGCGGCGCTCTGCCGAACCTGCCGGGCCTTGTCAAAGAGGTTCTGACAGAAAACGCAGGCGAGCTGTTGATGCAGAAGCTGGCAGATCCGGTTCCACTTGCCCAGCTCTGTCAAAAGCCTGAAGGCGGAACCCCGATGGACTGTCCGCTACCCGATTGCGGCTGTCGCAAGGCGTTGCAGGAGGAAGGCAGACCATGAGGATCTCCCTGCTGCTGGAGCGTACCGACCACCTGCTGGAAAAGCTTTACCAACTGCTGCCTGATCCCAAGCCACACATGCTGTTCGACAGAACAGAACTGGCACCCTGTCGGGATAAAAGCCCTCTGTGGCTGGCTGCGACCGACGACGATAACGTTTTACAGGCGGTCCACGACGATCCTGAAAAATGGCCGGGGCTGATTATCGAGAGTCCGTTTCACAACGACATCCTGCTCGCGCATCTCAGACACCTGTCAATCGTCAACTTTGAGGGAATCCGCCGGGGCGTCCTGCGCTATTCGAATCCTGTAACGGCCAGCTACTTCTTCACAACCGGGACCACCGAAGAGAATGCGCCATGGTTTGGTCCCATTTCCCGATTGTCGTGGTACGGCGGAACCTGGCCAGACCTTGCGCAAGGCAACCAGCGCTGGATGAGCCTCGACAATACTCATGCCTCTCGATGGACACCTGCGACCCAGCCAGCCACGCCGAGACTGAGCGACGCCCATGAGCACGCTTTTCGTCGCCAGGAGCGCGAGCGTTTTGCCTATGACTGGTGGAAGAAAAAATCCGGCGTCGCCTTTGCAAAAGCACTCGACTATCTGGACGAAGGCATGGCCCATGGCTTCGCAACAGACCCGACGCTCATGAACCGCTACCTCTCGTTGCGCGCACAACACCCTGACCAGGAAGCGCTGCCGCGCCAGTACGGCGGCACTGGCGAAGCACGCTTGAACACACTGCAAGATCTGCTGCAGCAGTCTGCGCGACACAAGGAATCTGTCTAATGACCATCGGCAGTCTGAGTACCGGTCCGTGCTGTGAAACCGGCAAATTGATCGTTCAGGTCATGGGCAAGGATCACGCGCCCAGTCAAAAACTGGTGCTGAACAGCAAGGACGGTGCTTGCACCTACCCTTCCCGTCCCGAGACGCTGGAAAGAGCGCAGTACAGCTGCATGCTGGAGGTGTGGGATCACGCTGCCGAGACGCAACTGGCGCTCGAAATTGCGACCACCGAAGGCGAACCGATACGTTTGCCACTGCTCGGTGACACACACGTCACTCCACGGCAGGCTGACGCACAATTCAACCAGATCGTTCCGGTGCTGCCCTTCGTCGCCCTGCCGGGTTCGAAAAGTCCCTATGACCTGGGCACGCCAGTATTGGCCCGTTCGGGCTATGTGTATGTGTTCTACCGACAAAAGCTCTGGCGTGAACTTGAAGTGCGGATCAGCGATACCGGTACGACCTACCATGACATTGATGTCGCCCGGTTTCGTCAGGATGAGGGCTTTACACCGGGCGAACGCACGGCCATCGGCGTGGCGCTTGACGACATCTGGCTGCCCGGAATGTGGAACAACCAGCGTGTGCTGGATGTGGAGCTGTGCTTTTCCGAGATACAGCTCAGCGCGCCCCGGCTGCAGCGTCTGGAGCGCGATGCAGCGTTGAGAACCCAGCGTTGCAAAAGGCCTGACCTCAGTTACTCGAAAGAGCGTTTCACCCGTCTTTACAAGGGCAAGCCTGATGGCGAAGCCATGCTCAAGGCGTTTTCAGGTTTCAACATGCTCGACAAGGTTCAGCAACTCACCCTGGCGCCGATCACGGCCGCACGCCTGAATCTGGAGCTGTCAGCATTTCCCGTCAGCCTCGCAGCGCCACAACGTGCACGCCAGCCCGGATACGAACGGCTGCTGGAACACCCTGCCCTTTATCTGTGTGATCTGTCAGGCCAGTTTCCAGCCAAGGCACTCGAACAGGCAAACGCCTTTCTTGCCGAAGCTGACAAAGGCAGCGCGGTCAAGGACACACATTATCTGGAACTGTCGGCGCTTGCCGATGCCATGCAGGCCAGCTTGCCTGCCGGTGAAGAAGATTCCACAGACAACCTTGTCCTCTGGGAAGCTCATCCGAATGTGTCTGACGTACTGAGCAAAGCTCGCCAGCGTCAGGCCTGGGGTGTGTTGCTTGAGGACTCGTATCACCGAATACGCCATTTACGACAGCGCCTCGATACCCATCAGCAACTGCTCGGTGTGTGCGCCAGGTACGCCATCCAGCATCCTCATCACGCCAGCGCCTTGCTGGTGCACCAGTTGATCGTTCCGCCAACGATAGCCGGCGCGAAAAACCCGCTCAATGAAGTGATTAGCTCGCTCTCGGACACCGGCCGACAAGCCGTCAACCAGTGCACCGCTACCGTCCAGCGAGCGCTGGCATGGCGCAACATGATCGCCGTTCAGGGCCTGTTGGTTGAAAGCCTTCAACACCCCATCACACTCCAGGCCGTCGCCGACCACCTTAGCCAGAATGGCTTCGAGTACGTAGCGGCACTGTATGACCTGAGCCGCACACTGACGGCACTCGCACTCTCACCCTCAAACGTGGATCCGCTGGCACCTGGTGGCACTATCGTGGACGCGGTCACGCAAGTCGGTTTCGTGGAAGCCAGGGTCAGTCAGGGCCAGACACTGCTGTCGCAGATAACCAACGACAGCGAGCATCCACTGCACCTCATGCTCTGGCCTGAAAGCGATCTGGAAACGGTCTGCAAGCCTTATGAGGTGCCACTCGACGAAGACAAGAACCTGGGCGACGGTCGCTTTCGCGCGACGCAACTGGCACGTTTCGAACACTTTCCGGCACCCGACCCCGTGACTCAGGTCACGCTGGACGCGACGCTGCTGGCCAACCTCCTGGCAGGCGATAGCCTGCAGAACTTCTTCCTCATCAACAACGGCAAAGCCACAACCGCTGCACTGGTCGGTATCTTCGAGAACCTGCAAGGCGCAGTCGATGCCGCCGAGAACGCTGTCGGGCGCGCCGAACAGACGCTGTCCTCCAGTAAAGCCAACGTCGCTGCCGCCGACATCAAAAGCCAGTCGGCCATCGATCAACTGGCCAAAGCCCGCGAACAGCCCGGTTCCAACGCACGCAGGATCAACATCAACCGCCAGGGCCGGGGCGTTCAGCAACTGCGCAGCATGATGCCGGAGCACTTCGGCGCCGCGTTCCTCTTGAAACGAAACCGGGTTACTGCGCAGCACTACGTATTTGGCCTGGAAGACCTGCCGACCCGAAGCACCATGCCCAACGCCCGCTACGGTGAATACCTGGACCCGAACGGCAACCCGTTCCGCGACATCGATCCTCCGTTCAACCCACACGGCCCCCTGACGTCCGGCGATCACCACGTGCTGGTCATCCCGCGCAGCCACAAAACCGCGCAACTGGTCGGCGACATCAACCGCAAACTGAAAGCCGCCCAAGAAGCGGGGCATGCGACTGGCAAAGCGGAAAGTGCCTATGTTCGGGCGAGAAGCGGGCTGAGTCAGGCCATCGAAAATCTGGATGCGACGAAGCGTGGGCCTGTTTACCAATTTCTGGCATCGACACGGTTTTGTGTGGCGGTTTTGATGTTGGAGGTTTGGAATGTGAGTTCGGAGAGTGATGCATTCAATCAAACAACCAGAGAGAAGAGTAAATACCGGGCGTCGTTAGGGAGCACGGCTGCGGGACTAGACCTAGCTATTGCTTTAGAAGCCTTAATCGTAAAAATGTCCGGAACAAAAGCTTCACTACAACCCACTAGACAGACACTATTGAGGATTACTGATGCCGGTTCCAAGCGCTGGCTTGGTCCTTTTTTAAGCCGTGCACTTGCCAAGGAAGTAACTGCTCGGATGCTTGCCCAGCTCATTTCAGGGATAGCGCTGACAGTATTGAACCTCTGGGACGCTTGGTACGCCTGGCGGCGAAACGATGATGCGGCATACGGACATATCCTTATTGCCATGGGTGGAATAGCTGGCACGTTGGGCACAGCATTCGCAGGAGCAAATACTTTCCTCGGACTGAGTCCCTTGGGCTGGATCGCTTTACTGTTGATCGGCACAGGAGTCGGAGTAATATTACTCTTTAGCTCAACACCACTGGAAACATGGCTAAAAAGTGGTCCATTCGGAAAAGGAGATGTCAGTGATTATTTTTTGAAAGACCCACAGGAGGCATTTTATCGACTCACCAGCCTACTCGCTGGCATAACGATAAAAATAGAAAAAAATCCAGCCTACGAACCATGTGCAAAGTACAACTTTTTCACTGAACCCCCCCACGCGATCAGAAGTGCCGACACGATCATTCGTATTCAAAGTTATTTACCAGGATTAATCAGCCGCCTTGAAAGTCTCGATATAAATACTGAATGCAGGTTAGGCAGTGTTATCACACGTTCCAGCCGAGAAGGAATACCTTACCAAACCGAAATTCAAGCAGCCGAAAAAAAAGAACTCCCAAAGGCACAACGCCTGCATCCTGACGGGTTGGAGTTATTTTTCAGAACCCCAACAAACCCGACAATATCAATTGGCGACACTAAAACCTCTCATTTAACTTGGGTAGTCAGAGCCCAATTTGTAATGAGTCGTGGCGATGAAAAACGCGTTTTTCCAGCACCTTCCCCCAGCGACCCAATTCAATACAACCTTACCTACGCCAAACCAGACTTCAGTAAGGTTAATCAGCCGTTCTGGGCAGATGAAGAAACATTCAAGGCACGTTCTCATGAATAAGTCGAAATCTACGTCCTACTACGGTAGCTTTACATACAAAAAAAACAAGATACCCAGACAGGCTTCTCCTTCTCGGCGAAACGTTAATGGCGTACGGTTACCGTGGGGAACGACCTCGAACATCATTCCCGATGGATTCGTGGCCGAGCCTGCCCCAAATGAAATGCGAATGTGGGAAAAGCAAAATAATACCCCCACCCATAACGCACCCATTCCATTTCGTGACATCGAACTTCATCAGGTCTATGACCAAGAGCGTATACGTTTTGCACAACTGCCTTTCCGCTCACACTTCTGGCTATTCATGCATGCGGGAGGAAAGTGGTCATTTATAATA
Organism: Pseudomonas sp. CDFA 610; assembly: GCF_021147865.1. Lineage (NCBI taxonomy): Bacteria > Pseudomonadati > Pseudomonadota > Gammaproteobacteria > Pseudomonadales > Pseudomonadaceae > Pseudomonas > Pseudomonas sp. CDFA 610. The sequence goes on from NZ_JAGTPM010000010.1 coordinate 5,251, forward strand.
CTCCTGCCTATTTTTCTTCTGACCTCGCTGCTCGGCATCGAAAACACTACTGACTCCGCAATTATAAATTACCTCATGAATGTATTTGATACATTTCCCATAATTATGTCACCTTGGTTAGTATGCTGGCTCATCGGCCACATCGTCATCAACCATTTCCCCAAAATCTGGTTCCGTCCCCCCAAAGGCCCACTCTGGGAGCTGAACCGCCGAACAGGACTGGTAACAATCTTCGACTACAAACGCCACCGAAAGGAAGGCGTGATAGACGAGTTCATCGCACCGTTCTACGAGTTCGATGCCTACATGCTCACCACTCGGGATCGTTTCGGCTCCAACTACGGATTGCTGCTCCGCCATCGTTATGAAGACAGGCAGATCAACTTTCATTCATTGCTTGGACCCGACGATTTCAAGCATCGACCCTGTGCGCTCTGGGATTTTCTGCAGAATTACATGGATGTCAGCCGACCGATCCCGGATATCCCGCTGTTCGAAGCCTACCGGCATCTGGATCCGGTAACCGCCAAATACGACAAGGAAAATGGCCGCAATCCACGCTATTGGATCGACATGGACGACGACACATTCAAACAGCGAGTGGATGCAATGTGGCAGCGCGCGTGCGCCATCGACACGTTTACACGGCCGAACCTGATGGAAAACAGTGTCAGCTATAATGATTGAGCATTTATGAGTACGACAAAGAGCACCCCGCACTATTACGGTTCACAGGCCTACAGGCCTGGCAGTATTCCTGAACAAAAACCCTGTCTGAGGCGTAAGTCATTCGGTTCTACCTTAATTCGTCTGCCTTGGAGCTCAACCCAGCAAGTGGCATCGAATGGCGTCATGGAGCAGTCAACCCCTACCAGCATGAGGTTTTTGGAAAACACAGCGAAGGAAAACGAAAAACAGAAAATAGAAGGAACCTATACCCGCAAACTCTTCGAGGATGTAAAACTTCACCAAAAGTATGATCAGGAACATTTTAGATTCGCACAACTCCCCTTCACATCTCAACTATGGCTTTACATACTACAATTGGGAAAAGCCGGATGTATAATATTTCCACCCATACTGATTTATATACATTTTCTTTCTATATATCATTCCAGAGAATCTTGGCAGACTGTTACCCTTGAGCTACTGCAAGAGGTCTACCCTATTTTTCTTGGAATACCCCTGTTCTGCTGGGGGCTAGGTCACGTCGTCGTAAACCATTTCCCCAAAATCTGGTTCCGCCCCCCCAAAGGCCCACTCTGGGAGCTGAACCGCCGAACAGGACTGGTAACAATCTTCGACTACAAACGCCACCGAAAGGAAGGCGTGATAGACGAGTTCATCGCACCGTTCTACGAGTTCGATGCCTACATGCTCACCACTCGGGATCGTTTCGGCTCCAACTACGGATTGCTGCTCCGCCATCGTTATGAAGACAGGCAGATCAACTTTCATTCATTGCTTGGACCCGACGACTTCAAGCATCGGCCCTGTGCGCTCTGGGATTTTCTGCAGAATTACATGGATGTCAGCCGACCGATCCCGGATATCCCGCTGTTCGAAGCCTACCGGCATCTGGATCCGGTAACCGCCAAATACGACAAGGAAAATGGCCGCAATCCACGCTATTGGATCGACATGGACGACGACACATTCAAACAGCGAGTGGATGCAATGTGGCAGCGCGCGTGTGCCATCGACACGTTTACACGGCCCAATCTGATGGAGCGCTATGTCAGTTACAACGACTGAAAAACGCCGGCAAAACAGCGGTCGGGAGCGAGTGTTCCTCGCTCCCGGCAGGATCAATCCGCCCGCGGCACCGTAAACCGGAACTCACTGCCCTTGCCTGCTTCGCTCTCAGCCGCCAATACGCCGCCATGGGCCTTGATGATGCCTTGGGAAATGTAAAGGCCCAACCCGGTGCCGCTCGGGTTGCCTTCCTTGACGGTCCAGTAGCGTTCGAAGATGTGCGGCAGTTGATCAGGTGGGATGCCTTCGCCGGAGTCGCAAACGGTGAAGACAATTTCTTCGCCGTTTGACATCGCCGCCACACCGATTTTGCCCAGCTTGGGGGTGAACTTGATGGCGTTGCCGATCAGGTTCGACAGCACCTGGAACAGGCGTTCCGGGTCAGCCTTGACCTTGAGTTCCGGCTCGGCATTGAAGGAAATCTCGATGGACTTGTCCATCGCCAGCGGCGCGAGCAGCGAGTAGGCTTCTTCGAAGATCTGGCTCACCTCAAGGGTCTGCGGCGTGATGGTGTAGCGACCCGCTTCGATCTTCGAAGTATCGAGCAGATCCTCAAGCAGCACGTTCATGCGACTGGCAGCCTGCTGCATGGTGTCGATGGCCGAGGAGATGCGACGTGATGTATGCGGGCCGTCGGAGCTGAAGGATTTCTGCATCATGCCGCACAGCATCGAGATGACGGTCATGGGATTGCGCAGGTCGTGGGACACGACGGCCACCAGTTCGTCGCGGGCACGCACGGCTTGCTGTTCACGGGTGACCTGACGGGCCAGGTCGTCTTCCAGCGCCGAACGACGCAGGTCGTTGGCCGCAAAAAGGTCGCCGTGGCTCCACTTGGTCGCGATGCCGGTCATCTCGACCTTCCATATCTCGAACGAGGTACGAGGCCTGAGGTGCATCCCGACATCAGAGCTTTCCAGATTCAGGGGTTTGGTCGGGTCGCCGCTCCACTGAATGCTTTCCTTGACCTCGGGGCGGAACCAGATCACGCCATTGTCAACCGGCTTGGGCAGACTCATTGCCAGAACACCGCTGGCGATGGACTGATAGGCTTCGGCAGGCGGATAGACACTGGACAGCTTATGGCTGGAGAACACAGGCTCGCTGCCCGACATCATCCATGTGTGCAGCGCACGGATATCAGCAGGTTCTGGGCAAACCCCGTAGCACTGCATCTGACGGTCTTCGATGATTGCCACACCAGTAGCGCCCACCAGATCCATCAACAACTGCGGCTGTTGAGACAGTCCGTCGAAGACGTTTTCTTCCGAAGCGCTCATCGACTGATGCAGGCGGCCGAGTGTCAGCAGTTTGGCCTCGCGCTGGCGGCTGACGTCAAGCGCCTCCATCGCACTGATCTGCAGGGACAGAACCTGACCGAGTGCCTGACACGCGCTGCGCAGTTCGTGGGAAACGTACAGGGGTGTGCGGTGACCGCAGCTGATCAGGCCCCACAGCTTGTCACCCTGGATCAGCGAAACGCTCATCGAGGACAGCACGCCCATGTTCCTCATGTACTGACAGTGAATCGGAGAAACGCTGCGCAGCGTCGAAAAGCTCAGGTCAAGCTGCTGGTCGGTGTCCGGACGCAATTGCGGCACCAGCGGTACGGGCGTGTAATCGGCATCGGGAATGATGCGCAGCCAGTTTCTGCGATACAGCTCACGCGCTTGCTCGGGAATGTCCGAAGCCGGGAAGAACAGACCGTTGAACAACTCCATCGCCGGGGAAGAAGCTTCAGCGATAACCTGGCCGTGCCCTTCTTCTTCGAAGCGGTAGATCAGAACTCGGTCGTAACCGGTCATTTTCTGAACTTCACGAACGCTGATTTCGTAAAGCGTCTGCAGGTCCTTGGCGGCATGCAACTGACGCAGCATGCGGCCCAGATTACCCGTACGTTCAAGATAACTGACGGCCTGAGCGTCCTTATCCTGGATTTCGAGCTCCAGAATAAGCGCGTCCTGGCTGCGATGCATCATGGCTTCGAATTCGACGCCATTGACGTTGATGAGCAGACGCGGCGCGTCGAGGAAGGATTCATGGGCGCTGGCACTTCTGATGACATTAGTCCAGCCGGCACCCAAAGCCTTTTCCAACGATTGGCCGATCACCTGCTGTGGTTCAAGACCTAATACGGTGTGAACGTTGGCGCTTACCTGAAGCACGGTCAGGGCAGGTTCTGTCAGAGTGAACAACAGGCCATGGGGCTGAATGGCACCCGGGAACTGGATGGGTTCATCAGCACAATTGGCCAGGAGCGCTTCAAAAGCGTCCTTGTCGAGTTGGCTCATAAAAGTACCTCTTGACCGTCGAGCCAGCGCTCGAAACATGCAAATGTGGAATGCGCCGCCTGCGCTGCAGCTGCATTGAAAACACTGTCGTCCGGCACAGTGTCCAGATAATTCAAAAACACCTTCCAGCGCGGACCGGTATCCGCACCATACACATCCAGAAATGCAGCACCGTTTTGTTCGTCCAGCCCGAGTCGTTTGTCGACCTCGCGGCGCAGCACCTGCCCTCCAAGTGTCGCACCTTCGAGCACATACAGCACGCCCAGACACGCGGCAGGAGAATCGACCACAGGTAACCGGGAACAGAGCGCAAGGCGCTCGATGTTCTGATCAGTCATGCCTAATGCCTGCAGGTCTTCAATCAGCACCGGGGTTTTGACCCGCTCGTGCGGCACGAGTTCTGACGGAACGAGCGCACTGGTTCGCAGCGCCGCTTCAAGCGGCAAATAAAACCCGTAATAGGCCTGCATCAAACGAAGGTAAAGAGCGGCATCCAGACTGGAAGAGAAAAACGGCATACGTTTTTCGAGTTGAAGGTGTAATTGACTGGTTTCAGAGCGAAGTGCATCAAGCAACTTCGAAGGTTTCAAGCAGGAAAACTTTGCCGGCATCCAGTAAGGCTCTCGGTGGTTCGATAAGTCAGAAAAAGCGCGTCCGAGCGAAAATTGACGGACAAAATACAGACTGAATGCGCAAGCGAACAGTCTTTTTCCGAATGGGCGATGAAATACAAAAGCTTGAAATGACGACCATAAGTCAATGCATGCCTGTTACTTGTAACATCGGCACGCATTGCCTGTTGAAACTCAGACGTTTCGGGTCTGGTATTCGACCGTCAGATGCGAGATCTCATGTACGTGACCGAGTCTGCCACGGATCACATCAGCGGGCACTTTAATATCAGCCAGCACGCTGACAATCGCTGCATGGGCCTGGGGTCCGACCCGCCAGACATGCAGATCAATGATGCTCACATCTCCGATGGTTTCCACAACCTCGCGGATTTCACCGGCCACGTGCTCGTCAGTCACGTCCAGCAGAACGCGGGAACTGTCCTTGATAAGGCCATACGCCCACTTCGCGATGACGCACGCGCCAACGATGCCCATCAGCGGATCCAGCCAGACCCAACCCAGATAGCGCCCGGCCAGCAGCGCCGCGATGGCAAGCACTGAAGTCAGAGCGTCGGCCATGACGTGCAGGTATGCCGAACGGAAGTTGTTGTCGCCGTGATGGTGGTCGTGATCAGGGTCTTGAGAATGCCCGTGATCATGATGGTCATGCGCGTGGCCGTGTCCGCCGGACAACAAAACGGCGCTCAGCACATTGACCGCCAGCCCGATAATCGCGATGACGGTGGCCTCACCAAACGCAACGGTGGTCGGCTGAAACAGCCGGACCAGCGACTCCACGCCGATACCCAAAGACGCCATGGCCAGAATGAGCGCCGATGCGAACCCGGCAAGGTCGCCGACCTTGCCTGTGCCGAAGCTGAAACTGCGGTTGTGGGCATTACGCCTCGCAAAGGCGTAAGCACCTGCCGCGATGCCCAGCGCTCCGGCGTGAGTTGCCATGTGCAGACCATCGGCCAGCAGAGCCATGGAACCGGTGAAATAACCTGCCACGATCTCGACCACCATCATGGCGAACGTCAGCGCCACGACCCACAGCGTGCGACGTGCGTTGCGGTCATGGGCGGTACCGAGAAATACGTGGTGATGGGGCTGAGCGGCCGCATGGCCGTGATGGGCGTTGCTCATCGAAAGGCTCCTTGCACGACGGGTGTCATTTGGAATACCGGCGGATGGCTTCAAGTAATTCTTCCAGGCCTTGCGCCCGCGACTCGTCACTCAAATCGGGATGCGCCACATGCTCGCGGGCATGGGCTTCGATGATCTGGTCCAGCAGGCCGTTGAGGGCACCACGGGTGGCCGCAACCAGATGCAGCGTCTTGCCACACTCGGCATCGCCTTCCAGATGGCGCTCGATGGCCTGTACCTGTCCGGCAATGCGCCGCACACGCTTGAGCAGATCAGCCTTGTTATCGATCATGTGCGCCATACTATACCCCCCCTACCTATCTAGCAGTGAATGGTAGACGCATTGGACGCGAGAGGCAAACGCCAGCCTGCAACCGAAAGGCTGGCGTAATCGGGATCAACGCACGTTCTGGTACAGCATCATTCGCGCTGTCTCGTGCAACCCGCGGGTCAGGTCGCGCAGGCGCTCGAACTCTTCAGGATTCTGCTCGGCGACGTTGTCCAGCGGTGTCGGCGAAGCCAGATCGTGCAGCGTTGGAGAACTGCCGTCATGTTCCATCTGCAGCAGGTAATGCTGCGTCACACCGCCGATCAACGGGAAGGTGCCTTCGCGCAGCACCAACGGCACGACCCGCTCGCCTTCCGGCGCGGGCTGTTGAATGTCGCGCCCCATTGCGCCGTTGCTGAACGGCATGCCGGCCATGCCCGCCAGCGTCGGCAGCAAATCGGCAAGCCCTACCGCTTCGTTGATCACACGCGTGCCGAGCAGGCCCGGCGCGTGGATCAGCATCGGCACGTTATTGCTCTCCAGCCCCAGTTGCTCGAAGGCAGGCGCCATGTGCGGGATCTGACTGATCCGCGTGTTGTGATCGCCGAACAGCACGAAGATGGTGTTTTCGTAATACCCGCCCGCCTTGGCCAGTTCCATCAGTCGACCGATGTTGAAGTCCAGCAGACGTACCGCGTTATATTGCTCGACGCTGCGCGAACCGGCGGCCTGAACCTGTTCCAGCGTCTTGTCGCTGACTTTGAAACCGTCGTTGTCTTCGGGGATGGTGAACGGCCGGTGATTGCCCGCCGTCTGCACGTAGGCGAAAAACGGTTTGTCAGCGGGCAAGGCGCGCAGAATGCGGTCGCTTTCCTTGAACAGGTCCAGATCGGAAATACCCCAGACGTCCACTTGAGGTGATTTCCAGTCGCGCTCATCGTACAGCCGCACGTCATCGATACTGCGCCTTATCAACGCGTTCATGTTGGCCCAGCCCGAGTTGCCGCCGATCATGTACAGCTTCTCGTAGCCTTTGAAGTCATTGATGATCGTGCGCTGACGGGTGAGCAGCGGATGGCGCGTGGCGGTCTCCTGACGGGTCACGTCGGGAACACCGGTAATGCTCGCCCACACTGTTTTCGCCGTGCCGGTCACCGGCACGTAAAAGTGCTTGAAGAACCAGCTCTGCGTTGCCAGATGATCCAGATTCGGCGTCGGATTCAGAGGATTGCCATAAGCACCAACGGCACTGGTACCCAGCGATTCCAGCATTACGAACATCACGTTCGGCGGCCGATCACCCGGCAGCCGATACGGCTGCACCGGCTGCTGTCGGGTGAAATCGGGAACGCTCACATCAGGCTTGTCCACACCCAGATAGCGAGCGACGACGTCGTAGTGCTCGCGTACCTGTTTTTCGTCGTAGCGCGATTGAGCGACTTTAAGCGTGTCGTAGAGAAACAGCGCCGGGTTGAGCCCCAGCGCCGCCACCTGACTGTTGCCAGAAAAAAATGCATCGCTCCAGCGCAACGGCACCGGGTTTTCCAGATTGAGGTTTTCGACCCGGCCCAGCAGCCCCAGAAACGTCGCGCACACCATAACGGTCGAGACCACCGCAACCGATACGCGCGTCATCGGCCTGGCAGCTCGCGCCAGCGTCACCCGCTCCAGTCTGATCAGCGCCCAGCCCATCAGCGCAACGATCAGCAGCCAGCCAAAGGTGATCCATAGCACCGGATAGGTCTGCCAAAGCATGTCTCGGGAGATCTGCGCGTCTTCCAGATAACGCAGCACACTGGCGTTCAGCCTCACGCCGAGATAAGCGTAATGACCGAAATCGACGATGTAGACCATCGTCAGAATGGCCAGCGCCAGTATCAGATAAACCCTCACCACCCAGCGCAGCGCAGGCAGGCGGATCAGGTTCACGCGTGGCAGCCAGAGCAGCACCGCCACCGGCAGCATCAGCAACAACGCCAGACGCAGGTCGAATCGCAAACCGATCCCCAGTGTCTGCAGCACGTCACCTCGGGTGAACAGCGTGCCCGGCTCCAGGCCCGAAAAGCCGTAGAAGAACACCATCCGCAACACGGCCAGCAACACAAACACCAGCCCGATCGCACCCAGCCAGTAACTCAGGCGTCGTGATTGCAACCCACTCATTCTCTTCCCTCTAGACAGCACTGGCAGACAGGCCTGTCGGGCGATTGCGCCCTATGGCCCTGCGATAGACATAACGAACGGCCAGACACACCAGCGCCACGCAGCAATACAGCGCCAGCAGCGGGTCGATCAGGTAGTCCCAATAGTTTTCCGACGGCTTGATGCGGAAGGTAAACGCCAGCGTGGCAACGCTCAGCATCAACACGCCCGGCACGTTGCGCAGGCAGACCAGCCCCAGCGCAATCACTGCCACAATGATGATCATGGTCCTGGGGTTGTAGCCCCAGCGGTACGGATCGAAATAGGTCAGCCCCAGCGTGGCCGGATACAGCGCGAGCGCCATCGCAGCGAACACCGACAGCACCACCAGACGATGCGAGGCAGCAATCGGTTTGATGACACCCAGTCGGTTCAACGTCAGCCAGGCCAGCACCACCAGGCTGCTGATCGCCAGGTCATCGGTCAGGCTGCGGGCGTAGGCCGCCATCGTCAGGTCATTCACGGAAATCACGCTGAGCAGCGACGTTGCCGTCAGCAGACCGCAACGCCACCAGAGCGATGACGTCAGGGGTGCCAGCAGAATGAACAGCGTCCACGCAAACGCCAGATGGGCCAGTCCAAGCGCGATCATAGGAGGTGCTCCGCCAGCCAGGCCTCATTGAAGCTGACATGTTTGATGAAGGTGTTATTCCACGAGTAGACCAGGTGATACAGGCCCTCGGGACTGCGGATGAAGTACGGATATTCGTATTCGAAATCACAGCCCTGCGGCGAACAGACGCGCTGGTCAAGGTTGCTCAGAAACTCGGCTTCCATCGGCTGCCGACGTGCGCCGCTGGAGCTTCTGAAGCCTTCTCCGATCACCTCTTTGTAAGCCTCCAGCGAGAACGGCGTGCCCAGCGGATCGGGGGATTTGTCCAGATCGATCACCGGCCGCCAGATGTCCATCTGCTCGTCGGTGCCATACAGGCTGAGTTTGAAGCGCCCTTCTCGCAGGTCGTTCAAGGCCACCAGCAAACCTTTGCCGGGTACGCCGACTGCAGCCAGCGACGAGTTGGGGTTGCTGGGCGACAACGGGTGTGGCTCGCTCCAGGTCTGTCCGCCATCTTCTGTGCGGCTGGCCAGTACGCGGTGATGGGTCTCACCGGCATAACGCAGCAGTGCCACAGCGCGCTGCCCGTCCAGCGGCACCACGGTCGGCTGCAACGAGTTCTTGCCACGGCTGATGCGAAACTTGTCGATCACATCACCGTCCGGGCTCAGGTACAAGTACTCGGCAAACTTGCCGAGAAACTCGTGGTACACCGGCAAACCGATGGAACCGTCGGCATGGAACACCGGCGCGGCGCGTACCAGGGTGCTGATATTGAGAAACGGCGACGTCACCAACTGGCGTGGCGGCGACCAGGTCGTCCCCATGTCGCTGGAGACCATCGCATTGACCGTACTGCCCGCCCAGCCGCCCACCGATACCGACACATAGAACAGCCAGAGTCGATTGTCGGGGGCCAGTGCGATCACCGGATTGCCCAGCTTGCGGATGTACTTCCCGGTGCCTGACTGGGTCGATTCGCGGGTGGCCAGAACATGTTCGCTTCCCCATTCCTCGGTTGCGGCGTCGAAGCGTGAGGTGCGTATTTCGACATCGCCAGCGCCTTCACGAGAGCCTGCGAACCATACCGACATCAGGTCGCCGCCGGGCAACGCCGTGACTGCCGAGGAATGCACGAAGTCATCGAGATCGGACGAGGCGAAACGCGAGCTATAGGAAGCCTTGGGGGGAATGCTTTCCGCGTTGACGGTAGGCGTGCTTACCGCAAAGCCGGAAATCCGGTGCAGCGGATGGCTGAGCCACGCGCTGATAAAAATCGACACAACGATCAGGCCTGCGCTCCATGCGACCAGGTTTCGGGAAATTACACGCATGAAGGGGCATCACTGTGGTGGAGGTAAGAAAGTAACCGTCTGGTCTGCATTCAGGGTTGGCGGGTTTTCATGAACGTCTATCTTCAGGCAACGGACGTCGTTTTCCTGTCAGCATCGACAAGGGCAGGTTGTCGCGCACTTGAAAACTCTCGAACAGGGCCGCCGCCATGTGCAACACCACCAGCGCGCAAAGCGTATTGGCCAGTGTCTCGTGAATCTGCAGTGGCCAGTCGGCACCCCAGAGTGCATCGACTTCTTCCATCAAGAAGCCGGTCAGGCCCATACCGAAGATCAGCGCCATCATCAGAATCATGACCAGCGCACCGAGCGGCGAATGGCCGAGTCGGTGCGCAGGTCGGCGATTGATCAGCGAGCGCACGTGCGTCCGCAACCGCGCCGGAGTCGGCCAGAAATCACGCCAGCGCGCACTCTGCGGCCCGACGAATCCCCACACCACCCGCACCGCCAGCCAGGCCACTGCGTAGTAGCCCAGCCAGACGTGCCAGTCATCACCGGCTTCGTTGAAGAAGTAATTGGCGATGAAGACACCCGCAATCGAGACGTGAAACAGCCTGACCAGCGGGTCCCAGAGGCGCAGGGAAGCCTGGCTCATCAGCCCTTGATCTCGCTCTTCACCGCTTTGCCGGTGACCGGATCGTGATAGATCTCGACCTTGCGCTTGTCTTTATCGAAACCGTAGATTTCGTAGCAGTTGCCGTCAGTGACCTTGAATTTGCTGATCTCGTAACCCTGAGCCTTGAGCTGCTCCTGAAATTTGGCCTGATCCTGCCACTGGGACTTTTCAGCCGTGGTGCATTGCGGACCTGCCAGCGCCAACGGGCTGGCCAACAACAGGGGAATCAGCAGGACTTTACGCATGGCAAATACTCGCAGGCAGTTAAGGAGCGCTCACTGTGCGAAACGAGTCTTAGGAAAAGCTTAATGTGCAACAGCTGGTAACATCTTCCCGCACACCCGGCGCTTCGCGAGACCACTCGCTCACTGCATGATGGCGCCCTTCTCCCCCCCACACTCACGGTTCGAAACCTTATGCGCCTGCTTCTTGTCGAGGATGATCGAGCCATCGGCCAGGGTATCCGGGTCGCCCTCAATACCGAGGGCTACACGCTCGACTGGCTCGAAGACGGGCTGAGTGCGCTGCATGCCCTGCGCAGCGAGCCGTTCGACCTGCTGCTGCTCGACCTCGGCCTGCCACGCATGGACGGCTTTGACCTGTTGCGCCAGTTGCGCGCAGAAGACATCACGCTTCCAGTGCTGATCATGACCGCCCGCGACGGCACCGCCGACCGCATCGCCGGGCTGGATGCCGGAGCCGATGATTACCTGATCAAGCCCTTCGATGTCGAAGAGCTGAAAGCCCGTGTCCGTGCCTTGCTGCGCCGCAGTCAGGGGCGCGCGCAACCGCTGCTGGAACATGCAGGCATCAGCCTCGACCCGGCTTCGCAGCAGGTCAGCTATCAGGGCAATGAAGTGCCGATGACGCCGATGGAGTATCAGTTGCTGCATCAATTGATGATCCGCCCCGGCAAGGTCGTGACCCGCGAGCGCCTGTCCAACACGCTGTATGGCTGGCAGGACAAGGTCGAAAGCAACACCCTGGAAGTGCTGATTCATAACCTGCGCAAGAAACTGTCCACCGAACTGATCCGCACCGTTCGCGGCGTCGGTTACCTGCTGGAGCTCAAGGCATGACCTCGGTACGCGCTCGCATTCTGGTCCCGGTTCTGCTGCTGTTGCTGCTGGGCGACCTGACCATCAGCCTGCTCGCCCTGCGCGACAGCCATCACGAAATCGAAGAAGTCTACGATGCACAGCTCGCCCAGAGCGCTCGCCTGCTGCAAGGCGTGCTGCGTCAGCGTGCGGCTGGCGAGCAGGACCTGGACAAGCTCTATCAAGCGTTCGATCAGGCCATGAGCCGGGTCGGCACCAGTGGCGTGGCGCACCCGTACGAAACCCGCCTCACCTTCCAGGTATGGCGCACCTCGGGCGAACTGCTGGTGCGTTCGGCTGAAGCGCCGTTGCTCGCTGCGCCGCCCGGCGAAGAAGGCTCCCATGACCTGATTGAGAATGGCCACGAGTGGTGCGGCTTTCTGTTGGCAGACCCGCAGCAGGGGTTTCTGATCTGGGTGGGCGAGCGCGACGATGTGCGTCAGGACCTGATCCAGCGGATCGTCAGCCATACGCTCTGGCCCGCGTTGATCGGCGTACCGCTGCTGATCGTGGCCATCTGGCTGGCGATTGGCTGGGGCCTGCGTCCGCTGCAAAGCATGGCACGACTGATCAGCCGACGTGACGCCGAGAGCCTGGAGCCGCTCGACGTCTCGCCGCTGGCCAAGGAACTGGAACCCATGCAGCACGCGCTCAACAGCCTGCTGACCCAGATCGAAAACGTGCTGGAACGCGAGCGCCGCTTCATCGCGGATGCGGCCCACGAACTGCGCACCCCGTTGACCATCCTGCGCATCCATGCGCAGAACGCCCGACAGGCCGAAACCCCGGAGCAGCGGCTCGAAGCCCTGGATTTCCTGGTCCACGGGGTGGATCGCGCGGCACGCCTGGCCAGCCAGTTGTTGACCATGGCGCGCCTGGAACCTCGCTTGAGCGACAGCCAGTTGACCCGCTTCGAACTGAACACGCTGGTGCGTGAAGAAATGGCCGAGCTGACGCCGCTGGCCCTGGAAAAACGGGTGGATCTGGTGTTCGAAGCGGGAGAGGACTGTGTTATCCACAGCGACCCGGCGGCCATCACCATTGCCTTGCAGAACCTGCTGACCAACGCGCTTAACTTCGCACCGCCCGCCAGCGAAATCCGCGTGGTGCTGCACCCGCAGCAGGATGGCAGCGCATACCTGTCGGTCGAGGACGCAGGTCCCGGCATCGACGAGCAACAGAAGGCGCGTCTGTTCGAACGTTTTTACAGTCAGGGCAACAGCAACGGCGCAGGGTTGGGCCTGGCGATTGTCGACATGATCGTACGTAAACTGGAAAGCAGCCTGCACTTGCGCAACTCGGCGCAAGGCGGACTGTGTGCGGAACTGAGGCTCAAGAGCAGAACCACTTGAGACGCCGTTTCAGAGCACCACGCGCAGACACTGGCCTGCGTGATACAGGGTGAATCCAGCGTCGTAGGCCAGGGTCCTTATCGAGCTGCCGGAGACTTTCCCGCTGCTGGAGAAACTCACTGGCAGAGCCTGAGCGTCGTTGGTCAGCAGGTAGTCGGCAAAACACTTGCCCACCAGCGTGCCGGTGGTGACACCCCGTCCATTGAAGCCCGTCGCCGCCAACAGTCCCGGCGCAGGTTCGAACAATCGCAGCAGGTGGTCCGGCGTGAAACCGATGCGACCGGTCCAGGTGCTTTCCCACTCAACCTTGCCCAACTGAGGAAAGTAATGCTGCTGGATGCGGTCGGCCCATCGGCGAATGAACCACAGCGGATAATTGCCAGCATTGCCCAGACTGCCAAGTACCAGACGCCCCTGCGCATCGCGACGGATGCTGCTGAGGACCGTGCGCGTGTCCCACGAACCCTGTCCGCCGCGCAGAATCCCGGCCTGTTCATCACCGCTGAGCGGTTGCGAGGCGACCTGATAGTAGTAGCCGGCGAAGATGTGATCCTTGATGTCGGTCCACTCGCCTTCGGTATAGGCATTGGACGCAATGATCACTTTTTCTGCGCGCACGCTCCCGGCTGCGGTCGACACCTTCCAGCCATCGGAGGTGCGTTGCAGTCCGGTCACTGACGAGCCACCGAACAACTGCCCGCCCCGCGCCACCACGTTGAGCGCCATGCCCGATACATAAGCCATCGGGTTGACGGTGCCCGCACGATGGTCCAGCAACGCGCCGGCGACCTTGTCGGTGCCGCAGGCGTCTTCGCAGGTCTTGCCGGTCAGCAATTCAACATTGGCACCCCGGCGCTGCCACTGCTCGGCGCGACTGCGCAGGTCTGCAAGCCCCTTGGCGTTGTGTGCCATGTGCAGGTTGCCAGTGCGTGTCTCCTGGCACTCGATGTTGTATGTGTCGATGGTCGCGAACACCAGCGCAGGCGCCGCGCCCAACGCGGTATTGAGCCGCGAGGCCTCGACCGCGCCCAGCGTTTTTTCCAGCTCGTCGGGCGCGACCCAGGTTCCGGCGTTCACCAGACCGACGTTACGCCCGGACCCGCCGTGACCTACCTGATGGGCTTCGACCACGCACACCGACTTGCCGCCCTCCAGCAACTGCAGGGCGGCCGACAGTCCGGTAAAACCTGCGCCGATGATGCACACATCCGCGCTGCATTCGCCGAACAGCGCAGGGCTGACCGGACGCTGCGGCGTCAACTGCTCCCAAAGACACCCTTCATGCAAGTGCGCCATCGAACAACTCCAGCCATGCCCGAATCAATCAAAGACGATGCCCTGAGCCAAAGGCAGCTCGCGGGAGTAGTTCACGGTATTGGTCTGTCGGCGCATGTAGGCGCGCCACGAATCGGAGCCCGACTCACGACCGCCGCCGGTTTCCTTCTCGCCACCGAACGCCCCACCAATCTCCGCACCGCTGGTGCCGATATTGACGTTGGCGATACCGCAGTCGCTGCCCGCCGCACTCTGGAAAGCCTCGGCTTCACGCAGGTCGGTGGTGAAAATGCACGACGACAGGCCTTGTGGCACTTCATTGTTCAGGCGCAGCGCTTCTTCGAAGTCGTCGTAGGCCAGCACGTACAGGATCGGCGCGAAGGTCTCGTGACGGACCACCTCGCTCTGGCCGGGCATTTCTGCGATGGCCGGGGTGACGTAGTAACCGTTCGGGTATCTGTCCTGCAGTTGACGTTCGCCGCCGAACACTTGGCCGCCCTCGTCACGTGCTTTGGTCAGCGCATCCTGCATGGCCGAGAATGCCTGTTGGTCGATCAGCGGACCGATCAGATTGCCTTCGCGTGGATCGCCGACGCGCACCTTGGCGTAGGCGGACTTGACCCGCGCAACCACTTCATCCTTGATGGAGCGGTGCACGATCAGACGGCGCAACGTTGTACAGCGCTGCCCGGCCGTGCCCACGGCGCTGAACAGAATTCCGCGAACGGCCAGATCGAGATCGGCGCTCGGGGCAAGGATCATGGCGTTGTTGCCGCCCAGTTCCAGAATGCTGCGGCCGAATCGTGCCGCGACACGCGGCCCCACTTCACGGCCCATACGGGTGCTGCCGGTGGCGCTGATCAACGGCACGCGCGGGTCGTCGACCAGTGCTTCACCTGCATCGCGATCACCAATCACCAGTTGCGCGAGGCCCTGTGGCGCGTCACCAAAAATCTTCAGCGCCTTGTCGAACAGTGCCTGGCAGGCCATCGCAGTCAGGGGCGTTTTCTCCGACGGCTTCCAGATCACCGGGTTGCCGCAGACCAGCGCCAGCGTGGTGTTCCAGGCCCAGACCGCAACAGGGAAGTTGAACGCGCTGATCACACCGACCACGCCCAGTGGATGCCAGGTTTCACGCATATGGTGACCGGGACGCTCGGAGGCGATGGTCAGTCCGTACAACTGGCGCGACAGGCCCACGGCGAAGTCGCAGATGTCGATCATTTCCTGCACCTCACCCAGACCTTCCTGAGTGATCTTTCCCGCTTCGACCGATACCAGCTCGCCCAGTTGAGCTTTATGCTCGCGCAATACTTCGCCAAAGATCCGCACCAGCTCGCCACGACGTGGGGCCGGCACAGTGCGCCATTTCAGAAAGGCTTCGTGCGCAGTGTCGATCCGCGCCTGCACTTGAGCGCTGCCTTCCAGCGTGACTGAAGCGATCTGACTGCCATCGATCGGGGTATGGACGGGATAATTTCCGTCGGTGCAGGCACTTTTCGCCACGCCCAGATTGGCTAACAACTCGGCAACCATGCTGATTCTCCTGTCATGACAAGGGTTGAAATCAATGATGACCCAGTATCGACCCGTTCAAGGGCTGCTCACAAACGACGTTTTTGAACGACATGATTCCTTTCAGGAATGAACTATTGGCTCATCCAGACATTAAAAGCCTCAACTTCCTGAATTATTGGAATGACTCGGTGATTTTATTTCGTTTGTGGCGAGTCCCCCTTGTGCGTTTGGATAGCCCATCACGCCATCGTCGCAGAGCCTGTCCATGAGCGAACATATCAGCGAATCCATTTCCTTCGTCCACAGCATGACGCTGTCCCATGGCCGCAATGCGGAAGTGTGGGACACCACCGGCAAGCGCTATATCGACTTCGTCGGTGGCATCGGGGTGCTCAATCTGGGGCACTGCAACCCTCAGGTGGTCAAGGCGATTCAGGAACAGGCGGCAAAACTGACCCACTATTGCTTCAACGCCACGCCGCACGAGCCTTATCTGCGGTTCATGGCGCAACTCACGCAGTTCGTGCCGGTGAGTTATCCGTTGAGCGGCATGCTCACCAACAGCGGCGCGGAAGCGGCGGAAAACGCGCTGAAAATCGTCCGTGGCGCGACAGGTCGCACGGCGGTGATCGCGTTCGACGGCGGCTTTCACGGTCGTACGCTGGCCACGCTGAACCTCAACGGCAAGGTTGCGCCCTACAAACAGAAAGTCGGCGTCTTGCCGGGGTCGGTGTTTCATATCCCGTTTCCCAGCAAGGACAACGGTGTCACCACCGACCAGGCGCTCAAGGCCATGGACCGCCTGTTCAGCGTCGAGATCGACGTCAATGATGTGGCCTGTTTCATGTTTGAACCGGTGCAGGGTGAAGGCGGTTTTCTGGCCATGGAGCCGGAATTCGCTCAGGCGTTACGCGCGTTCTGTACCGAAAAAGGCATCGTGCTGATCGCCGATGAAATCCAGTCGGGCTTTGGCCGCACCGGACAGCGTTTTGCCTTCAGTCGCCTGGGCATCGAACCGGATTTGATTCTGCTGGGCAAAAGCATCGCCGGTGGTATTCCGCTGGGTGCCGTGGTCGGACGCAAGGCGCTGCTCGACAATTTGCCCAAGGGCGGGCTGGGCGGCACTTATTCCGGTAATCCAATTGGCTGCGCAGCGGGCCTGGCCTCGCTGGCGCAGATGACCGATGAAAACCTGTCGACTTGGGGCGAGCAGCAGGAAAACGCCATTGTGTCGCGCTACCACGCCTGGCAGGCAAACAAGCTCTCGCCGTATCTGGGCAGATTGACCGGCGTGGGCTGCATGCGCGGCATTGAGCTGATGACACCGGACGGCGCGCCAGCCTCCCGACAACTCGCCGACCTGCTGACCTCGGCCAGAGAAGCCGGGCTACTCTTGATGCCCAGCGGCAAGTCCCGGCATATCATTCGACTGCTGATTCCACTGACCATCGAGCCCGAGGTGTTGAACGAAGGGCTGGATATTTTCGAGCGCTGCCTGGCGGCGCTGGCCTGATTTGATGACTGATAGAAACCGGGAAGAGCACGGAGATACAACCCTGATGAGCACCGCACGCTTTGCCAGTCCTGACGATATTCGCGCTGGCTTTTCCCGCGCCATGTCGCAGATGTACAAGGAAGAAGTCCCGCTGTACGGCACGTTGATGGAGCTGGTGAGCGAGGTCAACGACCAAGTCATGAGCCATGACCAGCGCGTGCTGGACAGCCTCAGGCAGACCGGTGAAATCCAGCGTCTGGACATGGAGCGCCACGGCGCGATCCGGGTTGGCACCGCGCTGGAACTGGCCACCCTCGCCCGCCTGTTCGCAGTGATGGGGATGGAACCGGTGGGTTATTACGACCTGACGCCTGCGGGCGTGCCGGTGCATTCGACGGCTTTTCGTGCCGTGCATGAAAGCGCGCTGCAGGTCAGCCCGTTTCGCGTGTTCACCTCGCTGCTGCGTCTGGAGTTGATCGAGAGCGACAGCCTGCGTGAGTTCGCCGGTCAGGTGCTTGCCAGCCGTCAGATCTTCACTGCGAGGGCGCTTGAGCTCATACAAAAGCACGAGCAGAACGGCGGCCTGGATGAAGCGGACGCCGCGGAATTCATTCAGCAGGCGCTGGAGACCTTTCGTTGGCACAACACGGCCACGGTTTCGCTGGAAGATTACCAACAGCTCAACGCCCAGCATCGCCTGATCGCCGATGTGGTGGCGTTTCGGGGTCCGCACATCAACCACCTCACGCCGCGCACGCTGGATATCGACGCGGTGCAGGCAGGCATGCCCGGTAAAGGCATCACGCCCAAGGCCGTGGTCGAAGGCCCGCCGCGCCGTCGCTGTCCGATCCTGCTGCGCCAGACCAGCTTCAAGGCGCTGCAAGAGCCGATTACTTTTGTCGGCCAAAACGCCAATGAGTCCGGCAGTCACTCGGCCCGCTTCGGTGAAATCGAACAGCGCGGCGCGGCGCTGACGCCCAAGGGGCGCGCGCTGTACGACCGGTTGCTGAACGCGGCACGCGAAGCGCTGGGCGAGTTTCCCAATGAGGCCAACGCTGTGAGCTATTCGGCGCTGATGGAAAAAGCCTTTGAAGCGTTCCCGGACAGCTACAGCGAGATGCGTGCTGAAGGTCTGGCTTACTTTCGCTACTTCCCGACCGAGCAGGGTCTTGCTGCACGCGTCGAGGCAGGCACGGACCTTGAGCAATGGATTCAGGAGGGTTACGTGCGCTTCGAGCCATTGGTGTACGAGGATTTTCTACCGGTCAGTGCGGCAGGCATCTTCCAGTCCAACCTGGGCGACAACGCGCAGACGCACTATGCGATCAGCTCGAATCAGGAAGATTTCCAACAGGCACTGGGGCGTCAGACGCTCGATGAGTTGAAGCTGTATGCCGAGACCGAGCGCAGGTCGGTGGAAGAATGCAACGAGGCCCTGGGTCTGCAGGCCGTCAAAAGAGGACGCGACGCGTCCTGAAAGGCATTGCTACGAGCGCGTGGGAACGATCATTTTTCACGCTCTATAATCGTGCCCATGCTCCGCATGGGCACGCCGCCCGTGACGCCCTGCGTTACATTCCTGCGCTGCAAACACGTCTCGAATTTCCCCTTCCAGTGTTCTCTTTAACGCAACGATAAATAAAATCTGCAATATTGGTGTGTAACCTCCCGCTATGCATACTGCGATGGCGGGAGGACCTCGATTGTTCCTCTTGAAAGGCTCGAAGCAGCCTGGGTCCGCTGATTTCGGACCTTATAAAAATACTCGGCCGGATACCGGTCTCCATGACTCCATGGACTTCCAACGCTGCCCTGGCGCGTCGCTGCGCCTACCTGAAAAAACAGAATAACGATTGATAAGGCCTTTAAAGGTCATTCAGCAGGCAAGGGGATCATCATGCAAAATTCACACGCAGCCGTCGTGGGCGACAAGCAGGCCGTTTCTTCGACGGTGAAGCTGTATGTCTGGGCCGCCGTCATCCTCGTCGTTGCCGAATCCATTGGCGCCATCAGCATCCCACTTGGCCCGGGTAAAGTGGTCCTTCTGCCGATGGTCTGGGCCTTATTGCTGGGCGCGATGATCGGCATCGCCAGTCGACGCATGCCGGGCACCATCGGCATCGATCACCGCACGCAACTGCGCTCCGCGTCCATTCTGCAACCGGCCCTGCTGATCTTCATCGCCAAACTTGGGCTGGTGGTCGGCGGCTCACTGCCAGTCGTATTCGCCTCGGGGTGGGCGCTGGTGTTCCAGGAGTTCGGGCATTTTGTCGGCACGGTGATTCTGGGCTTGCCGGTGGCGCTGATGCTGGGGATCAAGCGTGAAGCGATTGGCGCAACCTTTTCGGTCGGACGCGAGCCAAGCCTGGCGATCATTGGCGAACGCTACGGCATGGACTCCCCGGAAGGACGCGGCGTGCTTGCCGAGTACCTGACCGGCACACTGTTCGGTGCGCTGTTCATTGCCATCGTGGCCGGTTTCATTGCCAGCCTGAATATCTTCCATCCCAATTCGCTGGCGATGGGTTCCGGCATCGGTTCGGGCAGCATGATGGCGGCCGCTGCGGGCGCTATTGCGGCTCAGCAGACCCCTGAAGTGGCCAAGGAAGTCATGACCCTGGCGGCGGCGTCGAACCTGATCACCACCACCATCGGTACTTATTTCACGCTGTTCATCTCGTTGCCGCTGGCGGTCTGGGGCTATCGGGTTCTCGAACCGCTGATCGGCCGTACCACCAAAGCTTCGATCAGCGATGAAGGCCTGCGTCACAGCGATGTGTCGCTGGACGTGCCTGAGCTGGGCTGGTCGGGCAAGGTCAGTGCGTGGCTGGCCGCCGGTGCGCTGGCATTGATCGCCAACTATGTCGGCTACAAGACCTTGTCCGCCGATGCCTTCACCGGCATAGGCATCATGATTTTCTGCGCCTTCGTCGGTGAAGCGCTATGCGGCCTGATTCGCCGCAAGATTCCGGCAGTGTGCATGGTGTCGCTGGTGGCGATGTTCCTGACCTCCCCGGCCTGCCCATGGGCCGCGGAGATCGCGCGCCTCACCAGTTCGATCAACATGCTGGCCGTGATCACGCCCATGCTGACCTTCGCCGGCCTGTCGATTGCCAAGGATCTGCCAGCGTTTCGCCGTCTGGGCTGGCGGATCGTGCTGGTGTCGTTCCTGGCCAACTTCGGCACCTTCATCGGCGCAGTGATGATCGCCGAGTTGTTTCATTGATTGGGTGCTTATAAAGGATCGTTCCCATGCTCCGCGTGGGAACGTCTCTCAGGACGCTCCCGAATCTGACGCAGAGCATCACGGAATGCAGGCGAACGCGGAGCGATGGGCACGATTGGTTACGCGCCGAGCACGCTCTCTTCACGCCTCATTCACCAGCCAGTCATGCACGGCCCGGCGTGCCGGGGTGTTGAGGGCGCCTTCGCGGTAGGCCAGCACGTATTTCTTGCGGGCCTTGATCGGCTGTCCGAACGGCACGATCAGCGAGCCCTGTTCAAGCTCGTCAGTGATCAATGCCTTACGGGCGATGGCCACGCCCATGCCCATGCGCGCAGCGTCGATGGTCAAGTGGTTGCGGTTGAACGTGTGGCCGCGGCGCACGTCAATGCCGTCGGCACCAATCGCAGTCAGGTAGAACTCCCACTCTGCGTACTCATAACTGCCGCGCCAGGCAGTGATGTCGTGCAGCAACGGAAAGTGCACCAACTGGCTGGGTGTATCCAGCGGCGGTTTGCCTTCCAGCAATGTGGGCGAGCAGACCGGAAAAAGCTCTTCCTCCAGCAGCGGCGTGGTCGACAGGCCGGGATAGCTTCCGTCATTCAGGTCGATGGCCAGGTCAAAGTCGTCATCGCGCAACGAGCCACTGCTGTCTTCGGCAATGATCCGCAGTTGAATATCCGGAAACGCTTCCTGCAACCGTGGCAGGCGCGGCATCAGCCACTTGCTGAGAAACGATGGAATGCAGCGCAGCTTGAACACCCCGCCGATCCGTCCTGAATACAGCAGGCGCAGTTCTTCGCTGATGCGGCTTTGCACTTCGTTGGCGACCACCGCCAGGCGCTGCCCCTCAGCGGTCAACTCAAGACCGCGACCGACGCGATGAAACAGCGCAAACCCCAACCGTTCCTCAAGCTGGCGCATCTGCTGGCTGATCGCACCCGGCGTGACGTGGAGTTCCTCGGCGCAGCGCGTGAAGGAGAGGTGTCGGGCTGCACAGGCAAAGACCTGTAACCAGGCGTGCATCTGTGCGTTGAAAATTCTGCTCATTGAAGAGTTCCGCTAAAGCGTTGCATAGGAACAATCGTTTGTCGTTTCGACAGCTGAAGCCAAAGATGAAAGCCAGAAAGAAGGGGTTTCAACTCCTCTGCATCATCTCATTTGAAGGACCACCGTGATGGCTATCAGCGTCTTCGACATGTTCAAAATCGGCATCGGCCCGTCCAGCTCCCATACCGTCGGGCCGATGCGGGCCGGAGCTTTATTCGTCACCGACCTGCGCAATCAGGATCGTTTGCACAGCGTAGAACGTGTTGAAGTGCGATTGTATGGCTCTCTGTCCGCCACAGGCATCGGTCATGGCAGTGATCGTGCGACGGTCATGGGCCTGATGGGCGAATGGCCAGACCAGATCGACCCCAGCCAGGTCAACCAGCGGATCGACGCGCTGCGTGCAGACGGCCAACTGCTGCTGGCCGGTGAACAGCCGATCACCTTCGTCTGGGAACGCGACATGTGCCTGCTCGAAGAAAGCCTGCCCTATCACCCCAATGGCATGACGTTATGCGCGTATGGCAAGTCGGGCGAGTTGTACGAGCAGACTTACTATTCGGTAGGCGGCGGCTTCGTGATCGACGCGGCGCAAGCAGCCAGCGGCGTGCTGGATGCGGACGACACCGTTCTGCCTTACGACTTCTCCAGCGGCGCGCAGTTGCTGAGACTGTGCAAGGCCCATGGCCTGAGCATCTCCGAACTGATGATGGCCAACGAAAAGGTCTGGCGCAGCGAAGAAGAAATCCGCTCGCGCATCATGGTCATCTGGGCCGCGATGCAGGCCTGCGTAAACAAAGGCCTGCTCGAGACGGGTATTCTGCCCGGCGGCCTGAACGTGCGTCGTCGTGCCTACCGGCTGCACCAGAGCCTGCAGAACCTCGACAACCCCAACGTGATCGGCTCGACCCTCAGCGCCATGGAATGGGTCAACCTGTTCGCGCTGGCGGTCAACGAAGAAAACGCTGCGGGTGGGCGCATGGTGACGGCACCTACCAACGGCGCGGCAGGCATCGTGCCTGCTGTGCTGCACTACTTCATGAAATTCAAACCCACGGCCAACGATGACGACGTGGTGCGCTTCTTCCTGAGCGCCGCCGCTGTCGGCATCCTGTGCAAGAAAAACGCTTCCATCTCCGGGGCTGAAGTGGGTTGTCAGGGCGAAGTGGGTTCAGCCTGCGCCATGGCCGCTGCGGGTCTGGCGGAGATTCTCGGGGCAACGCCGGAGCAGGTGGAAAACGCTGCCGAGATCGGTCTGGAACATAACCTGGGCCTGACCTGCGACCCGGTCGGCGGACTGGTTCAGGTGCCGTGCATCGAGCGCAACGCGATTGCCGCCGTGAAGGCAATCAACGCAGCACAGATGGCCCTGCGTGGCGACGGTGAACACTTCATCTCGCTCGACCACGCCATCCGCACCATGCGCGACACGGGCGCGGACATGCATGACAAGTACAAGGAAACCTCACGCGGCGGCCTGGCGGTGAACCTGATCGAGTGCTGATCTGCACGGCGGGTTATCCGTAACCCGCTGAGCAAGCGCCTTCATGGTGGGCGGCGGTTTGCCGGCGATGCAGTCGAACGGACACACTCGCCGGCAAGCTATCTCCCGCAGTCCGGTGAACGCCACTGGACACGCATCCTTCACACCACCGGCAAACACTGCTCCACCAACGACGTCCAGACCTTCACACCGGGCTCGATCACCTGATCGTTGAAGTCGTAATACGGGTTGTGCAGCGCTGCCGAAGGCTTTTCTCCGTCCACGCCCATCCAGATGTAGGCGCCCGGACAGGCGTGCAGCATGAAGGCAAAGTCCTCCGAGGCCATGGACGGGTTGCAGCCCCATTGCACGTTGGCTTCACCGACTGCGGCAACAGCGGCACGACGAATCGTCGCGGCGGCTTCGACGTGGTTTTCGGTGACCGGATAACCGACGTTGTAGACCAGTTCGCCACGCACGCCGAAAGCCATCGGCAGACGCTCGACGAATTCGCCGATCCATTGCTGAACCTTCTCGCGCACCGGGGTTTGCAGACAGCGAACGGTTCCGCGCAGCACGGCCGTTTCCGGCAGCACGTTGATGGCCTCACCCGCGTTGAACTGGGTAATGCTGACTACCGCGGAGTCCAGCGGAGACAGGCGCCGGGACACGATGGTCTGCAGACCCAGCACCAGCTCGGCAGCGGCCACAATCGGGTCGTTACCCTTGTCCGGCATGGCGGCGTGGCTGCCCTTGCCGGTCAGGGTGATTTCGAAGGTGTCCAGCGACGCCATCATCGGCCCCGGATTGACCACCACCTTACCCGCAGGCACGCCGGGCCAGTTGTGCAGGCCGTAGATGGCCTCCATCGGAAAACGCTCGAACAGTCCGTCTTCGATCATGCGCTGTGCGCCGCCGAGGTTTTCTTCGGCAGGCTGAAAGACAAAATGTACGGTCCCGCGAAAGCGCCGCGTCTCGGCCAGATGCCTGGCAGTGGCAAGCAGAATGGCGGTATGCCCGTCATGCCCGCAGGCGTGCATGCAGCCTTTGTGCGAAGACTTGTGTGCGGTGTCGCCCAGTTCCTGGATCGGCAAGGCGTCCATGTCGGCGCGGATGCCGATGGTCGGGCCGTCGCCGGTGCGCAGGGTGCCGACCACGCCGGTTCCGCCCAGCCCGCGATGGACCTCAAGACCAAAGTCGGTCAGCAGTTGCGCCACCTTGTCCGAGGTTTTCAGCTCCTGAAACCCCAGCTCCGGGGCCGCATGAAGGGCGCGGCGCCAGACCGTGGCTTCTTCGATCAGTGTCTTGGAAACAGTCATGTCGATCACTCCAGGCTCGCGCCATAACCAAAGCTGGCGGCGGGTTTGGCGGCGGTCTCGACCCACACGCTTTTCACTTCACTGTATTCGCGCAACGCATCGAGACCCGAAGAACGACCATAGCCGCTTTCACCGTAGCCACCAAATGGCGAGCTGACATGAATGGTCTTGTAGCCGTTGACCCAGAACGTGCCGGCACGTACCTGTTTCGCGACCCGGTGCGCACGGCCCACGTCACGCGTCCACACGCCGCCCGCCAGGCCGAAGCGGCTGTCGTTGGCGATGCGGATCGCCTCTTCTTCGTCCTTGAACGGAATGGCCACGACCACCGGCCCGAAGATTTCTTCCTGAGCGCAGTACAGGTCGTTGGTGCCCGCCAGCACGGTCGGGTTGATGTAGTAACCCGGCGTGTCGGGGATCGGATCGGCATGCTCACCCACCAGCCTGGCGCCGTCTTTCAAGGCACGCTCGACCATGGTCTTCACGTGGTTGTACTGCTTGGCGTTGTTGATCGGCCCGATCTGGGTTTCCGGGTCGCCTGGGTCGCCGACCTTGAACTGGGTCGCAGCGGTCGCCAGCGCGTTGGTGAACTTTTCGAAGATCGACGCCTGCACCAACAGTCGCGAACCCGACACACAGCTCTGCCCTGCCCCTGAGAAAATCGCCGCCTGAGCACCGCGCAAGGCGACGTCCAGGTCGGCATCCTCAAAAACAATATTGGCCGATTTGCCACCCAGCTCCAGCACCGCGGGAATGCAGCGCTGTGCCGCCGCGACGGCGATGTGGCGACCGGTGGCAGGTGAGCCGACGAACACGACTTTGCGGATGTCAGCCCTGGCAATGAACGACTGCCCGATGGAGTGGCCGAAACCGGCGATCACGTTGACCAAGCCTTTGGGCACGCCGGCACGTTCGATCAACACGCCAACCACCAGCGAACTCAAAGGGGTCAGTTCCGACGGCTTGAGAATGACGGCATTGCCTGCCGCAATCGCCGGTGCGATCTGCCAGCCGCAGGTGAAGATGGGGGCGTTCCACGGGGTGATCTGCAGTACCGTGCCCAGCGGTTCATAGGTCACGTAGTTCAAGTGCGTGGTCGGTACGGGGATGATCTCGCCGTGCAGTTTGTCTGCCCAGCCGGCGTAGTACTCGAACATCTCGGCGACCTTGAGCACTTCCACACGGGCGTCACGGATTGGCTTGTTGGCCGTCAGTGATTCGATCTGAGCGAGGTTTTCCAGCTCGTCACGAATCAGGTTGCCGACCTGATACATGGCACGACCACGCGCCTGCGCCGTCAATGCCCACCACTGAACCTGCGCGGCCTTTGCAGCGCTGTCAGCCTTCTCGACCAGCGAGTCGTCGGCATCGGGAAAGCTCAGCAACACGCTGTCGTCATGGGCATTGCGCACTTCGACCGGCGCACCGTGGCCTTCGATGAACTCACCGCCCACGTAGCTGGCAATGACGCCGCGATCGCCCCAGTAAGGACGCATCAGTTCGAGGATTTTTGCAGTGCTCATCACTTATTCTCCGTGACCGTAAAGTTTGGCATCGGTGCGTTGCACGATGGCGCAGAAGTCTTCGTTGTCGGCCAGCGTCTCGCTGCTGGCCTTCCACAGTTGCGCGACGATGCGCGACAGCGGCAATTCCATGTCCAGACTGTCCGCCAGATCGCTGGCCAGGCCGACGTCCTTGCGCATCAGGCCCATGGTGAAGCCCGAGTCGTAGGCCTTGTTCAGCACCCAGGCGGGAAACATCACTTGCGTCGCGCCGCTGCGGCCGGAACCGGCATTCAGGCCCTGCAGCAGTTTTTCCGGATCGACGCCCGCCCTGGCAGCCATCGCGACCGCTTCGGCGGTGCTGATCAGGTGGCAGGCGGCGAGCATGTTGTTGGCGATCTTGGCCACATTGCCCGCGCCGCACTGACCGACGTGGACCCGCGTACCGCTCATGCCTTCCAACACCGGCATCGCCCGCGCCAGATCGACCTCTTCAGCACCGATCACCATCGACATGGTGCCGGTGGCCGCCCCTTTCGGGCCGCCGGAGACCGGGGCGTCGATGAAAGCGATTCCAGCCTTGGCCAATTCGGCAGCGACTTTGCGGCTCATCTCAGGCGTCGAAGTGGTGGTATCGACCACGATCAAACCTTCCCGGCCCGCTTCGCGAATGCCGCCCGCGCCCAGACACACAGACTCGACATGCTCGGCCTTGGGCAACGACAGAATCAGAATGTCCACGCTCTGGATCAGCTGTGTGCGGTCGACAACCGGTTTTACGCCCTTGCTCTCGGCCGTCGCCAGCGCAGCCTGCGACAGGTCGAAACCACTGACATCGAAGCCCTTGCCCGCCAGCGTCGTGGCCATGCCGCCGCCCATGTTGCCCAGTCCGATAACGCCTGTTTTCAAAGTCATGTTCTGTATCTCTATTAAAGGTTTTGTACGAATTCAAGAATGACGTTGCCTGCCGCCTGCGGCTCGACCATGACGCGTCCGGGCGCCTGCTGATAGGCGACCTTGTTCTCGGCAAGAATGGCGCGCAGCGTGTCGAGGCTGGTGGTGTGCAGGCCAATGGCAATGGCGTGTGGCCGTTCGCGATGAGCTTGTGGCAGCGGCGTATCGGCGTAATAACGAGCGGCTGTCTCCGCATCCATGGCACGCAACACGCCGCATCGGGTATCGGCGACCAGCACATCGCCCTGCCAGCTCACCGCATCGCCGTAAATGGCTCGCCAGCGGGGTTCAAGCTGAGCGGGATCGGCCAGATACGTCACGCTCACAATGCCGTCCACCGCATTGGGATGCTGT
This sequence comes from Pseudomonas sp. CDFA 610, assembly GCF_021147865.1. Classification (NCBI taxonomy): domain Bacteria; kingdom Pseudomonadati; phylum Pseudomonadota; class Gammaproteobacteria; order Pseudomonadales; family Pseudomonadaceae; genus Pseudomonas; species Pseudomonas sp. CDFA 610. The sequence goes on from NZ_JAGTPM010000010.1 coordinate 32,670, forward strand.
TGCCAGCCCGGCACCCAGATCAGTTCGGGGCGGCGCTGATGACAGATGAAATTCGAGGCGTCCGGCAGTTGCGGGTCGATGAACAGGCCCAGCGAAACCACCGCTTCGTCAGGACGCCCGTCCGGCAGGGTCATGGCGCGGCGAAAGTCGATCCGGCCCTGGCTTGGCAAACCGGCCTGCACCAGTCGCGCATGATCCGCGTCGGCGTCCTGGCTGTGCAACGCGACCAGCGAAACGCCCTCTTCGCCGCGATCCAGAAACTCGCCCAACTGGCGACCGAAGCAGAAGCCATTGACCGAGCCGGTGCCAAACAGAGAAGCGTCGTGGATGCCGATCAACTCGATGAAGTTGCTCTTGAACATCATCAGCGAGGTCACACTGCCCCACGGGTGATAGCTGACCGGCGACGGCGCGAAGCCCATCCGACGGTACAGCTCAAGCGTGGCGGCGTGATCTCGAACGGTGACCAGCGGATGATCGATACCTTGTGGAAACTGGGCGACGGCTGCCATATGCGATTGCTCCCTGAATCAGTCTTGAGACTTGCTGGTGAACGTGGCCAGCGAATCCGGAGCCTGGCCGATGACTCTGGCTGGCGTGCCAGCCACCACGACTCCGGCCTCAACCGGCTTGAGCACCACCGCGCCTGCGGCAACGATGGCGCGCTCGCCCACTTCGATGTTGCCCAGCACCGTGGCGCCTGCGCAGATCAGCGCGCCGCGACGGATCTTGGGGTGACGGTCGCCTGCCTCGCTGAGCGTGCTGCCCAGCGTGACGCCATGCCAGAGACTGACGTCATCCTCGACCACAGCGGTTTCGCCGATCACAAGCCCCATGCCGTGGTCGACGAACAGGCGTTTGCCGAGACATGCAGCAGGATGAATGTCGATGGCCCAGGTATTGGCGGCCCAGTTCTGCAGCAGGACCGCGCTTTGAACATCGCCGTCGTTCCACATTGCATGGGCGATGCGATACGTCTGCACGGCCTGGATGCCACGAAAGGTCAGAAAGGCGGTGAGGTGATCGGGACAGGCCGGGTTGACGATCACCAGATGCTCGATGTCTGCCGCTGCCGATTCGGCAATGTCGGGGTGCTCCCGAAGGACGCTGCCGAACCAGCCGGTCAGGTCAGCCTCTGTCACTTGGCTCTGCAACTGACTGGCCAGATTGGCAGCGAGCGCCGATTCGAAGGACGCATGCGCCGAAAGCCGGTCCTGTGCATAGCGGCCCAGCACCGGGTTACGCTCACCCAATTGTTTCGCCTGTTCCTGCAAACACTGCCAAAGAGCCTTCATACGCGTTCCCTTGTGCTGATGACCGAGTATGGACAGCGTTCTCCCCTCTCAGCAATAATCCGGAAATCGCATTTATGTTGCCTTGATCGCAACACAGGACACCCATGAGTCTGGTGCAGGATCGTCGGATCCTTTATTTCTTCGAAGCGGTAAGGCTGGGCAGCGTGCGGGCAGCGGCGGACTTTCTGAACGTCGCGCCGTCGGCGGTCAGCCGTCAGATCGCCCAGCTGGAACTGGAGTTGGGTTCGCCGCTGCTGGAACGCCATCGACGCGGGGTCAAGCCCACCGAAGCGGGCGACAAGGTCCTGGCCTATTACCGCCAGCGACTGACTCAGCAGGAAGTCCTGCTGGATTCGATTCAGGCATTGCGCGGCCTGCACAGCGGCTCGGTAACGCTGGTGTCCGGGGAAGGTTTTCTGGAAAGCCTGGCGCAGCCGCTGGCGAAGTTTTCGGCGTTGTATCCGCGAATCGAGCTGATCGTGAATGTCTGCGGCAGCAACGAAGTGATCCGCCAGGTGGTCGAGGACGAGGCGCACATCGGTCTTGTCTTCAACCCGGCGGCCGACCCGAAAATTCGATCCCACGCCCACCAGCGCAAGCCGGTCTGCGTGGTGACCGCACCGGATCATCCGCTCACCCAGCAATCAGGTCCCATCGAACTCAAGACATTGGCTGAATATCGCCTGGCACTGCCCGCCGTTTCATACGGCATTCGTCAGATTCTTCTCGAAGCCGAACACCAGTTGGGCATCACGCTTGAGCCGACCCTGACCTGCAACACCTTCGCCATGCTCAAGCATTTCGCCATGCAGGGTGGCGTCACGCTGCTGCCGACCTTCGTTGTGGAAGAGGACATCAAGAGCGGCAGGCTGCGCGCCCTGCCGTTACAGCACGAGGTATTCAGCAGCCCGCAAACGCATCTGATCAGCCGACTGGGCCGTCAGTTGAGTGTGGGAGCCAGTCGATTGATGGGCATGTTGCTGCAGGATATGACCGCGTTCAGGCATTGAACTGACGCCATCGCGGGCAAGCCGCCTCTTATCAAACAACCTGTAACCCACTGAGTTCGCAGCGCGACAGCGTAACGTCAAAGACTGTGATCCGCCTTTGAGCGCTGTGAATGTCGGAAAGCTCGTGAATGAACAGGTCTTCAATCGTGGTTTTTTGGATGCGGTGTTAATCGGGAACCTCGTTTGAGTAAATCCAGATTCGGATCGACTCAGGCGAACGGCCTCATTTATCGCCGTCAGTCTGACTGACTTGAGGCCCGATACGCCGTTCAGTCCGGGCATGCGACAAGCCGACGAACAGCATCCAGCCGCGTTGATGTCGTTAAAGAAGGACCGTTAGTCCCGCCTTGAACAAATCCACTGAACCAAAAAACCGTGAATCCGCTCATCAGAAGTAACAGATCAGACTTTCGATCAGACAGAGGGCTTCCTATGAGAGCGTTGACCTATCACGGCGCACACAATGTCAAAGTCGACACCGTTCCGGACCCTGAAATACAGCAGGCCGATGACATCATTCTGAGGGTGACAGCGACCGCCATCTGCGGTTCGGACTTGCACTTGTATCGCGGCAAGATTCCTACGGTGGAGCATGGCGATATCTTCGGCCATGAGTTCATGGGCATCGTTGAAGAAACCGGCTCGGCTGTAACGTCAGTACAACGCGGCGACCGAGTCGTTATCCCTTTCGTGATTGCCTGCGGCTCATGCTTTTTCTGCAATCAGGACTTGTTTGCGGCTTGTGAAACCACCAATACCGGACGCGGCGCGATTCTCAACAAGAAATCCATTCCGCCGGGGGCCGCACTGTTCGGTTTCAGCCATTTGTACGGCGGTGTTCCAGGCGGTCAGGCGGAATACGTGCGAGTCCCCAAGGCCAACGTCGGCCCGCTGAAGGTGCCCGGTACTCTGGCGGACGATAAGGTCCTGTTTCTCTCCGACATCCTGCCGACCGCCTGGCAGGCCGTGACCAACACCGGCATCGGCCAGGGTTCGAGCATCGCCATCTACGGTGCGGGGCCGGTCGGACTGCTGAGCGCGGCCTGCGCCCGAATGCTGGGGGCCGAGCGGATCTTCATGGTCGACCACCATCCTTATCGCCTGGCTTACGCACAGCAGACCTATGGCGTCATTCCGATCAACTTCGAGGAGGATGACGACCCGGCCGACACCATTCTTCGTCAGACACCGGGCATGCGTGGCGTCGACGGCGTAGTGGATGCCGTAGGATTCGAAGCCAAGGGCAGCACCACCGAAACCGTGCTCGCTACCCTCAAGCTTGAGGGCAGTAGCGGAAAGGCACTGCGCCAGTGCATCGCCACGGTCAGACGCGGCGGGGTCGTGAGCGTGCCTGGGGTTTACGCCGGGTTCATCCACGGCTTCATGTTCGGTGATGCGTTCGACAAAGGCCTGACGTTCAAGATGGGCCAGACCCATGTGCAGCGTTTCATGCCTGAGCTGTTGGGCTATATCGAGACCGGCCGCCTTGAGCCCGAGGCAATCATCACTCATCACATGTCGCTGGAAGAAGCCGCCACGGCCTACAGGATTTTCGACAAGAAAGAAGAAGACTGCCGCAAGGTGATCCTGACACCTGGCCGCAATGACATCCCGGTGGCGGTGCCTGACTCGCTGGCGGGTGTTCCAGCGTAGTGAGAAAGGTGTCGCCGGCTCGCGTGGCGTGGTCGAAGCGCCGACATGGAATGAGCACAGCAAGGGGCGATGGGCGCGTCACATTCGAGAGCGTCCTGAGCGGAGTTACCATGCAGGAGCGTGTGAGCGATCATCATCACGTGTGCCTGATCGTTCCCATGCTCCGCGTCCGCTTCAACAACTGGCAACGGCGCTATGACTACCGACTCAGGTATCCGAACCGCCCTTTGAACGGTTTGCCAATCGGGTCAGCCAGGTCGCCGTGTTTGCTGGTAGTCAGGCCAAGGTCCACCAACGATTCGGCGAGCTTCACGGCCGCTGCAACGCCATCGATCACAGGCAGGCCGACGGCTTCGCTCAGTTGCCGGCCCAGATCGGCCATCCCGCCACAGCCCAGCACGATGGCGCCTGCGCCTTCTTCATCGCGTGCCTTGCGCGCCTGTTCAGCCATGAGCTCGACCAGCTCCGGGCCGCTCTCCTCCAGTGCCAATACCGGCAGATCGATGCAGCGCACTGACGTGCACAATTCGCTGAACCCGTAACGCTGAAGCAGGTGCTCGGCGATGATCCGGGTACGAGTGAGGGTAGTGACAACGGCAAACCGGGTAGAGATCAGGCTCGCCACGTGAAACGCCGCCTCGGCAATGCCGATGACCGGAGCACTAGCGGCTTCGCGGGCGGCCAGCAGACCGGGGTCGCCAAAGCAGGCGATGATGTGCGCGTCAACCCGCTGTTCACGCCCCTTGCGCACCTCTTCCAGCACACCCAGCGTGGCGATGGCTTCGTCGAAATGCCCTTCGATGGACACCGGACCATCTGCAGGAGTACAGGCCATGATCTGCGTACCGGGACGCGCGACAGCTTCAGCTGCCAGGCCCATCTTGCGGGTCATGGCTTCACTGGTGTTGGGATTGATGACTTGAATACGCACCGGGCCTCCTTCAGCGCCGTTTGAAAATGCTATGGAAGTCCACCGCCTCGCCGACGGGTTCATCCACGTTAAGGCTGGCACGGATGCGACGCAGGTGCTCGGCCATCCACTTTCGAGCTTCGTCACCCTGCCCGGCCTCCAGCAAGGTCAACAGATCGGCATGCTCGCCGCAGTCGCAACCAACACTGCGTCGCGAGCCATACACCGCGAGGATCAGTGACGAGCGTGTGGTCAATTGGGCAACCTGCTCGGTCAACACCTGATTGCCCGCCAGCGCGCACAGTTGCACATGGAAGCGTGCGGACAACTGAATGGCTTCGCTATGACGCCCGGCACGCTGCGCCTCGTGCTCCTGGTCGCAAAGCGAGCGCAGTGCTTCCAGCCGCTGACCACTGACGCGTGAGGCAACGCTGTCCATCAAGGCCGTTTCAATCAGTTGCCGGGCACCCAGGACATCCTGCGCTTCCTGCGCCGAGGGCTTGGCGACCTCAGCGCCGCGTTTGGGCCGCAACGTCACCAGACGTTCCAGCGCCAGCCGCTGCAGCACCTTGCGAATGCCGGTGCGACTGATCTCGAATACCTCAGCCAGAGCGTCCTCCGGCAAGCGTGTGCCGGGCGCGAGTCGATGCTCGACGATGGCCTCCAGCACGTGCTGATAGATCTGCTCATCGCGGCCTTTTTCGTCGGCAGCGGGGGCAATGAACAGAGGAGCGCTGGAAGTTCGGGTCATGGCATCACATCGCTTTGGCATGCAGATCGTATACAAGAATAGTGCCCGATGAACCCGGTTCTGAATAGCGCTATCTGCAAAGCGCTGTTGAACCGGCATCACACCACCTTCAATGGCTTCGCACTCAAAACGCGCAAAAGCGCCCTGTTTACGTGCACCTTGATTCGCCGCACGGGATTGACCAGTACGTCAGCTTTTCAGAAAAAACACTTAACACGACAAGGCGTTCAAGCCATTCGGCCAACCGAAAACGAGGCATGGCACATGTCTTGCGTACACAATCGTATACAAAAAAGATCAACGATCGTACCCCGATCCCGTCACGACTCAGCGAGGGAGTAACGCAATGACAGACCAACGCCCGGCCGGCTACAGTCCGCGCCTGCACAACCATGATTTGGGACCGGTTCCGCAAAAGTGGACTTGGTACAACATTCTGGCGTTCTGGATGAGCGACGTGCACAGCGTCGGCGGTTACGTCTTTGCCGCCAGCCTGTTCGCCCTCGGTCTGGCCAGCTGGCAAGTGCTGATCGCGCTGCTGTTCGGCATCTGCATCATTCAGGTGATCGCCAATCTGGTAGCCAAGCCCAGCCAGCAGGCAGCGGTGCCCTACCCGGTCATTTGCCGACTGGCGTTCGGTGTCTTCGGGGCCAACATCCCGGCGATCATCCGTGGCCTTATTGCGGTCGCGTGGTATGGCATTCAGACCTACCTGGCGTCCAGCGCACTGGTGATCGTGGTGCTGCGTTTCTTCCCGGAACTGGCCGCCTATCAGAACGTGAGCTTTCTCGGCTTGTCATGGCTGGGCTGGTTCGGCTTTCTGGCTCTGTGGGTGGTTCAGGCCGCCGTGTTCTGGACCGGCATGGAATCGATCAGACGCTTCATCGACTGGGCCGGCCCGGCCGTGTACGCCGTGATGTTCGCGCTGGCGGGCTGGATCGTCTGGCGCGCGGGCTGGGACAACATCAGTTTCACGCTGGCCGAAAAAGAACTGTCGGGCTGGGCGGCGTTCGGCCAGGTGGTCATGGCCATTGCGCTGGTCGTCTCGTACTTCTCCGGACCGACACTGAATTTTGGTGACTTCAGCCGCTACTGTCGCAGCATGGCAGACGTGCGCCGTGGCAATTTCTGGGGCCTGCCGGTGAATTTCCTGGCATTTTCGCTGGTGACGGTGGTGATCGTGTCCGGCACGCTGCCGATCTTCGGTGAAATGATCCACGACCCGATTGCAACCGTGGCGCGTATCGACAACACCACCGCGGTATTGCTGGGTGCGTTCACGTTCGTCACCGCGACCATCGGCATCAACATCGTCGCCAACTTCGTGTCCCCGGCGTTCGACTTCGCCAACGTGGCACCGAGCCGCATCAGCTGGCGGGCGGGCGGCATGATCGCCGCCGTGGCCTCGATCTTCATTACACCCTGGAACCTGTTCAACAACCCGGAAGTGATCCACTACACCCTGGACGTACTCGCTGCCTGCATCGGCCCGCTGTTCGGCATCCTGCTGGTGGACTATTACCTGATCAAGAAACAGCAGATCGACGTCGATGCCCTGTTCAATGACACCCCGAGCGGCCGCTACTGGTACACCAACGGTGTGAACCGGGTCGCCGTGAAAGCCCTGGTGCTGACCGCGCTGGTCGGCCTGTGCTTCACCTTCATTCCGTGGTTCAAGCCCATCGCCAACTTTGCCTGGTTCACCGGCTGCATTCTGGGAGGCGTGCTGTATTACGGTCTGACCAAAAGCTCACCGGTACAGGCTGCGAACCTGGCGCCGACCGCCAGCCACGGCTGACAAAGGTTGCGACGAAGACAACAATGCCTGGCTCGCCCAGGCATTGCGCTTTTTCTGACGAAGGCTTTCTCACCAGAGCGCTATGTCGTAAGTCAGATACAGCCGGTTGCTGTCTCGCCCCCGGGCGAAATCGGACCGGTACACGTAGTTGCGCAGCTTCACACCCAGCCCTTTGAAGGTGCCGCCTTGCACCACGTAGGCAATCTCGGCGTCACGTTCCCACTCACGTAACTGCGCCGGACCTGACTTTTCATTGTCACCACGCAAATAGCGCGTGGAAAACGTCAGGCCCGGCGCGCCCAGTCGGGCGAAGTCGTAGCCGTAGCTGACCATCCAGGTTTTCTCGTCTTCTTCGATGAATTTGCCGATGCCGACATTGCTGAACGAGTACACCGTCGCTTCGCTTATATAAGGCAGGCCCGCGTCGCCGCTCAGCACCTGATAACCGGCGCCGACACTGTGTCCGGAAAGCGCATAGGTCAACTGTCCGCTGAGCATGTCATTGTCGATCTTGCCGTTGCGCGCAGCACCGGCATCGACGCTGCGGAAATAACGCAGGTCGCTGGTCAGCACGCCCGAGCCCAGCGTCAGATCATGCTGAATGGACGCAAACTGCTGGCGATAGAATTCCTCCAGCTCGGCCATCGCTGTGGACCGGCAACAGGCCGGTGCCGTTGCGCGCCTTTCCGGAGTCCAGCTTGATACCCAGCAACCCGGAGGCGTCGAAACCGAAACCCAGCAAGCCCTGGGTGAACCCGGATTGATAGTCCAGCAGCAGGCCTTGCGCCCATTCACTCCGCTCGCTCTTGGCCGTCAACGCAGCACGCGTGCTCAGGCCGTGTTCATCACGAAAGTTTTCGTTGAAGTAGACATTGCGCAGTTGCAGTTTCAATTTGCTGTCTTCAATGAAACCGTCTGCGCTGACCCAAGGGGCGACACTCAACAGCAGTGAGGGCAAGGCTGCGCGTTGGAAAAATGTGTTCATGCTCATGGCTCTTTCTTGTTATTGGAGGCGCAGCCATCCGCACGCCCGATAACGGGCGGGTGAAGGCATGCGAAGGGGTTTACGTCAGACGAACAGCGTGATCGCGCCCGTCAATAGCGCCAGCGCGGTCACCACCAGTGACGTGAGCACGGCCCATTTGAGGGTGGCTTTCTGGAAGTCGCCGATGTCACGGTCAATCATGCCCACCAGCAGCAGGGTCGAGGCCACCAGCGGGCTCATCAGATGCACCGGCTGGCCGAGAATCGAGGCCCGGGCGATTTCCAGCGGGCTGATTCCATACGCAGCGGCCGCATTGGCGAGGATCGGCACTACGCCAAAGTAGTAGGCATCATTGGACAGTACGAACGTCAACGGCATGCTGGTGATGGCGACCACCAGCGGGAACAGATGACCCCATTCAGGCGGGATCCAGCTGACCAGGGTTTGCGCCAGCGCGTCGACCATCTTGGTACCGGAAAATATCCCGGCGAAAATGCCCGCGGCGAACACCAGCAACACCACGGTCATGGCATTGCCGGAATGGGCCAGAATCCGCTCTTTCTGAATATCCAGTTGCGGGTAGTTGATCATCAGCGCCAGCACGAAGCCGATCAGAAACAGGATCGCCGAGTGCATCAGGCCCATGACCAGCGCCACCATCACCACGATCACCAGCGCCAGGTTGACGTAGGCCAGTCTGGGTCGCTTGTGCGGCGTGTCGCCCAGGATGGCATCGATGTAGCAACCGCCACCGCCGCTCTGCAGTTGCACATTCCCGATGCGCCTGCGCTCGCTGCGGCCCAGCAGAAAGGCGGCGAACACCACCCATGCAGCGCCACCGATCATGGTCGGCAGCAGTGGAATGAAGTACTCGCCAGCGTCCAGCCCCAGCGCAGCAATGGCACGTGTGGCCGGTCCACCCCAGGGCGTCATGCCACTCATGATGCTCAGCGACAGCATCGAGATGATGCCCAGAATCATCGGGTTCATGCCGATGCGCTTGTACAGCGGCAACATCGCCGCGCAGGTGATCATGTAGGTGGTGGTGCCATCGCCGTCCAGTGCAACGGTCAGCGACAGCAACGCGGTGCCGACGGCTATTTTCAGCGGGTCGCCGTTGACGCGTTTGAGGATCTTGCGAATCAGCGGATCAAACAGACCGGCATCGATCATCAGCCCGAAAAACAGAATCGCGAACAGCAGCAGCGCGGCTGACGGTGCGACCATTTTCAGGCCGTCCAGCATCATCTTGCCGGTGGTGCCGCCAAAGCCGCCCAGCACCGCAAAAACCACAGGCACCAGGGTCAGCGCGACGATAGGCGACAGGCGTTTGGACATGATCAGGTAGGTGAAAACCACCACCATGGCTAAGCCGAGGAAGGCAAGCATCGGAATATTCTCTTCTTGTTATGGATGAACGACGCGCACGGCAAGGCTCGTCGAGCCTCGCGATGGCGAGGCCCGAAAGCAGATGATACGTGTCGGTCGATGGCTTTGAGGCGGGTTCAGCTCCGTTCGGCGACCTGAGGCGTGTCCCACTCAGGAACAGGCCGTTTGGCCGTCGATCGGTTGTCGAGTTGCTGCATCAGCACCTGGCGATCACAGGCGTTTTCCGAAAGCGAGATCACCACGGTGGCGACCGCATTGCTGGCCAGGCTGGTCAGCGCGCGGGCTTCGGACATGAACCGGTCGATACCGATCAGCAAGGCCAGGCCCGCCAGCGGAATGTCGTGGATGACGGTCAGGGTCGAAGCCAGTGCAACGAAGCCGCTGCCGGTCACGCCAGCCGCGCCTTTTGAGGACAGCAGCATGATCGCCAGCATGGTCAGGGTCTGGGTCATGCTCAGTTCGATGTTGCAGGCCTGGGCGATGAACACGGCAGCCAGCGACAGATAAATCGCCGTGCCATCCAGGTTGAAGGAATAACCGGTTGGCAGCACCAGCCCCACCACACCCTTCCTGCAACCCAGCGCCTGCAGTTTTTCCAGCATGCGTGGCATCACCGGTTCCGTGGACGAAGTGCCAAGCACCACCAGAAACTCTTCGCGGAAATAGCGCAGCAGTTTCCACAGGCTGAAGCCGTTGGCCCGGCAGATACTGCCCAGCACCACGAACACGAAGCAGCCGCAGGCGATGTACAGCGTCATGATCAGCTTGGCGAGCGAACCCAGCGAAGTAATGCCGTACTGACCCACGGTGAACGCCAGCGCACCGAACGCGCCAATCGGGGCGAAGCGCATCAGGTACGAGAAAATCTTGAAGACCATCTGCGAGGCCGACTCAAGCACGTTCAGTACCGGCTTGCCGCGCTCGCCCAGCGACGACAGGGCAAAGCCCGACAGCACAGCGATGAACAGCACCGGCAGCACTTCACCCTTGTTGAACGCCCCCACGAAAGTCTCGGGAATGATGTGCATGAAAAAATCCACAACACCGAGTCTGGCAGCCGATTCGGTGTACTGGGACAGGCCCGCCGTGCTGAGTTCTGCCGGATCGATGTTCATGCCTGTACCGGGCTGGAACACGTAAACCGCGACCAGCCCGATGATCAGGCTGATCACGGTCAGCCCCAGAAACAGCAGCAGCGTCTTGCTCATCAGGCGACCCAGCGACTTTTTGTCGCTCATGCCGGCAATGCCGGTGACGATGGTGCAGAACACTACCGGAGCGATCATCATCTTGATCAGCTTGATGAACGCATCGCCCAGCGGTTTGAGGGCGACGGCCTGCTGTGCCCAGAAGTGGCCGACCAGGACCCCGAGGATCACGGCGCAGATGATCTGGAAATACAGTGATTTTGCGATTTTCATGAGGCATCACCCATTATTGGAGTTGTTCTGATGCGGATTGATAATCAGGTCAGGCGATCTAGCCAGCCATTCGCTGAGCGAGCGGCGCGTACACTTCGCCGGAAAACAGTCGACGCGCCGTGCGTACCACCGAGGCCCGGATAGTCTGCCGATCAGGTCCCACGTAACTCATTGCGACGTCGATGGCCCCGCTCGGGTGTTCGATTCGCACGTGCTGCAGGCGCTCGCCGCCACTGCTGCCAAGCAACTGCGCGACCACCGTGGCGTCACTGACACAGGCTGTTGCCAGGCCGATCGAACCAGTGATCGCCAGCGCCTTGTGACAGTTATGCGGCATGAAGTAACGGACCTTAAGTGTGCCGCCTGCGCTGGGCAGGGAGACCAGCACAGGTTTGGGGATCACCTTGTCGCTGACATCACCCAGCCCCATCGCCACGCCGGCCTTGAGCCGCAATGCCTCGAGCCTGCGCAGAAACTCGGTGTCTGCATCCAGCTCAGCGGGGCTCTCGTCGCCGCGTTTGCCCAACAACGAGGCCTCGATGATGACCATCGGCATCGCCATGTCGATGCAGGTCACCGGCACGCCGTCGAAGACATCGGTCTGTTGGCCGGTCGGAAACAGCTTGCCGGTCTTGCTGCCCGCCGCGTCGAGAAACGTCAGTTGCACAGGTGCGGCAGAACCGGGCACGCCGTCGATCTGCGTGTCACCGTCGTAGCTGACCTGACCGCCCGGCGTGTTGACGTCGGCGCAGACAAACGTACCGGTGTTGAGGTTGCGAATCCGCACCTGGGTGACATCACCGGTCGCCGCCACCAACCCGTGCTCGACCGCGAAAGGCCCGACCGCACAGAGCATGTTGCCGCAGTTGGGTGCAGTGTCGACACGGCGCTGGGACACCATCACCTGCACGAACAGGTAATCGACGTCGGCATCAGGGTGCGGAGACAGGCTGACAATGGCGACCTTGCTGGTCTGCGGACTGCCGCCTCCAATGCCATCGATTTCCAGCTCATGCCCCGAGCCCATGACAGCCAGCAGCAGTTCGTCACGTTCGGCCGTTGAAACAGGTAGATCACTGGCGAGGAATACCGGCCCCTTGGAGGTGCCGCCGCGCATAAGAACGCAGGGAATCGGTTGCATAAAATCTGACTCTTAGTGATCAATTGGAGGCATTGATGCGTTGAAAGCAAGAGTCACACGGATGTTCAGGTTTTATCCAATGCAAAGATCGTAGCCATTATTCCACTTAACGAAATAATTTAAGCTCACCAAATGGCCCTTCCATGCTCGGCAGCGAGGAATAAATCTTGGAATATGAACTGCAGGATATCCGATCTTTCGTGAAGATCGCCGAACTTGGCAGCTTTCACGAAGCTGCCGACGTGCTGCATATTTCGCAACCGGCACTCACGCGGCGCATCAAGAAGCTGGAACACGGCCTGGGCACGTCCTTGCTGGACCGCACCACGCGAAGGGTCAGCCTGACGAGCGTAGGCCGGGATTTCTTTCCCAAGGCACGACGTCTGCTGGATGACTTCGAGGATTCGATTCTCAACATCCGTGAACTGGCCGAGCGTCAGATTGGTCAGGTCACCCTCGCCTGCATCCCGACCGCCGCGTTCTATTTCCTGCCCAGCGTGATCCGGCTGTACAACGAGCGTTATCCCCAGATCCGCATCCGCCTGCTCGACCTGAGCGCCAACGAAGGTCTGGAAGCGGTGCTGCGGGGTGAGGCGGACTTCGGCATCAACATGATGAGCGGGCAGCACCCCGACATTGAATTCGTGCCACTGGTGAAAGAGCCGTTCGTACTGGCGTGCCGGCGTGATCATGAACTGGCAAAGCGTGAATCGGTGGCCTGGATTGAGCTGAGCGATTACCGGTTGATCGGTGTAGGACGCCTGAGCGGTAACCGGATGATCCTCGACCACGCCCTCGCCGGGCTCGGCTGGCGTCCGAAATGGTTCTACGAAGTGCAGCATTTGTCGACGTCATTGGGAATGGTCGAAGCAGGCCTGGGCATCTCGGCCATGCCCAGCCTGGCGATGCCCGCCGACGATCACCCGACGCTGGTGAGTGTTCCGCTGGTTGATCCGGTAGTGATCAGAACCCTGGGGCTCGTCTCCAGACGCGGCGCATCGCTGTCCCCCGCGGCCGAGAAATTCGTCGCGATGCTGTTGGAGCAGTGGCCGCAATAACGGCTGACGAAACAGGCATGGATGGCCGGTAAAACGAACCTTGTCTCAATGCGCGAACAGCAACCGACACTCCAGGCCCGGCGCGCTGTCGATAAAGGCGATGTCACCTTTGAGCTGCTGAGCGAGTGACCGAATGATGCGCATGCCGACAGACGAGTTTTTCCTGACCTCAAACCCCTGCGGCAGCCCCTTGCCCTGATCCGCCACGATCAGACGGATCTGGCCATCCACCATTTTCAGGCTGATGCTGACACTGCCGGGGGTTGTTGCGTCGTAAGCGTATTTCAAGGCGTTGGTGATCAGCTCGTTGAGAATCAGCGCCAGCGGGATGGCCTTGTCCAACGACAACACGACGTTGTCCAGGTCCACCACAAAGAACGTCTGACTGGATGCCGAGCCCTGGATGCCTGCAATGACTTGCGCCAGATAGGCGCCTGCGTTCACGGCTTCCACCTGATCGGCCTGATACAGCTTTTCATGGACCGCTGCGATGCTGGTGATGCGCCTGCAGGTGTCGACCAGCGCCGCCTGGGCCTGTGGATCGCTCATTTGCCTGATCTGAAGTTGAATCAGGCCGATGATCAATTGCAGGTGGTTTTTGGTGCGGTGGTTGACTTCCTTGAGCAGCATTTCCTTCTGCAACAGCAACTGATCCTTCTCAAGAAGCGATCGCCGCAACTCAAGCTGGGTCATGACCTGCCTGGCCAGCACCACGAGTGCAGACTGCTGTTCGTCTGTCAGCGTTCGCGGCTGACGGTCCAGTATGCACAGCGTGCCCAGGCCATGACCTTCAGCGGTTTGCAGCAGGCACCCTGCATAGAAACGCAGCCCGGCGTCGGCGGTGACCAGCGGGTTGAGGCACATTCTGGGGTCTTCGCGCAGATCGGAAATGATCGTCAGTCCGGGCTGCAGCAGCACATGCCTGCAGATCGACACGTCCAGCGGCGTCTCGTCAATGCCCAGACCGACCTCGGCCTTGAACCATTGGCGGTGGTCTTCGATCAGGTTGACGACTGATATGGGAGCGCCGCATAACCTGGCCGCCAGTTCGACCAGGTCATCGAAGTCCGACTCCCGGGGCGTATCGAGAATGCCGTAGCTGCGCAGCGCAGCGAGACGCTCCGGGCTATCGGCTGTATCCGCGACGCGGGGACCTGGCATTGGTTGGTTCCTGTCATCAAATACGGGAAAGACGCCCGGCATTGGCGAGCCTTCGGCCGGGGTCTGAGCACCATGATGCACTTTTAACATCACTTGAGTCCGTAATTTATGGAATGATCGCGTGTCAGTGATGCTCACGTCGGGCCATGTGACCGCAAAAGTTTTCCAATCGCACAACTTCTGCCCAGCAAAACTGCCTGATACCTGAGGCCTTGTGAATCAAGCGCGTAAACGAGTCGACCGTATGAATACTGATGCGCCTGACATGGGGCCAATACATTCAGAACAATCGGGTTCTTCGACAGAAGAGAACTTCGAGCAGATGCAACTGGCACTGGACTCGGGCGCCGTCGTGGGCACTTGGGTCTGGGACGTGCCCGGCGACCTGCTCGTGGCAGATGAACGTTTCGCCCGCACCTTTGGATTGCCAAAACAGAACTGCCGTGACGGCTTACCGCTCGAATGCGTGATGGCCTCTATCCACCCTGACGATGTGATCCGGGTCGGGGACGCCATCACGGACATCCTGAACAGCGGCGACATTTTTCGCTGCGAATACCGGGTGATGCACAGGGATGGCGTTTACCGCTGGGTGGAAGCCAACAGCCGCATCGAGCGGGATAACGAGGGACAGGCGATACGCTGTCCCGGCGTGCTGCTGGATATCGAAGCGCGCCGCGCCGCCGAGCAGGAACGCGACCGTCTGACTTCGCTACTGCGCATTTTCACCGCGGCCGTTCCCGGTGTGGTCTACGCCAAGGACCTGGAAGGTCGAATGCTGGTGGCCAACCGCGGTACGGAAGCGCTGATTGGCAAGCCTCCGGAATTCTTCATCGGCAAAACCGACATGGATTTTCTGGAGGACAAGGACCAGGCGCGCATCATCATGCGGACCGACCGCCGGATCATGGACAGCAACACCAGCGAACAGATCGAGGAGCAGGTCAATCTCTCCGACGGTTCGACGGCTATCTTCCTGTCAACCAAGGCCCCGCTGCTGAATGACGATGGTGAAGTCATCGGCCTGATCGGCTCATCCATCGACGTGACCGCCAGAAAGCAGGCCGAGGTGGCCGTCAAGGAGCTCAATCAGACCCTTGAGCAACGCATCGAGCAGGCCATTCACGAACGTGAACAGGTCGAAGATGCCTTGCGGCACGCGCAGAAGATGGACGCCGTCGGCCAACTCACCGGCGGCATAGCCCACGACTTCAACAACCTGCTGGCCGGTATTTCGGGCAGCCTGGAAATGATTCAGACCCGCATGGCGCAAGGGCGTCTGGCCGACGTGGACAAATACGTAAGCGTGGCTCAGGGGGCCGTTCGAAGAGCGGCATCATTGACTCATCGTTTGCTGGCGTTTTCCCGACGTCAGACGCTGTCGCCCGAAGTCACGAACGTAAACACCCTCATTCATGGCATGGAAGAATTGATCGGCCGCACGGTCGGCCCTTCCATCGAGCTGCAAGTCGTGGCCGGGAAAGACGTGTGGCCTGCACTGATCGACCATGCGCAACTGGAAAACTCCCTGCTCAACCTGTGCCTGAACGCCCGCGACGCCATGCCCAACGGCGGCCGGATCATCATCGAAACCTCCAACGCGCTGCTGGATGAATGCGTTGATCCGGATCACGGCAACACGGCCGGGGAGCATCTGAGCATCCGCGTGACGGACACAGGTACCGGAATGAGCCCGGACACCGTGGCCAAGGCATTCGAGCCGTTCTTCACCACCAAGCCGATTGGCGCGGGGACCGGCCTGGGCCTGTCGATGGTGTATGGCTTCGTGAGGCAATCGGGCGGTCAGATCAAGGTCGAATCGGTCGAAGGCCAGGGCACGACCATTGTGATGCACCTGCCTCGTCACATTCCCGATGCGCGGCAACAGGTCGCCGACACGAACAACGAAGAAGCCGCCCTGCCTCGTCACGGTGAAACCGTGCTGGTGGTCGATGACGAACCGTCCGTGCGAATGCTGGTCGTCGAGGTGCTTAAGACCCAGGGCTATCAAGCGCTGGAGGCCGCCGATGCGAAGGCGGGCCTGGAGATTCTGCAATCGGACACGCACATTGATCTGTTGATCAGTGATGTCGGCCTGCCCGGCGGCATGAACGGCAGGGAAATGGCCGATGTCGCGCGAACGAAACGCCCGGCCCTGCCCACGCTGTTCATCACCGGTTACGCCGAGACCTCGGCACTGGACGGCTGCCACCTGCAGCCCAAGACTCAGATACTGACCAAGCCGTTCGGGCTGGAGGTGCTGGCGTCCAGAATCAAGGAACTGATCAGCGAACGCGGCCAGGAGCAGGGTCAGCCACGCGCCCTCAAGTGAAGCATGGGGTAGTGCTCGTAGTGGCCTATCCCTTGTTTGACGACGGGATCCTGTGACGTGAAGTCGCCGATCTCCTGATCATCGTCGATCTGATACAAGGACACGCCATAACCACCGTGCTCGTCCATGACCGGTCCATGCGCGACAATCACGCTCTTGTCGAGCAGCTCGTTCAGATAGGCTCCATGCTGCGCCATGAGGGCGCGTTCGATATCGGTCATCGTGGCGAGAAAGTCCGCCCTGGGCGGAAGGTATTTGCACAAATAGAACTTCATGGTCAGTCACCTGCAAGATAAGAAAGGATCGTACAAGGGCGTCGGGGCTATCGAGCCGAGGCGACACTCTTCAGGATCGAACTTTCGAAGACTTTGGGGGCGTGGTGCTGCAGGAACACGATCATTCCCGACATTTTGCCGACCGGGTTGCGAAACGGCGGCTTGCGGGTGCCTATCAGACTGATGATTTTCTCTACAACCGCGTCCGGCGCCTGCGCCTCGTTCAGGCCCTTCTGAGTCGCTGCGTCAGCCTTGCGCCGGTACTGATCGTACGCTTCGATCTGCTGACCTTTCGAAGCCACGGCATTCATCCCCAGTTTTGTTTTGAACCAGACAGGCTCGACCATACTGACGCTGATATTGAACGGGTCCAGCTCAAAGCGCAGCGACTTGAAGTAGCCTTCGACCGCGTGTTTGGACGCCGAGTAATAGGACAGGTTGGGCGGCCCTATCAAACCGACAATCGAGCTGACCGTGATGATCTGACCGCCCTTCTTGTCGCGCATGAATGGCAGCAGCGCATTCGTCAATCTGAGGGTGCCCCAGAAGTTGGTTTCAAACTGCTCCCGCGCTGCCTCGACAGGCGTTTCCTCGGCAATGCCGGTCAGCATGTAACCGGCGTTATTGATCAGCACATCGACGTGCGGGATGTTCGTGAACAGCTGCTCGACAAAGAGCTTGATGGACGCGTCATCGGTTACGTCAAGGCGTAGCAGTTTGAAGGGAAAACGGCCAGCGTGGTTCTGGGGATGACGGCTGGTGCCGATCACCTCGAAGCCCTGATCGTGTAGCCGGGTAGCGAGCAGGAGCCCGAAGCCTGAGGATGCGCCGGTAATCAACACTGTCTTTTTCATCTGGATGCCCTGAAGAGTCGCATGGGTGCCCGTTGTAAGGCTGCTCGGCGGGCTGTGACAGCGAAGCGATCATGATGAGTCATCAAGTGCCCCTGACGTTGGCCCGTGACAACAGATTGCTCGCGTCCCGGCCTTTTGACACTCGCACAACGCGCCAGAACGACTGCCCAACGCGCCAATTTTCAACACAGTGCGTTGGCGCCATCGGCTATTGTGATGGCACGATCGGCTACCTAGACTGCCCTTCAACGTGCAGACACTTGAGTGAGACGCCCATGAACGGCAGACGCAGCTCGACGCTGGAATATTCGGTTTGGCCAGGATGGCGACTGCTGATGCAGGACGCTGGCGTGACCGCGCCTCCAGTGCTGCGACGCGCGCAGTTGCCGGGCGACCTGTTCGCACGTCGCAGCGTGCGCCTGAACTCGGCCGACTTCTTTCGGTTGTGGGAGGCCATCGAGGCAGAAGCCCAGTCATTGCAACCCACGATTCCTACGCCACTGCAGATCGCACGGGTCATGTCCTCGGACTGGTTCGATCCCGAATTGTTTGCCGCGTTGTGCAGCGCTCACATGAGAGGGGCCATGGAGCGCCTCGCCACCTACATACGGCTGATCGCGCCGATGGCCATCCGCATGGTGCGCAACGATAAACACACCACCATTACGCTGGACTTCCTGACCGCTTCGCAGCCGCCGCCGGCCGTGTTTCTGATCTTCAAGATGGTGCTGTTTGTGCAATTGGCGCGACTGGCCACTCGCACCCAGATCAACCCACTGCAGATAAGCTGGCCATTGCCGGACGATTTCGAGAAAGACTCCGGCCTCTACGCAGCGTTTTTTGGCACCCCGGTCACTCACAGCGCTGTCACGACGCTGGTACTGGACAACGCCGACATGGACCGCCCGTTTCTGACCGAAAATCACAAAATGTGGCTGTTTTTCGAGCCCGACCTGCGTCAGCGCCTTTCGGATCTGGACAGAACCTGCGGCATGCTGGAACGGGTACGCAGCGCATTGCTGGAAAGCCTACCGGCCGGCGAGGTCTCGATGCAGGCGGTCGGTCGCAAACTGGGCGTCAGCACCCGCACCCTGCAACGCAGGCTGCAAGGTGAAGGCACCTCGTTTCAACAGATACTCGATACCCTGCGTGAGTCGCTGGCCTACCATTACCTGCGCAACACGGCCATGTCGAGTGCGGAAATTTCGTTCCTGCTGGGGTTCGAGGATGCCAATTCGTTTGCCAGAGCCTTTCAGTCATGGACCGGGAAAACGCCGGGGGCGGTGCGTCACGAGTTGGCTGTCGGCAATGCCCAGGACGTCGCCAGCGCCAGTCGGACGCCGGATTAGTGAGCCACCGTTGCTCGCAACACGTGCCACACCATTCATCACCCCGATCAACCCCGCGGCCGCCAGCAACAGCATTCAGCAGCAGGCATTATTGAGCGCCGTGCCACGTGAACTGCGTATGCCGTTGCCCAGATTCGAGTTCGGTAAGGCGCTGGCCGACCCGCTGGAAGCGCCCACCCGGCTGAGGCTGGAGCAAATACGCTGAGCCTGCAGGTCGAGAAAGCAACCGAGCATTTCGTGCTTGATCCGCGCCTGACTGCAAGACGTGGGTCAGCCTTTGAAGGAACTGAGCGACGCCGCTGGCAACGGCTGCCCGACCTGAGCCAATAAGGGCAGACTGAGCGTGATGTTGAACTGCTGATCGACACAATCGAGCTGTATCGTGCAACCGCAACGCTCGACGATGGCCTGCACAATGGCAAGTCCCAACCCACACCCGGAGCTTGTGCTGCTGCGCCAGAAACGCTTGGTCATGGATTGCAGGCTGTCTGCGGACAGCGTTGCACTGATATTTCTGACGCTGACGAACGCAAAATCGTTTTCACTTGTGAAGCTAGCCAGCACCTGAGTGTGTTCGGGGCTGTGGCGCAAGGCGTTGTCCAGCAGGTTACGTAACGCCAGCAGCAACGCCTGCTCACGACGCGACAGGTCGATCGCATCCCCGGCCAACCAGTTTTGCCAGGTGGATGGGTCGTGCGTCACGGCACCGTGCTCAATGATGTTCACCGCACGTCCGGTAGCGCGTCGTACCAGCGTATGCAGACGGGCGAACAGCTCGCGCAGATCGAACGGTTTGAGCAGGTAATCGTCAGCACCCGCTTCAAGTCCTTTGACGCGGTCATCAATGTCGTCACGCGAGGACGGGCTTGACGTTTGCGTGCAGCCGACCTGCCACGCCTTTGAGGCCCGCAGTCCCGATATAATGGCCACTCAGGCCCATACGTTGCCCGGTCCTCGCGGATATCGGTTTTTCCCGCGTGTTGATCGTCAGACGCTTCATGAGTTGATGGGCGTATCCGCTCAGGATTATGAGGCTGCGGTCACAATTGTCTGAAGTGCCTGAATACCTGAAATGAAGAACACCCGTGACAGGCCGATACAGCGTTATACGTAAACCCATTCAGGCGAAGACCATGATCACCCTTAACGTGCAGTTCGCCAGCGCCGCGCCGACATCGACGCTGAACACCGGCCTGAAGAGCGCAGCCGATGATGCTCTGGACGTATCCTCCGGCAGCACGGCAAAAGACCCCGCCGAAGGGGTCAAGGTGTCGCTGTCCAGCGTCAGCCTGCAAAAGGCCGCTGAGGACAACAGCGCCCATTGGAACAAGGACATTGAAGAGAGCGGACTGCCAGAACAGGCGCAAAGTGTCCTGAAGATAATTCGCAAGCTGCAGCAAAAGATCCGGGAAAAGCTTGAGGAGCTTCAGGCCCTCATGGCGGATACCAGCCTGAGCCCTGACGTGAAACGGGCTCGTGTCGCGGGCGTGCAATCCGAACTGGGGGCACTGACCAACAGCTTGATGAGCGCCAATAACACCCTGGCCAAGCTTTCCCGAAACGGAACACTGTCCAGCGAGCAGGCACAACAAGCCTCTGCACTGGCGATGAAGAGTTAAGCGCCAACGCTTGCCGGACACCTCGCTGCCGACTGAAAAGAAACCCTGCGCCTGGCTGGCACGCGGGCGCCGTATTTCTGCCACACGATCATCAGCGCCTCCATTGTCGGCCCCAGACCACGGGCCTTCTGAGTCATTTTGTAGGCTCTTTTGGCTCATCACGTCGCGCTGAAGCTGCCAAGTGCATTGGCGGCTTTAGCCATGGCGCTCGATGAAGACTCTTGCTCTTCAGAACGTCCCGCCCAATAAAAACCTTCCTCAACTACGGCGCAGAAGCTCAATCAACTTTCAGAATCCAACGTCTTTAAAGAATCTCAAAACAGAATGAATGATCTGTTTTGAAAAAAGGTAATTTATTCCAAAAATAAAAAATAAATTGAAATTTTAATTAAGAAATTTACTTAAAACCATAATTAATAACTTATATATTAAATATATTAGCAATTTAAATTTCAATTCAAGACAAATTTAAACACAAAAAACCGCCTCTCCTTTGCCGCTAGAGAACTTTATCCCCAGACTGCGGCCTTAACGCTCACGTCCGGTTTCCCTTATCACCCGACGCTAACTGACTGACACCTTCCTCTATCTGGAGAATTCCCGATGGCCAGACGCTTGCTGCCTCTCGCTGCCACCGTATTGATGTGCCTGATCAACTTGCCAGCCTCGGCTGCGGACAATCAGAACCCGTCACCCGCAACGTCCAACGCGCTTCGTGCGCAGGTCGATGCCAAGCGTCAGCACCTCACCGGTGCCGACGCCGTGCCCCAAGAACAACCGACTGGCGAACAAGCTCTGCTGGACGCCCCCATCGATACCGCAGACGCCCCCGTCGTGGATGCAAAGCCGTGAGTGTTGCGTTGACTCGCACATCACCCAAGCCGTTATCCGAGGAGTAGTACCGTGTCCATGATCAAACAAGGCCTGGGCCTGAGCGTTCTTGCGCTGAGCGTTGCCCAGGCAAGCGCGCTGTTCGCCGCCACCCCCATGACCGGCAACGAAGTCGAAGCCCGAGTGGGCGCGATGCTGGACAACATGACGCAATCGGAGAAGATCAATTTTTCTCGCGTCGACGACGGACGAATGATCCCCAAGCTGGACAAGTTCGGCCTGCAAGGCACCGTGGCCTATGACTCGTCGATGGGCGTGCTGGTCGGCGGCAAGACGTTCGGCGCGCAGTATCCGTCGCCTTCCGCACTGGCTGCGACCTGGAGCATCAACCGGGCCAAGGAGTTCGGTCTGGCGATCGGCTATGAAACCCGCATTGCGGGCGGCCAGCAGATGCTGTCTCCAGCCATCAACCTGTACCGCACACCGTTCAACGGACGTTCCGCCGAGTACATGAGCGGCGAGGACCCCTTCCTCGGCGCAGTGCTGGCGCCTGCGGTCACCAACGGTATTCAGGTGCAGGGCGTGCAGGCCGCCGCCAAGCATTATCTGATGAACGAACAGGAAGCCAACCGGCATTATCTGGACGTGAAGATCGACGAGCGCGCCATGCAGGAGCTGTATCTGCCAGGCTTCGAGTCACTGGTCAAAAACGCCAACATTGCCTCGGTCATGTGCGGCTACAACAAGATCAACGGCGAGTATGCCTGCGAGAATCACCACCTGATCACCGACATCCTGAAAGGCCAATGGGGCTTCCAGGGCAACGTGATGAGCGACTTCAACTCGGTTCAGGACGCGTTCAAGGGCGCCTGGGCGGGCACTGACATCGACATGCCGAGCGGCCTGCAATTTACCGAAGCCAAACTGCTGCCTTACGTCTGGAACGGCCAGTTGCACCAGAACGTGATCGACGACAAGGTCCGCCGCAACCTCCGGGCGCTGGTGAGCTACGGTTTCGACAAGAGCATCAACAAGGCGCAACCGCTGGTGCATCGCGAGTACGGTCAGGTGGCTGCGCTGAACATGGCCAGGGAATCCATCGTTCTGCTGCGCAACGAACCGGTGGACGGACAAAAACCGCTGCTGCCGCTGGCGAAGAACTCGAAGATTGCCGTCATCGGCGATCTGGCTGTTCAACCACCGACATCGCCTTTCGGGACCGCCTATTCCGTTCCGGCCAGCTACGTCACCGAACTCAGTGGCTTGAAGCAACTGGCGTCGAACACGGCCAATGTCGACTACATCAGCCAAATGAGCCTGAACCCGAAGTCGTCGGTCTGGTATCAGCCGGGCTCAGGCAAACAGGCCATCAGCAACGCAGGCGTCAAAGCCGAGTACTACGCCAACACCAGTCTGTCGGGCGATCCGGTGGCAACGCACATCGAGCCGGGCGTCAACCTGGACTGGATCACCAGCAGCAACGTGACCGACAACGGCACCAGCACCGTCAGCGGTTTCAACCCGGTGGCAGGTGCGTTCTCCGCCCGCTTCACTGGCAAGATCAAACCGACGATCACCGGCCCGCATGTGATCAAGGTCCGTGCCGATGGCGCGTACAAGCTGTGGATCAACGACGAACTGGTGGCCGAAGACGAAGGCGGACAGGTCTCGTTCGACCTGATCCCGGTTGTTCCTCGCGCGATCAAGACCGCCAGCCTGAAAGCCGGCAGCGAGTACAACGTGCGTCTGGAGTATCGCCGTCTCAAAGGCAACTTCACGCCGGTACTGGGCGGCATGAATGGCGTACAGATGAGCTGGGCGTCACTGCGCCCGCCGAAGAACCTGGCGGACTACGATGCCGTGGTCGTCGCGGCAGGCAGCAACTTCGAATATGAAGGCGAATCCCTCGACCATCCGTTCGAATTGCCACAGTTCCAGTCCGAGCTGATCAGCTTCGTACAGAAAGCCAACCCGAAAACCATCGTGGTGATGCACGGCGGTGGCGGCATGGACATGCAACCGTGGGCCAATAAGGTTGCAGCCACGTTGCACGCCTGGTTCCCCGGCCAGCAAGGCGGTCAGGCACTGGCTGAAATTCTGTTCGGCAAGGTCAACCCGTCCGGCAAACTGCCGATCACGCTGGACAGGAAGGTCGAGGACAACCCGAGCTACGCGTCGTACAAGGACCCGGTGCCGTACTATTTCAGCAGTGCCAACCCGCCCACTGAAATGACCTACAGCGAGGGCCTGTATCCGGGCTATCGTGGTTACGACAAGAAACACGCCACGCCGCTTTATCCGTTTGGTTTCGGTCTGTCTTACACGACGTATGAGTACAGCGACCTGAAGCTGTCGAGCAACGTGCTGGCACCCGGTTCGACCATCAACGCGACGTTCACGATCACCAATACCGGCGACAAGGCCGGATTCGAAGTCGCTCAGTTGTATGTGCAACCGTCAAAGCCGCAGGTTGATCGTCCCGAGAAAGAACTCAAAGGCTTCTCCAAGGTTTACCTGAAGCCGGGCGAAAGCAAGTCCGTCACCATTGCGCTGGACTCGCGTTCGTTCGCTTACTACGCGCCGGATTCGGTGAGCTGGAAAGTCGATCCGGGCAAGTTCAAGGTGCTGGTCGGCAAGGACTCGGAAAATCTGGCACTCAACCGCACCGTCGTCGCGCTCTACCCGGAGCAACTGACCACACGTGACTCCAACCCTCTCCCCGTTCCGCTGCGCAAGGCCGTTCAGGTCAAGCCGGAACAGGCTTACTGACAGGCAGCAATCGGTGGTCTTCGCGGCCACCGATTGCCAACGGCTCGCCAGACGCTTTGCTAGCGCACTCCCAGGTCTGACGCCATTCGGTCGAGGAACCGTTTGAATGCGCGCTCGATATCCACGTCGGACCGTGAACGAAGCCATTGAATCTGCATCCCGTCCATCATCGATGCCAGCTCGAGACTGACCTGTTTCACATCGATGTCCCCTCGCACTTCGCCCGCCTGCACCAGCAGCTTCAACTGCGCCTGCAGATGGCTGTGCACGATATGAAATCGCTCGCAGAACCATCGATTCGCCGGATGGGTAACGGACAGGCTTTCGGTGTTGATGATCATCAGCGCCTGACTGACAGACGCGTCTTCGATGCTGAACCGCATGATGAACTGCAGGAACGCTACGAAGCCTTCCAGCGTTGCCACCTGTTCGGCGTCCTGCAACCGCGTCGAGATGTACTGATCCCGATGGTCGAGCACCGCTTGCAGCAAGGCCAGTTTGTTGGGGAAATGGTGAAGCAATCCGACCTGGGAAATACCCGCCACCTTGGCGATGTTCGACAGCGATGCGCCGGCAAAGCCATCGCGGGCAAAGATCACCAGCGCTGCCTGAATGATATCGACCTTACGCAGATCGCCTTTCGGAATGCGACGACGTTTGGCGGCTGGCGTTGAGACGGGATCGGGCAGGTTTTCAGACATGATGAATTCGTTTACTTCATTTTTGGGTCGGCAGAAGCATACAGGCACAGCACCGGGTGCGCATGTGCACGAGCGCGTCCGGCTTACGGCTCGCCATCCCAATAGTCCACATTCAGATCGACCCGTTGCCTGGCCACGAAAGCAGCGCCCTCACCGGACGCCATGGCCTGGTACTTGCCTGAGTCGGGGTACTCGCAGATCTCGGGCTTTTCACGGGTGCTGATGGACAGGTATTTCAGAGGCAACAACGACGTATTGATGATCTGGTGAGGGTATTGCGGCCCCGGTGGAATGAAGATCACATCGCCGCTCTTGATGGGCAGCATCCGGTCTGCAACCCGCAGGCTGCCTTCGCCTTCGATGACGATGAACATTTCCTCCTGCGCATGATGAAAATGATAAGGGCACGAGCGCTTGCCCGGCGCAACGATATCAATGGAGGCGCCCAACTTGCTGGCGGCCGTTCCCGTTGCCAGCGGTCCTGCCAGACTTTCATACAAAGGATCGCGGACCTGCTTTTCAAGCGAGATCTCATTGAAGTTGCGGATCAGGCGGGAAGCCAGTTCAAGCGAGGTGTCATGTGTCATCGCCGTACAGCCCGGAACAGTGAGGAAGCAGTGATCTTAGACCATTGATCGACACAGAGCCCGTCAACTTAACGCCGTCAAAATCTTAACTTTCACGCGTTAAACGTTATAAATTACAACCGAAATCAAAATAATATTGCTTTAAATATCAAACATTTAAATAAATTATTTCGCAATATTTCAAATAGTGCTCGCCTGCGCCTCAAGTTCATCAAGGCACGGTCGAAATTATGATATCTAAATGACATCATTCTAAGAAATTTGCACACTGCCGCTCTTCATACAAAACATCATTGGACTGCCAGGGAGGCAAGTTTCAGGACTGACACCATGCTCAATAAGCTCAGCATCTCGCAGAAGCTTTACTTCAGTTTTATCACTATTGTCGTACTCATCGCGGTTCTGGTGGCCAGCGCCTACAGGGGGTTCGAGCAGGTTGAAGACGCCACTAACAGCAATGTTCATACCTATAAGGTGCTCAGTGAAGCGCAACTGGCCCTGGAACAGCTGATCAATATCGAAACCGGCATGCGTGGCTTTGTCATCACGTCGAAAGACGCGTTTCTCGAGCCTCTCATTGCCGGCGAAAAACGCTTTGGCGAAGAGCTCGATGCGCTCAAGCAGCTGACAGCTGACAACCCGGAGCAACAGCGACGCCTCGCATCGCTGGGAGAAACCTACAAGCGCTGGCTTGAAGATGACGTCAACACCATCGTTGCCATGCGCAGGGACCTGACTGCACGCAACCTGCCTGATGATGAACTGGACAAACGCATCATCGCCGGTGCCGACAAAGCCAAGATGGACAGCATGCGTGTGACGCTGGCCGAGATCAGCGCCGCGGAAAACACGCTGTTGGTCGTCAGAAGCCAGAACATGATCGACGCCAAGCACTTCGCACTGATGATCCTGGTATGCGGTGGCATTGCGGCCGCGCTTCTTGCCGCCATTCTGGCGACGGCACTGGGTCGCAGCACCACCGCACGCCTGCAACTGGCAATTGACGCCGCTACAGCCGTTGCCGATGGCAGGCTGGACACGGTCATCGACACCAGCAGCCATGATGAACTGCCCAAAGCGTTCGACCGGATGCAGAAGCGCCTGCGCGAGATGATTCAACAGATCAGTGAGGCGGCAAATCAACTGGTGGTGTCTGTGCAGCAGATTTCCGGTGCGTCCGAGCAACTGTCCGGCGCCATCCAGGAACAGTCGACCTCGGCTTCAATGATGGCCGCCACCATCGAGGAACTGACCGTCAGCATTCATCACGTGTCCGAGAACGCCGACGAGGCCCACCAGATCGCCAGTCGCTCGGGCGAGCAATCCAAAGAAGGCGCGCAGGTCATCGAAAACACCCTGTCCAGCATGAACGGCATTGCCAGGACCGTGCAGCATTCGTCGACTCAGGTTTCAAGCCTGGGCCAGCATTCTGAGCATATTTCATCGATCATCAGCGTGATTCAAGGCATCGCCGACCAGACAAACCTGCTGGCGCTCAACGCTGCCATCGAAGCTGCGCGGGCGGGCGAACAGGGACGCGGGTTTGCCGTCGTGGCCGACGAGGTACGCCTCCTGGCGCAGAACACCGGTAAATCGACCAAAGAGATTGCCGGGATGATCGAGAAAATCCAGGCTGGCGTCAGAGAGACCGTCCAGAGCATGCACAGCGGAGTGCTGGAAGTGAACAGCGGCGTGGAAATGGCAGGCAATGCCGGCCAGGCGATTATCGAAATCCGCGACAGTTCCAGCAAGGTTTTGCATGTGGTGGACCAGATATCGTTTGCGTTGCGCGAGCAAACCGTTGCCAGCCAGGATGTCGCGCGTAGCGTAGAACGCTCTGCACAAATGGCCGAACAGAACAATATGTCCGTTCAGGAACTGCTCAAGACCAGCGGCGGGCTGAAAAACCTCGCGACCAGTCTGCAACAGGAAGTGGGCAGGTTCCGACTGTAAGACTGATCAGGCCCCGGCGTGCCGGGGCGCTTCAGTGGCTGACGATTCGTCCGGGAAACCGAATCGTCGGCCAGCCGCCTCCCACCCTCCAGCGTTTGCTCTGCGACAGCGCTACGTCGAAGAGGTGGCGGCCTCCCCACAAAATCTCCGCTCACTCAGTCAGCCAGGTTGTTTTGCCTGATCAGGGTATCCGGTGCCCTCAGCTGGATTTCTTGCCTGAATCCCTTGCAACACGACCACGCCCGGCCGACCTGACCGGCACGCTGGCACCATGTTCCTGCCACCAGATCATCAGCGCTTCCATGGTCGGCCCCAGCCCCCGC
This sequence comes from Pseudomonas sp. CDFA 610, assembly GCF_021147865.1. Taxonomy (NCBI): domain Bacteria; kingdom Pseudomonadati; phylum Pseudomonadota; class Gammaproteobacteria; order Pseudomonadales; family Pseudomonadaceae; genus Pseudomonas; species Pseudomonas sp. CDFA 610. The sequence goes on from NZ_JAGTPM010000010.1 coordinate 60,835, forward strand.
GCCTTTTCGGTAATCTCATATTCCACACGCGGCGGCACTTCGGCGAACACGGTGCGTGTCACCAGCCCGTCTGCCTCAAGCTCGCGAAGTTGCGCGGTCAGCATGTGCTGAGTGATGCCAGGAATGGCCTTGCGCAGCTCGCCAAAGCGATAGACACGCTGATTGATCAGCCACATGATTTCCAGCTTCCATTTGCCTGACAGCAATGAGAATGCGCGGCGCATTTCTTCGTGCATGTTCAAATGGGCGCTGGTATTGGTCTGGTTTCCCATACTAATCCACCTTATTTCATCCTACTTGTCAGTTTTCATATGAGTCTACATTCTCGCCGTCTGTCGAATACAAACAATAGCGAGAACCTTATGACTCTCTACCTTTACTGGACCAGCACCGCCCTATTGTCGCTGCTGTATTTCGCGTCGGCGTTCATGTACGTGACGAAACAAACCTATGTACGTGAAGCCCAGGCTGAACTGGGCTATTCAGCAACGGGACTTATCCCCTTCATGATCGCGGTAAAGGTGCTCGGCCCTGTGGTGATTCTGTCGCGCTTCAACGTGGCACTCAGCGACCTTGCCTACGCAGGCATCTTTTATCACCTGATCCTGTCCGCCATGGCGCACCTGAATGTCCATAAACCCAAAGGTGCCATTCCGGCCGCGATGGGCCTGGTGTTTCTGGCGATCTCCTTCATGACGCAAAATGACGCTCGCCAACTTGCATCGCCTTACGCATCCGCGTCGAGCTTCTTTCAGACAACGTTAAGCCAATGACCTGAACGCCCGACACGACCCACCAGTTGCGACGATTCGCCACACTCGGGCAATGCTTGAAAAGCGGGGGCGGTGATAGAGTTGCGCCCCATGAAAATAACCCGTGATGAAAGGTCGCTTATTGCATGGACGCTGTACGCCAGCGTCCTGCTGAGCCTTTTTTTCTGCGGCCTGCATCACGGACAAATGAGCGGTCTGGCGCTCAGCGGTCTGAACGGGGGTTACTGTTCGCTGGATGGGTCAGGCAGTGCGGGCCTGGACTCCAGTGAGTCGGATCAGAAGCAGCACGCCCTCCCCCAGCTCTCCTGCCCGGTGTGTTCCTCTTTCACGGTACTGACAGCCAGCCACGTTTCCGACTGGATGCTGAATCCGGCTCCGGCAAAAAGCATTTCACCGATCACCGTTCGCTCCTGGGCGCAGCCGCCTCCGCGCTACCTGTGGCCCGCCGTCAGCCCTCGCTCGCCTCCTCTCCCGTTCCTCGCTGTGTGACTTGACCCAACCTGAACCCTCGGGCGCGCTTGTGCGTGCACGTCGGGACAGCGTCACTTTTTTGCGTGGATTACGCCGCTCATGAAAACAACCCGTACCTCATACCCTGCATCACCCCTCTTGATGTCCTGCCTGTTTGCCCTCACGCCGCTCAGCGAGGCGATTGCCGAAACCCGCGACAGCGCGGACTCGGTCGTTACGCTCGGAGCTGTAGACGTCTCGGCAGGCCGGAACGGCCCGCTGGCCAGCCGCAATATCCTCAGCTCAGTCGATGTGCTGGGCGCCGACCTGCTGGAAAAACAGCCGGTGCACTACAGCTGGGAACTGTTCGGTCGGGTTCCGGGTGTCATGTTGACTCAGTTCAATCAGGGCACCACGTCCGGGAAGCTCTCGTTTCGCGGGTTCAATGGCGAAGGGGAAGTCAATGCGGTCAAGTTGTTGATCGATGGCATTCCGAGTAATACCAATGACGGGAACATGCCGTTCATCGACATGATCTTCCCGCTGGAAATCGACAGTATCGAAGTGGTGCGCGGCACCAATGACCCGCGATACGGCCTGCACAACATCGCAGGCAATGCCAGCATCAACACCCGCCAGGGCGGCAACGACGGCAAATTGCGATTGCGCTACGGCAGTTTCGACACCCGTGAGCTGCAGTTGATCAAAGGCGTCGAGCAAGGCAACTGGAGCCAGAACTACTCGTTCAGCTATCAGGGCAGCGAGGGTTACCGCAACCACGCCGACGCCGAACGTATGAGCTTTTCCGGCAAATGGTTCTACACCGCCGACGATGAAAGCTGGCGCGCAGGGCTCACTGCCCGCCACTACAAGGTGGATGCCGACGAGGCCGGTTACCTGAGCCGGCGCGACGCACGGGACCATGCTCGCCAGTCCTATGCCAACAACGCCACTGACACCGGCGAGCGTGAAATGAACCAGCTCGGCCTGCATCTGGACGCGACGCTCACTGAGACCCTGAGCCTGGCCGGCAAAGCCTATGTGAACACCTTCGAAGACCGGCGCTGGACCCAGTACTGGCGTACATCCTCGCAACAGGAACGCTACAGCGACGAGACACAATATGGCGCGCTGAGCAGCCTGACCTGGCGTCCGGAGGTCGAGCATCTGTATGCCTTCGCGCTGGAAGGTGGTGCAGAGGTGCAACGCCAGGAAAACCAGAGCCTCAGGTATAGAACCCTGCAACGTTCGCGGGTGGCGCAGACGCGCGATCAACAATTCGATCTCGATGTCTACGGTGCTTACGTACAGGCAGTGATCGAGCCGTTCAAATCATTGAAGATCATTCCGGCATACCGCATCGACAAGGTCTACGGTGACTACACCAACGAACTGACAGGCGAGCGAGCCGACGTCAACGACTACGGCCAGATTCGTCAGCCCAAACTCAGCGTGGTCTATTCACCCTGGGAGCAGGCGAGCCTGTACGCCAACTGGGGACGCAGCTATCAGATAGGAGTTGGCTCGGCAGCGTATCGCCTGGCGACGCAAGCCGATGACTTGAAGCCTTCGATCAACGATGGTTGGGAAACCGGGATCAAATTCCAGCCAGCCGACTGGATCAACGGACGCATCGCGTACTGGGAGCAGAAAGCCTCGGATGAAGTGCAGCGCAAGCTCAACGATGCCGTCGGCGATGCCGAAAACGTCGGGCAAACCCTGCGCAAGGGTTGGGATGTGCAGCTCAATGTCTACCCCACCGACGCCAGCAGCCTGTGGCTGTCCTATTCCAGGCAGTTCTCCGAAATACTCAAACCCAACCCCAATCTTCCGGCCAGCGAAGGCAAGGAGATGGATCACGTCCCTCACCATCTGTACACCGCAGGTTCGGCCTATCGGCTGACACCCAGACTCGAAGTCTCGACCTGGCTCAGCGGACAGAGTGATTACTACCTGGAACGAACCAACAGCACCGGCAAATACGGCAGTTATGTATTGCTCAACCTCGGGGCAACGTACCAACTGTCACCTCAGCTGAGCCTTGATGTTCAGGCGAAGAACATCACGAATAAATATTACGAATACGTATGGTACGACTCCAGCAGCGGCGTTGAGCAGTCGCTGCATGCGCCTGGCGATGGTCGTGCAATCTATGCGGGGTTGACGCTGGACTTCTAAAGGACCTGTCAGACGTTCAATAAAAAGCGCTCGTTGCCGCAGTGTGCAACGAGCGCTTCGAGAAACGTCCGTTCTGTCTCGAGCCCTGACATTGATCGACACTTCACAACCGGATCAGCGAGGGATATCGACTACGATCCTGCTCAAGCGGGACACCAATAGCAGGATCAACGCCTGAAAGTGCGGCGACGAAAAATGGTCATGCATGGAACCCGAATAGCGCTTGGGGAACATCGCGCGCGCTTCAAGGCACGGTTGTAATCAAACCGAATCGCACGTTTACCCTCAGGCTGTCATGAGTACAATGCGCGCCCCTGAACCTGAAATATGCTGACTCATGAAATTTCTGTTTTACGTATTGACGCTGTCATTCCTCGCTATCAACCCCGCTTTCGCAGAGCCGCCTTCAACGTTTTCCGAAGCCAAGGTGGTTGCCAAACAAAAGATCTATCTCGATCAGGCCAGCAGCGCTCAGGGCGATCTGTACTGCGGCTGCAAATGGACCTGGGTCGGAAAATCAGGTGGCCGTATCGATGCCGGTTCCTGCGGCCTGCAGGCCCGCAAACAGGAGAACCGCGCAGCGCGTACCGAATGGGAGCACATTGTTCCGGCCTGGACCTTCGGCCATCAGCGTCAGTGCTGGCAGAAAGGCGGGCGCGAATTTTGCGAAAACGATGACCCGGTGTTCAAGGCCATGGAGGCCGACCTGTTCAACCTTTACCCGGCAGTGGGCGAAGTGAACGGCGACCGCAACAATTACAATTACGGCATGGCCTCAGGCGTAGCGCCGCAGTATGGACAGTGCAAGACCAAGGTCGATTTCCAGCAGAACGTTGCCGAACCGCGTGACGAAGTGAAAGGCATGGTCGCACGTACCACTTTTTACATGTTCGATCGGTACAACCTGAACATGTCGCGTCAACAGCAACAGCTGTTGATGGCCTGGGACAAGCAATACCCGGTGACGGCGTGGGAAAAGGAACGTGACCGTCGCATCGCAACCGTCATGGGGCACGCCAACCCGTTCGTGAGCCGCGCCCGTACCTGGACCCAAGGCTACAAGCCAGTCGGCGACGGTGTGGTCAGCGCCATTGCGCAGAAAACCGCGCAGACCAAAACGCAGCCTGACGCGCAGAAGCCTGCGACCCGCGCGTCCTCGGCAGGCGTGATCATCGGCAACCTCAACAGTCACATCTATCACCTGCCTCAGGGCTGCCCGAGCTACGATAAAGTCTCGTCGAAAAATCGGATATCCTTCGACTCTGAATCCAAAGCCAGGGCGGCGGGCTATCGCAAAGCAGCAAACTGCACCTGAGTGCACACAACGCGAGCGCCAGTGCCGTTCCTTATAAGCCGTCGGTGAAAATCCCATGATCGAAGTCACAGAAGTCTCCATTGCCGAGCTGCGTGCGGCGCTTGAATCCGGCAAGACCACTGCGGTCGAGCTGGTTCAGGCGTACCTTGCACGCATCGACGCCTATGACGGACCGAACACTGCCACCGCACTGAACGCCCTCGTGGTACCGAACCCCGAGGCGCTTGCCGAAGCGCAAGCCTCTGACGCGCGTCGTGCGAAAGGCGAAACACTGGGACCGCTCGACGGCATTCCCTATACCGCCAAGGACAGCTATCTGGTGAAAAGTCTGACTGCCGCCTCGGGCAGCCCGGCTTTTGCCGATCTGGTCGCGCAGAAAGATGCCTTTACCATCAGCCGCCTGCGTGACGCCGGGGCCATCTGTCTGGGCAAAACCAACATGCCGCCGATGGCCAATGGCGGCATGCAGCGCGGCGTGTATGGACGCGCCGAAAGCCCTTACAACGCGAGCTATCTGACCGCGCCCTTCGCCTCCGGCTCGTCCAACGGCGCAGGCACGGCCACCGCCGCCAGCTTCGCAGCGTTCGGCATGGCCGAGGAAACCTGGTCCAGCGGACGCGGCCCGGCTTCCAATAACGGTCTGTGCGCCTATACCCCTTCGCGCGGTGTGATATCGGTGCGCGGCAACTGGCCGCTGACGCCGACCATGGACGTAGTCGTACCCTACGCCAGAACCATGGCAGACCTGCTGGAAGTGCTGGACGTGATCGTCGCCGAAGACCCCGAGACACGCGGCGATCTTTGGCGTCTGCAGCCTTGGGTGCCGATTCCGTCAGTAGCTTCCGTACGCCCTGCCGCCTACACCGAATTGAGTGCTGGCGCAGAAAGCCTGGCTGGCAAACGCTTCGGTGTGCCGCGCATGTACATCAATGCCGACCCTGACGCAGGCACCGCCGAAAAGCCCGGTATTGGCGGCCCCACCGGCCAGCGCATCGTCACCCGCCCTTCGGTGATCGATCTGTGGGAAGACGCACGTCAGGCTTTGGTTGCAGCAGGCGCCGAAGTGATCGACGTCGACTTCCCGCTGGTCTCCAACTGCGAAGGTGATCGTCCCGGCGCGCCAACGGTGTTCACCCGTGGACTGGTCTCGAAAGCGTTTCTGCACCACGAACTGTGGGACCTTTCCGCCTGGGCATTCGATGACTTCCTGCGCGCCAACGGCGATCCGGCGCTGAACCGCCTCGCCGATGTCGACGGGCCGAAAATCTTCCCGCATGATCCTGGCACCCTGCCCAATCGTGAAGACGATCTGGCGGCAGGCATGGACGAGTACGTGCGCATGGCCGAGCGCGGCATCACGCCCTGGAACGAAATCCCGACGCTGCCGGACGGCCTACGCGGGCTGGAACAGACGCGCCGCATCGACCTCGAAGACTGGATGGAAAAACTCGGGCTTGACGCTGTACTGTTCCCGACGGTGGCCGACGTCGGCCCCGCCGATGCGGACGTCAACATCGAATCCGCCGACATCGCCTGGAGCAACGGTGTCTGGGTGGCCAACGGCAACCTCGCCATCCGCCACCTGGGCGTCCCGACCGTTACGGTGCCAATGGGCCTGATGGCCGACATCGGCATGCCTGTCGGGCTGACGTTCGCCGGTCGTGCGTATGACGACTCCAACCTGCTGCGTTTTGCCTCGGCTTTTGAAGCCATGGGCAGCAAACGCGTGATTCCGCCCCGCACGCCACCGCTGGGTAACTGACGCCGTTATCAGGGATTTGTTCGCCCGCCACGAGTGCGGGCGAATGCCCATGAAACCCGTCTCATCAAGACCTCCCGCTGCACCTTCATCTCTTTGCTGATCCAATCCGGGTGCAACCCCTGCTCTTGCAGCAGGTCTGCTACTGACTGACTTTATGCACAGCTTCACTTTTGATCATTGAGCGCGGCACCTTGTCCCGGAAGCTCAACGTACAGCGCAACGACAGGATCGCTTTAACTGATTCCCATGGAGACTGCTGATGCTTCAGGCATTTGAAAAACGGCTTGACCCTTTCCCACCCGACGAGACACCACCACCGCCTGAAGGCCTGGTGAAATTCCTCTGGGCCTGCACGCGGGGCGCCCGGGGCTACATCCTCGCGCTGGCGTTACTGGGCGCCAGTGTGTCGATCTACGAAGCCTGGCTGTTTTCCTTCCTCGGGCAGGTCGTGGATCTGCTTTCGACCTGGCAGGCTGGCGGTGAGGTGAGCGGGCAGGAAAGTCGAGTGCTGTGGGGCATCGGCATCATTCTGGTGGTCAGCATCGGGCTGGTGGCGTTAAGAACCATGGTTCAGCATCAGGTACTGGCGATCAACCTGCCGCTGCGGCTGCGCTGGGACTTCCACCGATTGATGCTGCGACAAAGCCTTTCGTTTTTTTCCGACGAGTTCTCCGGCCGGGTCACGACCAAGGTGATGCAGACGGCACTGTCGGTCCGTGAGGTGCTGTTCACCCTTATCGAGATCGCGCCCGGCATCGGGGTGTATTTCATTGCGATCATCGCGCTGGCGGGCGGCTTCGACTTGAAACTGATGCTGCCTTTCCTTGCCTGGATTGCGTTGTTCGGGCTGGCCATGATGTATTTCGTGCCCCGTCTGGGAAAGGTCGGCCAGGAACAGGCCAACGCACGATCATCGATGACCGGACGTGTTTCGGACGCCTACACCAACATCACGACGGTGAAGCTGTTCTCCCATTCCAAACGTGAAGCGCACTTCGCGCGCGCGGCGATGGAGGATTTCAAACAGACCGGCTTTCGCCAGATGCGTCTGGTGAGCCAGTTCGAGATCGTCAATCAGGCGCTGGTAGTCGCCCTGATCATGGGTGCTGGCGGCTACGCCCTGTATCTCTGGCATCAGGCTGAAGTCGGCACGGGCGCAGTGGCGGCTATCACTGCCATGGCGCTACGCGTCAACGGCATGTCGCACTGGATCATGTGGCAAATGACGTCGCTGTTCGAAAACATCGGCACGGTGCAGGACGGCATGGAAACCCTGACCCGCGGTCCCAAGGTTCAGGATGCACCGGACGCAGGCGTGCTGGTTACCTCTGGCGGCGCGGTGACGTTCGACAAGGTGAGCTTCAACTACAACGGCGAGCGTCAGGTGCTCGATGGCCTGAATCTGAGTATTCGTCCGGGCGAGAAAATCGGTCTGGTGGGCCGTTCCGGTGCGGGGAAATCCACACTCATCAACCTGTTGCTGCGCTTCTACGACGTGGACAGTGGCGAAATCCGCATCGATGGGCAGAACATCGCGCACGTCACTCAGGACAGCCTGCGTAGCGCAATCGGGATGGTCACGCAGGATACGTCGCTGCTGCACCGCTCGATTCGCGACAACATCGCTTATGGCCGACCGGATGCGACCGACGAGGATATCCGCAGGGCGGCGATCAACGCTCAGGCCGACGGCTTCATTAAGCAGTTGACCGACAAGCAAGGCCACAGCGGCTATGACACGCTGGTGGGTGAGCGCGGTATCAAGCTGTCGGGCGGCCAGCGCCAACGCATCGCCATTGCGCGGGTCATGCTCAAGAACGCCCCGATTCTGCTCCTTGATGAAGCCACCAGCGCGCTGGATTCGGAAGTCGAAGTGGCCATTCAGGAAAGCCTTGATGAAATGATGCAGGGCAAAACCGTCATCGCCATCGCCCATCGTCTGTCCACCATTGCGGCAATGGACCGGCTCATCGTGATGGATGACGGACGCATCATCGAGCAAGGCACTCACAGCGAACTGCTCGAAAGGAATGGCACCTACGCGCGGTTGTGGCAGCACCAGAGCGGCGGTTTTCTGGGAGAAGATCAGGGTGTGGCCGAGGTGATGGAATAGGCTGAAAATCCGTTCGCCCGCCGCAACGGCGGGCGAACGCTTTCTGAGGGTCAGCCCAGTTTCACATTCATCGTGATGCGTGCGGTAAACACCTTCACACCGTTCTCGTCGAAGATATCGACCGGCACCACCTTGTCACCCGACGACGCCCAGTCAATCTCGTTGCCGTCTGCAATCGCATGAATCGATGTCTTGGCCTTGGCCAGATACTCAACCGTCATGCCTTTCGGAATCCAGCGAGCGCCTGCCGGTATCGACACCTCGGTCATCATTCCCCCCGCCAACTCGGCCGCGTTGCACAGCGCAATGGCATGAACCGATGCCAGGTGGTTGGTGATCTCCTTGCGAAACGGCACATTGACCTCGGCACGGCCCGGTGCCAGAACCGAAATTTCAGGCGTAATGGTGCTGAAATACGGCGCCATCTGGCAGGCCATATTGCTGAACGCTGACGCGCCGACGCTTTGGTACATGCTGAGAGTCTGACTCATGGGAGGCCCCTGGTTTTTATCGTGACTGGATTTACAGAATATTATTCTGTTACGGAACACTATTCTGTAATCTCAATGCCTGTCAATCACTCGTGCCAGACCGCCACATCCTTTACCATCCCCTCTTTTGCCTGGACCGAAGAATGGAACCTGCCGACCTCCTTGACCGCTGCTACCCCGGCCGTCGCTCCGAGTCCAAAAAACACATCCTCCGCTGCGCCCTAGCCCTGTTCAACGAACACGGCGTGGAAGCCACCACCATCGACACCATCCGCGCCGCAAGCGAAATGAGCGTTGGAGCCATCTATCACCACTTCGAAAACAAGGAAGGCCTCGTCGCCGCGCTCTACATGGCCGCCCTCGAAGACCAGGCCAAGCTTCGCGACCACTGTCTCAGCGACGTCAGCACCACCAGAGAATGGGTTTACGCCATGGTCAACAGCTACGTGGACTGGGTCGTCAGCCAACCGGACTGGGCGCGCTTCCAGTATCAGGCGCGTTTTGCCGTGGCCAAAAGCGGCTTTGGTGAACAGCTTGAAGAAGCGAACCGGGCGAGGAATGCGAAATTGAAAGAATGGTTTACCGAGCCGGGGCGTCGGGAGGCATTGCTTGATCTGCCGTTTGAATTGATGCCGTCGCTGGTGATAGGTGCCGCGGAAAGTTACTGCAGGGCCTGGCTTTCCGGGCGGGTGAAGCGCGGGCCGGAAGTTTACAGGGAGGCGTTGGCGGAGGCGGCGTGGCGGGGGGTGAGTGCAATTTGGTAACCAAATTTAGAATACAACGTTCAAACCAGCCCCTCATTTCGAGCCTCTTCCCACGGAGCACACGGCGACCACGCCTCCACCAGCCTGTCGATAAACAACCGGATCTTGGGTGAAAGGTGTCGCTTGCTGGGGTAGATGATACGGATGGGCTCTGCGGCCTCGGCGTAGTGTGCGAGCACTCGAACGAGCTTGCCGCTGCGCAGATCCTGGCTTACCACGTACGACGGCAGCGTCGTGATGCCCAAACCTGCCAACGCAGACTGGTGCAGCGCTTCAGCGCTGTCCATCTGTAGCCGTCCGCCCTGCGTGAAGGCGACCGTCTGACCGTCTACCCGGAAATGCCACGGCAACAATCTGCCCCCGCTGACGAAATGCAGGCACTCGTGCGCAGACAGCCCTTCGGGCGTCCGAGGTTCTGGATGTTCGGCGAGATAGCGCGGTGAAGCGCAGGTGATCATCTGTTGATACGCCACTGTGCGCGTCAGCAGCCGGGAATCTTCTTTGGGCGGACCGATCCGCATTGCCAGATCAAACCCTTCGTCGATGAGGTCTACCAGCCGGTCGGAAAACGTCGCGTCGACGCTTAGCGAAGGCCAGTCCTTCAGACAGCGCTCAATGTGAGGGAGAACGTGGAGCCTGCCCAGCGCAACCGGAAGGCTCATGCGCAATCGGCCACTGGGTGTCGAACGACGAAACGCCAGTGCGTCCTCGACATCGTCCAGATCCTGAAGGATGCCCACACACCGCTCGTAAAGAACCTGACCGTCGTCCGTCAGGCTCAGGCTGCGGGTTGTCCGGTTGAGCAGACGCACCTGCAATCGAGCTTCCAGCCTGACAATCGATTTGCCGACAGCCGAACGCGTAAGCCCCAGTTGCCTGGCCGCAGCGGTAAAGCTCCCGGCATTTACCGAGCTCACGAAAGCGGCGATGTCGTTCAGGTTGTGAATTTCCATTCGGTATCCAGCGCTCGGGCTAGGGCTCTGCAGCACCCTGTATAGGGAACCCTATTCCCCAATGACACGAATAATATCTCAATTAGCTAATTCGCTACCCACTCCAATCGAGATATCTATGAATACGAAAGTCGAAGCCGCCGTACAAACCTGGGCCAACAGCCTGAGCGATCTGGTACCCGTCTTGAAGGGACTGGATACCACCACAAAAATGAGCGACATCCGCGACGCCTACGCAACAATGCTCGCGCAGAATCCAGCGCCTGCCGGCGTCAGGTTCGAAGCGGTCGACATGGGCGGCGTGCCGGGCACACTGGTCACGCCGGACGAGATCAAAACCGACGCAGTAGTGATGTACATCCACGGCGGCGCCTACATTGTCGGGCGTCCGGACGGCTACCACGGCATCGGCGGCAACTACGCAAAAATGCTCGGCGCTCGCGTTTACATGCCGGACTACCGCCTTGCACCGGAACACACATTCCCGGCATCCATCGACGACACACTGCGCGCCTACGAGTGGCTGCTTGAGCAGAAAATCCCGGCCAACAGGATCGCCTTTTCAGGCGAGTCGGCAGGCGGAGCGATGGTGGTGAGCGTGATGGTGGCGGCCAAATCCAAAGGGCTGCCGTTACCGGCGGTGGGCTCTTCAATCTCGCCGTGGGCAAACCTCGAACACACCGGCGCTTCCATGAGCAATCGAGAAGGTCTGGACCCGTTGAACGCCAAGTCGGTGCTGGACATACTGGCCAGAACGTTTTTGGGCGACACGCTTGCCAACCACCCGCTGGCCTCGCCGGTTTTCGCCGATGTCACTGGGCTTCCACCCATTCTGGTGCAGATCGGCGAGAACGAATTGATGCTGAGTGACGCGATGCGCCTTGCCACTCACCTGGCGGACAACCGCGTTCGTGTGAACCTGGAAGTGTGGCCTGCGATGTTCCATGCCTGGCATTTCTACGCCGCCATCTTGCCCGAAGGTCAGCAGGCAATGGAGAGCTCTGTACGCTTTATCGAGACGGGCCTGGCTGAAGCCAGCCGCTGAGTCGCGTCAGACTGCGGCGGCTTGTCGGTTGCCGCAGCCTTCACACTGTCCGAACGGCTATTCAATCCACCTGGCCGTTAATGGTTTCTGGCTTGATAAAGTTCATCACCTCATTGATAACCGAAGGATGATCAAGCAAGCGATTGTGCCCCAACCCTTCAGTCGTGAAGAGCCGCGCGCCCGGCCAAAGCTTTGCAAACCGGGCCCCCTTCTCCCATGGCGTCTCGCGGTCATTTCGATCATGGATGATCAGCGCAGGGCCTTTCATCAAGGGCAAACGCAAAGCGCCTTCATACTCAGCGAACCGGCGACCCGTCACCGAGTACAGGTACGCTTCAAACGAAGTGAATGCCTTGGGCGAGATTCCTGCGGTCTCAAACTGCCGAGTGGCATTCTCTGAAATCGCCACGAATGGCGCGATGAGCACAAAGCGCTCTGGGCACCATTCCTCATCCTGAGCAAAAACCACGGCAGAGGCGCCCATGGAATGTCCGATGAAGACTGCCGGTTTTCCGAAATGGCGTCCCACCTGCTGAATCATCTCGACGAACAACGGCAAATGATTGGTTTTTCCGCTGCTTGCTCCATGAGCAGGTTGATCGAAGCCGACCACTGCATAACCCATTGATCGCAGCATCGGAATCCATTCGGCGAAACGCAACGCGTAACTTGACCAGCCATGCGCGAGCAGCACATAAGGCTCACGTGAAGGATCACCCCATTGGTAGGTCGTTATATTGATACCGGCCAACGTCAGGGTCTCGGTACGCACGCCCGATGACGCATTCAGGGCTGATGCGGCCTTCGAACGTTCAGCAGCCTGCGGCGTGATGAATCGCCGGGCGAGGTATTTTCCGGTAGGGCCTGGTAACACCTGACTGGCTAGCCTCAAGAGAAACAGCTGGGTCAACATACGGATTTTTCTGCTGAGCTTTTTCACGGCAACTCCTCGTGCAGATCAGGTGATCTGACGGGATTAAAACAGCGCATCTTGTCAGTGACAAGATAACCAGAGGAGAATGCCGGATAACTTTTATTTTAATAACCGGGGAAATGCCCTATGCCGAAATCAGAAACGACCCGCGCCTACCATCATGGAAACCTGGCTGCTGTCATACGTCAGGCGGCGTGGGACATCGTTGGAGAATCGGGAGTGCGGGGGCTTTCGCTGCGTGAATGCGCACGACGAGCCAATGTTTCCCACTCGGCACCCGCCCATCATTTTGGCTCGATGGATAATCTGCTTTCCGAAGTGGCTGCCGACGGCTATGAGCGCCTGATAGAAATCATCAGCGCCGTTCAGAGCGAAATAAAAGACCCTATGATGGGCGCCGGGCTTGGGTACGTGAAGTTTGCGACCACCTACCCGCATCACTTCCGACTGATGTTGGGCGGCGATGGCGCCACCCGCTCATTGCCCAGACTTCTGAAATCCGGCGAAGCCGCACTTCAACAGCTTCGACAGTCGATTCGCACGGCATGGATCACGCTGAATGGTGCGGAGCCTGATCCGGCACTGCTCGAACAACGTACCCTGCTTGCCTGGAGCACGGCTCATGGCTACGCCTCGTTGGCGATAGACAGAAAACCGGAAGAGATGTCCAACATTCCGCCTGAAGTCGTATTCAAGCCGATGACCTCAATATTGCTGGCACCGTGATTGATGGGTGCATAGAAACGAATGGCTATGGATTGCAACACAGCAACAGCCCGCGACCTGACGCTTGCGGGTCCTGACGGAACCGAGTTGCCTGAATCTGTTCTGAAGCTGAGAACGCCACCTAAGCCGCTACGGGACACTCATCGATGTACGAGAACATAAAGTGGCCTCTGACGCTCTACTTTGACGGTGAATGCCCACTCTGCGCGCGCGAAGTCAAAATCCTGCGTGCGCGTGCTGCACCTGATCGCCTTCATTTCGTCGATATCAGTGATGAAGCCTTTGATCCCCAGGCCACGGGATACACACTCGAACAAATGGAATCAGCCCTCCACGCCAGGTTTGACGACGGGACGTGGGTGACAGGCCTGGACGCAACGCTCTGGAGCTGGCGAGCAGCGGGCCTCGGCGTCTGGGCTGCACCGTTGTCGTGGCGTTTATTCAGGCCGCTGTTCAACGTGGCCTATCGGCTCTTCTGCCGCTGGCGCCCGCATCTGGCATGGCTGCCTCATCCTGATGGCAGCGCCCGCTGCCGGAACAACAGCTGCGCCCTTCCCGAAACAGACAGTGTTTCACTTGATCAGCGACCACCTGATAAAAACTAGTGCCTTGCTAACTGTCATCGGTCAAGTTCAGCACTAACCCTTCACGCATTGTAATTGTCTCTTTCAGGTTGACAGAAAAACCTTTTTCGAATGCTTTTTCAACGTTCAGATGGACATTAATCTAGCCACACGTTGAAAAGACAGCCACTCACCACCTCGAAAAAGGATTCCACCATGACCAACGCCTGGGACAACGAAGACTTCGTCAAGGCGATCAAGGCCACTGGCCGCAAGCAACTGATCATTGCCGGTGTGGTGACGGACGTTTGCGTGGCGTTCCCGACATTGTCGACGCTGGCTGAAGGCTTTGATGTGTTCGTGGTGGACTGACTCTTCCGGCACGTTCAACACGGCTGTGCAGCAGGCCGCCTGGAACCGCATGACCCAGGCCGGCGCGCAGATGATGAACTGGTTCTCGGTGGCGTGTGAGTTGCAGCGTGACTGGCGCAACGATATCGAAGGTTTGGGCTATCTGTTGTCGCAGCGTATTCCGAGCTATCGGAACTTGATGAACAGTTATGCTGCGTTGGCTGCACGCTGATCCAGCAAACCGCTGGCTCTCGTCGAAAGAGAACAGCGGTAGCAGCGTTGTGGCTTGACGACCCTCCCAAAAGCGCACTTCTACGAAGTAGTGAGGCTGCAGCAAACAACATAGCTGATTTCGCTACTGCAGCCGCCATGCGCTCATGACATTTTGAGCCGTTGCAGACGATAGCGGAAAGGCCTGAATAATATGGTGTCCCAGGCGGGGTTCGAACCTGCAACCTTCCCCTTAGGAGGGGGATGCTCTATCCAATTGAGCTACTGAGACACTGGTGCCAGCACACCGATTGGTGCCAGCGAGGACGGCGAGCATCTTAACGATCTGAAGCGGTTTTGTCATGTCGTCATTGCCCGCCAGCGGCGTAGTCACGATCCGCAGGACATGCCCTACTCAGGCCGGTCATGCATTTTGCACTACCCCAAAAAGCCATCATTGCAAAACGCAAGAGAAGGGCATTTTCATCGACACTCAAGCCATTGTTTCTAAAGGATTTTTTTCTTAATTTCAGTTGGCATGCAGACTGCATTATCAGTATCAGCGAACCACCCCTCCCTTATGATGTCCGGGCACAGGTACTGAACAATGAACATGACTCTCTCAGCGTTGAATGCAGCAGCTCTGGTAGCCCTCATTGCTTTTCATTTTCAGGACACGGGCATCAAGAACGATCAGATGAGCGTGCAGCAGTCCCCTATTCATCATCAACTGAGCCGGGCACCTCAGCTGGCCGTGATGACTGACAGAAGCGCCAATACAGCTATGCTGACCAATGACGCTCAGGAAAACCTGCAGGCTCCGCGCACTGAACAGCGCTGGATTTTCTGAAACCGTCACACATAGCCCACCTTCCCGAGAGAGTAGCCATGTCGAAATCCGCTTTGTCCTTCATGATCCTGGCACTTATGGCGGTTGCCGTTGATCTGCTTCTTCCCCTTCAGTCTCAGGCTTTGAGCACAGCGGCGAAAATTGGTGCTGGCGTGTTCGCGAGTCTTTTCGTTGTTGCGCTGGTAGTCGGTCGTCGCTTCAAGTTCGATCCGGTTCTGCGCTGAGCGCTGACCTGTCATCTGCAACCTGCTGATGGTTGTGCTGGTCGGTAATGCTCACAAAGCGCTCTGACCGGATCATCGGCTCTGCCGGACGCATCTTCCGGTATCTGGCCCACGCCACCTCCCTCCCCCTCTTCTATCCGTCTGCCAGACCTTACGTTTGTCGGCCTGCGTTCGTGTTCCCGGCCTTTACCTTCTACGCTGACGACAGATAGCCATCATGGCAAAAAGTAGTCAGGCGGGGATCTTGCTATCGGTTGGGCGGTTTTGATTGTTTTTACAAATCCGTTCGCAATTCTGATAATTGGTGCTGGCTAATCGCCTTTATCTGAGTCAATATTTGTCACAGAATTGACGCCAAGGATTCGACGTAATGAGGGATGATGCAGCCCCTTTCGACAATGCGGTGGAACATTTGGCCAAAATGACTGTCAGAAGCTCACAATCTTGCGGCCACTTGCTAGAACCGCTTCCCCTGAACTAACCGGTTAAATATATGAGCCCTATGAAACAGGCTACTTATTCCAGCCGCACGGCTGACAAGTTCGTTGTTCGCCTACCAGACGGCATGCGTAATCGCGTGCAAGAGGTAGCCAAGAATCATCACCGCAGCATGAACTCGGAAATCATTGCTCGCCTCGAACAAAGCCTGATTCAGGAAGGCGCCCTTGGCGACGAGCCAAGCATGCGTCTGGACAGTCCTGAGCTGTCTTTGCACGAACGTGAGTTGCTGCAACGCTTCCGCCAGCTTTCGCACCGGCAGCAGAATGCGCTGGTGTCGCTGATTGCACACGACACGGAACTTGCTTCAGAAGAGTCGTGACAGTTAGCAAAGAGTACAAGGCCGGCGAAAGCTGGCCTTTTTTTGTTCTGGGATCTGCACTTAGTTGCTGTGGGAAACTTCACTACACCATGTAAGCCATATCTCAAACAAAAAAACCGCCACTCAGGCGGTTTTTTATTGGGTGTTTTTTAAAGCAGAAAGATGGTCGCCAGCCCGAGAAAGATGAAGAACCCGCCACTGTCGGTCATCGCCGTAATCATGACGCTGGCACCCATGGCTGGATCCCGCCCCAGCTTTGCGAGCGCCATTGGAATGGAAACGCCCATCAGCGCAGCCAGCAGCAGGTTGAGTGTCATGGCCGCCGTCATTACCACGCCAAGCGACCAACTGCCGTACAACATGTAGGCCACCACGCCGATCACCCCACCCCACAGCAGACCGTTGATAAGGCCGACCGCGAGCTCTTTACGCAATAACCGCGAAGTGTTGCCGACATTGACCTGGTCCAGCGCCATGGCGCGGACGATCATGGTGATGGTCTGGTTACCGGAGTTACCGCCAATGCCGGCAACGATAGGCATCAGGGCGGCAAGGGCCACCAGTTTCTCGATGGAGCCTTCGAACAGACCGATCACGCGGGACGCCAGAAAAGCGGTGATCAGGTTGACCGCCAGCCACGCCCAGCGGTTGCGCAGCGAGCGCCACACAGAGGCGAAGATGTCTTCCTCCTCACGCAGACCTGCCATATTGAGGACTTCGCTTTCGCTCTCCTCACGAATCAGATCGACCATTTCATCGATGGTCAGACGGCCGATCAGTTTGCCGTTCTTGTCGACGACAGGCGTGGAGATCAGGTCATAACGCTCGAACGCTTGCGCGGCCTCGTAAGCGTCGTCTTCCGGATGAAAGCTGACCGGGTCGTTGGCCATGACTTCACCAACCTGCTTTTCCGGGTCATTGACCAGCAGACGCTTGATCGGCAGAACGCCCTTGAGCACGCCGTCGATATCCACTACGAACAGTTTGTCGGTATGGCCGGGCAGCTCCTTGAGCCTGCGCAGGTAGCGGAGCACGACTTCCAGGCTGACATCCTCACGGATGGTCACCATTTCGAAGTCCATCAGTGCGCCGACCTGGTCCTCATCGTAGGATAACGCAGAGCGGACACGTTCACGCTGCTGCGAATCCAGGGCTTCCATGAGCTCATGAACCACATCACGCGGCAGCTCGGGGGCAAGGTCGGCGAGTTCGTCGGCGTCCATGTCCCGAGCGGCGGCGAGCAGCTCGTGATCATCCATGTCGGCGATCAGGGTTTCACGAACGGAATCCGACACTTCCAGAAGGATGTCGCCGTCGCGCTCGGCCTTGACCAGTTGCCAGACGGAGAGACGGTCTTCCAGAGGAAGTGCTTCAAGAATATAGGCGACGTCGGCAGAGTGAAGGTCGTCAAGCTTGCGCTGCAGCTCGACGAGGTTCTGCCGGTGAACCAGGTTTTCTACCCGATCCTGATGCTGACCTTCCTGGCGGTGAGTCAGGTCTTCAACGATACGCTGGCGCTGCAGTAGCTCGATGACTTGAGCAAGACGATCCTGCAAGCTTTCCTGCGTTTTTTTGACTTCTCTTTCGGTCATAGGCGAACTCCACTCCCAGCAGCGGAGCACGCCGGGGAGATCAATCAGTTAATTCATGATTGGTGAAACAAACTATTGAGTAACTACTGGGTAAGTCCATGGAGGTATTCCACAAGCCCCGGCGGGGCTGACGGGCGCAATGATACACCGCTTTGAGCGAAGCGCACGCGGGAAATTCAGCCTGAAACAGGCGCTTGCGATGCAAACCTCAAACGTTATGCAGATCGGCAGGGGTTCGACGTCACATTCAGCCAACAAAACACGTTAGCCCGGCACGAAGGCCGCCAGTACGCTGTCGCAATCGCTGCCATCAAGGATAAAACATGCGTATCACCCGCCATTTTCCACTGTGGAGCACCCTGCTCTGCCTGCCTCTGATCGCTGAGGCCAATACCGTGCAACGTTGCGAAGACACTTCCGGCAATGTGATGTTCACGACACTAGGCTGTCCTGAGGGGCATGCCAGCCGCGCACAGCGTGCCTTCAATCCACCGCCTGGAAGCGTGCAGGGCATGATGCTGCCATTCGCAGATGACAAAGAGACTCGGCGGGATCGATCCGCAAACAGGGAAATCGTCGTTGTCGGCCAGCGGGATGATGGTTGTGGCAATCGATTGAACGCCGATCAGCGTCGACAAGCCATCATCAACCAGCGCACGCCACCCGGCATGACGCAACGCGACGTCGAAAGTCTGCTTGGGCGACCGGACAAAGTGACCCATAACAATGGCGAGGTGCGTTACGTGTACAACCAGAAGAAAGGTCGCAGTAACACCGTGACATTCGATGAGAATGGGTGCGTAAAAGGAAAACGCTAAAAAGCAAAAAGCCCGTATCTTTCGATACGGGCTTTTTGGTGTTTGGTGCACTCGACAGGATTCGAACCTGTGACCGCTCGGTTCGTAGCCGAGTACTCTATCCAGCTGAGCTACGAGTGCATTGGTGTTTTTAGACCAGATCACCTCTGGTTGAAGCCAGTCAACTTCAGCGTTGTAATAACTTACAACTTTGAAGCCAACCTTAAATGGTGCACTCGACAGGATTCGAACCTGTGACCGCTCGGTTCGTAGCCGAGTACTCTATCCAGCTGAGCTACGAGTGCATGTGTTGGTGCCGCGCATTATAGGTCGTCAGATTGTTTAGTCAAGCACTTTTTCTAGTAAATTCAACAACTTACAGATCAAGCCAAATCTAACGCACTACATAAATAATGGCGGAGAACGGGGGATTCGAACCCCCGACACCCTTTTGAGGTGTACTCCCTTAGCAGGGGAGCGCCTTCGGCCACTCGGCCAGCTCTCCGCAACACGGGGCGTATAATAACCACCCTTTTCCCCGTTTGCAAACCAAAAATTCAATAAAAATTAATGGCTTGGTTCTTCGTCCTTCTCTTTCTTGATCCGCAGGTAAATCTCTTCACGATGAACCGCGACTTCCTTGGGCGCATTGACACCAATACGCACCTGGTTACCCTTGACGCCCAGCACGGTCACAGTGATTTCACCATCACCAATGATCAGGCTTTCTGCGCACCGACGAGTCAGAATCAGCATAACTTTCTCCTTACGCATTCATTCAGGAACAACAGTCTGCACAACCGGTAGGCACAGCCTGCAACAGTGAAGGCTGCAGGCGTGACCCGAGTATCAACTAACGCAAAGAAAAGAACAGCCTTTCTGCGTAGCCCGCAAACGGCACAGCCAGGCCGGGCCGCTTGAAGACCGGTCACTCGCCCTGTCGAGCAGCATCCAGTTCAAAAGCCGTGTGCAGTGCACGTACCGCCAGCTCCAGATACTTTTCTTCAATGACCACGGACACTTTGATTTCCGAGGTAGAGATCATCTGGATATTGATGCTCTCCTTGGCCAACGCTTCGAACATGCGACTGGCGACGCCTGCATGGGAACGCATGCCCACGCCGACGATAGAGACCTTGGCGATCTTGGTATCACCGGACACTTCACGTGCGCCGATTTCACGCGCCGTCGTTTCAAGCACCTGAAGGGCTGCCTGATAGTCGTTGCGGTGAATCGTGAAGGTGAAATCGGTGGTGTTATCGTGCGCAACATTCTGCACGATCATGTCCACTTCGATGTTTGCCGCGCTGATCGGGCCGAGAATCTTGAACGCCACACCCGGAGTGTCTGGCACGCCACGGATCGTCAGCTTGGCTTCATCGCGGTTGAAAGCGATGCCGGAAATGATCGGCTGTTCCATGGATTCCTCTTCATCAATGGTAATGAGGGTGCCCGGACCCTCCTTGAAGCTGTGCAGAACGCGCAGCGGGACATTGTATTTGCCGGCAAACTCGACCGCCCGGATCTGCAGCACCTTGGAACCGAGACTGGCCATTTCCAGCATCTCTTCGAAGGTGATCTTGTCCAGACGCTGCGCTTGCGAAACAACGCGCGGATCGGTGGTGTAGACACCATCGACATCGGTGTAGATCTGGCACTCATCAGCTTTCAAGGCTGCCGCCAGCGCGACACCCGTGGTGTCAGAGCCGCCGCGGCCCAGCGTAGTGATGTTGCCGTCCTCGTCGACACCCTGGAAACCGGCCACCACCACCACACGACCTTCTTTCAGGTCATTGCGGATTTTCTGGTCGTCGATCTGCAGAATGCGCGCCTTGTTGTGCGCGCTGTCGGTGAGAATACGCACCTGGTTGCCGGTGTAAGACACCGCAGGCACACCGCGCTTGATCAACGCCATGGCCAGCAGTGCGATCGTGACCTGCTCGCCCGTGGACACGATTACGTCGAGCTCACGTGGAACCGGCTGATCGCTGATCTGCCGGGCCAGCTCGATAAGGCGATTGGTTTCGCCGCTCATGGCCGACAGGACCACGACCAGATCAACGCCCGCCTCACGGAATTTCTTGACCTTGTCGGCCACCTGCTCGATGCGCTCGACAGAGCCCACGGAGGTGCCGCCAAATTTCTGTACGATTAAAGCCATCTCAAAGCCGCCTCAGAACCCGTTAAGAGCACCCATTGATCATCGAATTCGCGTGACAGGCCCGCCTTGCGCGGACGGACCTGCGGATTCGATTCAGATACCCTGCTCTACAAAAGGAACGGTCAGTGCCAACGCAGCATCCAGCGCACCTGCATCGACACCGCCACCTTGAGCCATGTCAGGACGACCGCCGCCCTTACCGCCTACCGCTGCGGCCGCTTGTTTCATCAAATCACCGGCTTTGAGTTGGCCAGTCAGGTCCTTGGTCACGCCTGCAACCAAGACAACCTTGTCTTCATGAACACTGCCGAGCAGGATCACTGCGCGGCCGAGCT
This sequence comes from Pseudomonas sp. CDFA 610, assembly GCF_021147865.1. Classification (NCBI taxonomy): domain Bacteria; kingdom Pseudomonadati; phylum Pseudomonadota; class Gammaproteobacteria; order Pseudomonadales; family Pseudomonadaceae; genus Pseudomonas; species Pseudomonas sp. CDFA 610. The sequence goes on from NZ_JAGTPM010000010.1 coordinate 82,242, forward strand.
TGTTCTTCAACTGGTCGACAAGCGCCAGCAGCGCCTTGCCGTCCTGACCATCCAGGCGTGTGGCCAGAACCTTGACGCCTTTGACATCCAGCGCAGCCGACGACAGATCATCGCCCGCGGCACTGGCGGCCTTGGCCTGTAGTTGCTCCAGTTGTTTTTCCAGCAGACGATTGCGCTCAAGCACAGCCGTCAGCTTGTCCAGCAGGTTGTCGCGATTGCCTTTGACCAGCGTCGCGGCTTCCTTCAGTTGGTCTTCGGCCGAGTTCAGCCAGGCCAGTGCCGCGGCACCGGTGACTGCTTCGATACGACGCACACCTGCAGCGACACCGCCCTCGCTGACAATCTTCAGCAGCGAGATGTCGCCGGTGCGGTTGGCGTGGATACCGCCGCACAGCTCGACGGAGAAATCACCGCCCATGCTCAGCACGCGAACGCTGTCGCCGTACTTCTCGCCGAACAATGCCATCGCGCCGCGCTTCTTGGCGGTCTCGACGTCGGTTTCTTCGGTCACGACCGGGGTGTTCTTGCGAATCTCGGCGTTGACGATATCTTCCAGCTCACGCAGTTGCTCAGGCTTGATGGCTTCGAAGTGGCTGAAGTCGAAGCGCAGGCGCTGACTGTCGACCAGCGAGCCTTTCTGCTGGACGTGATCGCCCAGCACCTGACGCAATGCCGCGTGCAGCAAGTGAGTGGCAGAGTGGTTCAGCGCGGTGGCCTGACGAACCTCGGCCGACACTTCGGTTTCAACCTGCGTGCCGACGGTCAGGCTGCCACTGGCCACAACGCCGTGGTGCAGGAAAGCGCCGCCGGTCTTGGTGGTGTCGCGTACATCGAAACGCACATCGCCGGCCTGCAGGAAGCCGCTGTCACCAATCTGGCCGCCGGATTCAGCGTAGAACGGCGTGGTGTCGAGGATCACAACGCCCTCTTCGCCTTCGCCCAGTTGCGGGACGGACTGGCCGTCCTTGTACAGCGCTACGACGCTGGCGCTGCCAGTGGTCGCCGAGTAACCGGTGAACAGGGTTGCCGCGTCGACCTTGACCAGACTGTTGTAATCCATGCCAAACGAACTGGCCGAACGGGCACGCACGCGCTGGGCGTCCATCTCACGTTCGAATCCGGCTTCGTCCAGCGTCAGGTTGCGCTCGCGGGCGATGTCTCCGGTCAGGTCCATCGGGAAGCCGTACGTGTCGTAAAGCTTGAACACGACTTCGCCCGGCACGACCGACCCCTGGAGTTCGGCCAGGTCCTGTTCGAGAATTTTCAGGCCCTGCTCAAGGGTCTTGGCGAACTGTTCTTCTTCCGCTTTCAGCACGCGCTCGATGTGCGCCTGCTGCTGAACCAGCTCAGGGAACGCAGCCCCCATTTCCGCGACCAGTGCAGCAACGATCTGGTAGAAGAAGCTGCCCTTGGCGCCCAGCTTGTTGCCATGACGGCAGGCGCGACGAATGATGCGGCGCAGCACGTAGCCGCGACCTTCATTGGATGGCAGCACGCCGTCGGCAATCAGGAAGCCGCACGAACGGATGTGGTCGGCCACGACTTTTAGGGATGCCTGGTTGTCATTGGTGCAACCGATGGCCTGGGCGGAGGCCGCCAGCAGACTCTGGAACAGGTCGATTTCATAGTTGGAGTGAACGTGCTGCAGCACAGCGCTCACACGTTCAAGACCCATGCCGGTGTCGACCGACGGCGCTGGCAGCGGATGCAGCACGCCGTCAGCGGTGCGGTTGAACTGCATGAAAACGTTGTTCCAGATCTCGATGTAACGGTCGCCGTCTTCTTCCGGCGAACCTGGAGGGCCGCCCCAGATTTCAGGACCGTGATCGAAGAAGATCTCGCTGCAAGGACCGCACGGACCGGTATCGCCCATGGTCCAGAAGTTGTCGGAAGCGTAAGGCGCACCCTTGTTGTCGCCGATGCGAACCATGCGCTCGGCAGGTACGCCGATTTCCTTGGTCCAGATGTCGTACGCCTCATCGTCAGTGGCGTAAACCGTGACCCAGAGTTTTTCCTTGGGCAGGTTCAACCACTTTTCGGAGGTCAGGAATGTCCAGGCATAGGTGATGGCATCACGCTTGAAGTAATCGCCAAAGCTGAAGTTGCCCAGCATTTCGAAGAACGTGTGGTGACGAGCGGTGTAACCGACGTTTTCCAGGTCATTGTGCTTGCCACCGGCACGCACGCACTTCTGGCTGGTGACCGCGCGGGTGTAGGCACGCTTCTCCTGACCGAGGAAACAATCCTTGAATTGGTTCATGCCTGCGTTGGTGAACAACAGGGTCGGGTCGTTGCCCGGAATCAGGGAGCTGGAGGCGACACGGGTGTGGCCCTGCTCTTCGAAGAAGCCAAGGAAGGCTTCACGGATTTCTGCGCTTTTCATAGGTTCTTCCACGGAGACTGCGGCCAGAGGCAATTGCAAAACGTCAAAGACGTAGCGACGGCAAAGGGCCGCATTATATAGGCGTTGCGCCCTCGGTACAGTCTGTTTGTACGATAGACACAAGTAACTGGACTATTGGCATGTCATTGGCGTGCAAACCCGGCGAACTCTGCGATGACTCGCTCGGTGTCTGCACGTGAAACATTCAGGTGCGTGACCATTCGCAGGCGTGGCGCGGCCACGAGCCGGATGCCGCGGTCGGCACAGAATGCCTTGAGCGCAGCAGCGCGGTCGCCGATGTTCACATACACCATGTTGGTCTGCACAGGCTCAACGCTGTAGCCAAGCCCGGCAAGGCCGTCGGCAAGAAACTGCGCGTTGGCGTGATCGTCGGCCAGGCGCTCGACCTGATGATCCAGCGCGTACAGTCCGGCAGCCGCCAGCGAACCGGCCTGACGCATGCCGCCGCCCACCATCTTGCGCAGCCTGCGCGCCTTGGCAATCAGTTCATGAGCGCCGCAGAGCACAGAGCCCACCGGAGCGCCAAGGCCCTTTGAAAGGCAGATCGAAACGGAATCGAAATGACGGGTGATCTCGCGCGCATCGACTTCCAGCCTGACTGCTGCGTTGTACAGCCGCGCGCCATCCAGATGCAACGCCAGGCCTTTTTCAGCGGTCATGGCGCGTGCATCGGCCAGATAGGACAACGGCAACACCCGACCTTGCATGGTGTTTTCCAGCGCAAGCAGACGGGTACGGGCGAAGTGGAAGTCATCGGCCTTGATCGCGTCGCGGACCTGCTGCAGGTCCAGCGATCCGTCGGCTTGCACATCCAGTGGTTGTGGCTGGATCGAGCCCAGCACCGCAGCGCCGCCGCCCTCATATTTATAGGTGTGTGCCTGCTGTCCGACGATGTATTCGTCGCCCCGTTCGCAGTGGGCCATCAACGCCAGCAGGTTACTCATGGTGCCCGACGGCACGAACAACGCGGCGGCAAAGCCCAGGCGTTCAGCCAGCGTAGCCTCCAGAAGATTGACCGTCGGGTCTTCCCCGTAGACGTCATCGCCAACAGGCGCCTTGCTCATGGCATCGAGCATGCCAGCCGTCGGTAAAGTCACGGTGTCACTGCGCAGATCAATGACTGTCACGAAAAAGCTCCCTGAAATTCGAACGTCGATAATGCATGCGAGCCAGCGGTTGCAACAAGGCATTACTGAGGCCTCGCTCCATGATAATCAAGCCCGAACAACCCGGCATTGCGCTCCTTTATAAGTAAAAGGCAGGTTCACTGTACGAAAGTGTCCATGCATGATCCAAAAAACTGTGATAAAAATCCCGCGCCGGCCAAGAAATGTGTCGGCAACGTTCTCAGGGCGGGGCGTAATTCCCCACCGGCGGTAATGATGCGCAATGCATCTAGCCCGCGAGCGCTTGAGGGTCGACAGCCACGGCTGATGACTCGCAAGGTCAGCAGACCCGGTGTGATCCCGGGGCCGACGGTCATAGTCCGGATGAAGAGAGAGCGGGAGTGGCGTCTAAAAGAACGTCTGCAAAACCCCATCTTGAACGACATCGTTCAAACGGTTTTCCTACGCGACTAGAATCCCTTTCGATCCAAATGCCCTGTTTTTTCTATAAACAGGAGTCAGAACACGTGCAACCCACTGCAATCGACAGCAAAAGCAAAAGTCACCCGAACGAGCGCGTTGCGTTCATCCAGGCCTGCTGGCACAAGGAAATCGTCGACCAGAGCCGTAAAGGTTTTGTCGCCGAAATGGCCAACCACGGGTACGCCGAGAGCGATATCGACTTCTTTGAAGTAGGCGGCGCTTTCGAGATCCCGCTGCACGCCAAACTGCTCGCCAATTCGGGCCGCTACGCCGGCATCGTAGGCGCCGCTCTGGTCGTGGACGGTGGCATCTATCGCCACGAGTTCGTTGCGCAGACCGTCGTCAGCGCATTGATGCAGGTCCAGCTGGAAACTGAAGTCCCGGTCTTCTCCGTGGTACTGACGCCGCATCACTTCCATGCGGGCGAAGAGCATCAGAAATTCTTCTTCGATCACTTCGCGCACAAAGGCGAAGAAGCTGCCAAGACCTGTGCCGACACCCTCAACAAGGTGCGCGCCCTGCGTCGTCACGAGCTTCAGCACAAAGCCGCTCGCTAAACCGGTAAGGATGAGGCTGCACTGACTGCCCTGCGCATCAGTTGCAGCCTCGCCTGATCAGAAGTCTACCTTCCCCCGCCCTGCCTTGATCGAACCCCGTTTGCTCTTGGACTCCAGCCTGCGAGTCTTGGAACCCAGGGTCGGCCGCGTCGGCCTGCGCTTTTTCTCGACCTTCGCTGCATTGACGATCAACTCGCTCAACCGCAATAGCGCATCGGCACGGTTCTGCTCCTGCGTACGGTATTGCTGCGCCTTGATCACGATCACGCCATCGCTGGTGATCCGACTGTCGCTCAGCGCCAGCAGCCTCTCCTTGTAGAAAGGCGGCAGCGAAGACGCGTGAATGTCGAAACGCAAATGCATGGCACTGGACACCTTGTTGACGTTCTGCCCGCCCGCGCCCTGGGCACGAATGGCAGTCAACTCGATATCAGTGTCCGGCAGATGGACGTTATTGGAAATCACCAGCATGAAAACATCTACGTAAATCGGAATGGAAGCCAAGGATACGCCGCGCGCAGCCGACGTGCATGACTGACATAAAAACCCGGCCTCATGAGCCGGGTTCTTCAAAAGCGAATCACGCTACTTGGCGGTCGCAGACGCCACCACCAGATTGCGTCGACTCTTGATCCGGTAGCAGAGCCACATCGCAGCCAGCCAGACCGGTATTGCGTAGACCGATATCTGAATGCCGGGAATCATCAGCATGATGCCCAGAATGAACACCACGAACGCCAGACAGAAGTAGTTGCCGTACGGATACCACAAAGCCTTGAACAGCGGGATCTGTTGCGTGCGATTCAGGTGCTGACGGAATTTGAGGTGCGAATAGCTGATCATTGCCCAGTTGATGACCAGCGTGGCCACCACCAGCGACATCAGCAACTCCAGCGCATGCTGCGGAATGAAGTAATTGAGCAGCACCGCCACCAGCGTCACCGCAGCCGAGGCGAAGATCGCTTTGACCGGTACACCACGCTTGTCCACCTGCGCCAGCATTTTGGGCGCATCGCCCTGCTCGGCCATGCCGACCAGCATACGGCTGTTGCAGTATGTGCCGCTGTTGTAGACCGACAACGCCGCAGTCAGGACAACGAAATTGAGAATGTGCGCAGCGGTGTCACTGCCCAGCATCGAAAACACCTGGACGAACGGGCTGCCGCTGTAGGAATCGCCCGAGGCATTAAGACTGGTCAGCAGACTGTCCCAAGGGGTGAGCGAGAGCAGCACCACCAATGCGCCGATGTAGAAAATCAGGATGCGGTAGATGACCTGATTGATGGCTTTCGGAATGACCGTTTTCGGCTGCTCTGCCTCGGCCGCGGTAAAGCCAAGCATTTCCAGACCACCAAATGAAAACATGATGATCGCCAGCGCCATCACCAGACCGCTGACCCCATTGGGAAAGAATCCGCCGTGCTCCCAGAGGTTGCTGACCGACGCCTGCGGTCCGCCGTTGCCACTGACCAGCATGTAGCTGCCCAGCGCGATCATGCCGATGATCGCGACAACCTTGATGATCGCGAACCAGAATTCGGTCTCGCCGAACACTTTGACGTTGGCCAGGTTGATGGCGTTGATGAGCACGAAGAAGACGGCGGCCGAGACCCAGCTCGGGATATCGGGCAACCAGTAATGAATGTACTTGCCGACCGCCGTCAGCTCTGACATGCCGACCAGGATATACAGCAGCCAGCAGTTCCAGCCGGACAGAAAACCGGCAAAGCCGCCCCAGTAGTTGTGCGCGAAATGGCTGAACGACCCGGCCACCGGCTCTTCGACGATCATCTCACCTAGTTGGCGCATGATCATGAAGGCAATAAAGCCGCAAATCGCATACCCGAGAATCATCGAAGGCCCGGCTGATTTCAGCACGCCCGCCGAGCCGAGAAACAGGCCAGTGCCGATAGCGCCGCCAAGCGCGATCAACTGGATGTGTCGATTCTTGAGGCCACGCTTCAACTCGCCAGACGCTGAGTTTTGTTCACTCATCAAAAGCCACCTGATTGTTCTTGTTCTGTGACGGAATAGGACCTGTTGCGCTCGTGACGTAACAGAATGCAGCACGCGGGACGGGTAGCCCCGAGCGCTTCAAGACAGCAGTGATTCACAGAAAAAAGCGCGGCATTGTACACCGGCCTCCACATCGAGGTTTAAAAGAGGGCGGACAGACGTGCCGGGGTGTTTATCCGAATCATTTCGCAGAGCGAAAACTTCCAGAAACAGAAACGCCAGCCGCTAAGGGCTGGCGTTTCCGTTTATTCACACACCTTACTCACACGCCACGCTTACTGTGGCTTGCGACGACCGAAGCCCGGACGCTGACCCGAACCTGCCGGCGGACCACGACGCTTGCCTGACGGCGCGTCATCGTCAACCAGCTTGATGCCGGCACGCTTGGGTGCTGGCTTGGCCGGGCGCTTGTTCATTTCGCTCGGACGCTCAGCCACCGGTGTACCACGGCTGTTGTCGGCCGGACGCGGCGAACGGGAACCTGGCTTGCCGGAATCCTTGCGCGGCGATGGGCGCTGGGTCGAATCGCCACGCGGGCGATCACGATCGCTGCCGGTGATTTGCGGCTGACGCTGCGCACGCTCGCCGGACGCCGGTGCGCCAGCGGCAGGACGCAGCGTACGAACGCGCTCGCCCTTGCCCAGCGGGCGGGACGACTGACGCTGCAGACGCTCGAGCTTTTCCTTGGTCTTGGCATTCATCTGCGGCTGGGCCACAGGTGTCAGACCGACTTCGGCCGCCAGAATGTCGACTTCGTACTGACTCATTTCGCGCCAGCGGCCCATCGGCAGGTCGGAGTTCAGGAACACCGGTCCGTAACGCACGCGCTTCAGACGGCTGACCACCAGCCCCTGGGATTCCCAGAGACGACGAACTTCACGGTTGCGACCTTCCATCACCACGCAGTGATACCAGTGGTTGAAGCCTTCGCCGCCTGGTGCCTGCTGGATGTCGGTGAAACGCGCAGGACCGTCTTCAAGAATCACGCCGTTCTTGAGCCGCAGCAGCATGTCGTCATCGACCTCGCCACGTACGCGAACCGCGTATTCACGGTCCATTTCAAACGACGGGTGCATCAGGCGGTTGGCCAGCTCACCATCGGTGGTGAACATCAGCAGACCGGTGGTGTTGATGTCCAGACGACCGATATTGATCCAGCGGCCTTCTTTCGGGCGCGGCAGACGATCGAATACAGTCGGACGGCCTTCAGGGTCGTCACGGGTGCAGATTTCACCGTCCGGCTTGTTGTACATGATGACACGGCGAACCGTTTCGGCTGCCTCTTCGCGCTTGATCACGCGGCCGTCGACGCTGATGGCGTCGTGCAGGTCAACACGCTGACCGAGGGTCGCGTCCTTGCCGTTGACCTTGATGCGGCCCTGGGTGATCCAGGCTTCCACGTCGCGGCGCGATCCGACGCCAATGCGGGCCAGGACCTTTTGCAGCTTTTCGCCTGCGGGTCCGATTTCCTGGCTGTCCTGCTTGTCTTTTTCACTCATCTGGGCACCTCCCGGTGTGTCGAATCAGGGCTGACCGAGAACCGGCGAGACCTGTGCCCTGCGCGCTGTGGATAGCGGCAGGACGGAATACGTTGAAGCCCTGGCGAATGGGTTATCGCCGAGGGTCGACCATCATACGCTCATGTGGCACTTTACGCATCCAGCCTTGCGCGCAATTACCGGCATCACTTCTTCTTTTTGCGACCACCGGTCTTGAGCTTCGCCAGACGCTTGGCCGACTCGCTCAGCACCTCGCGCTTTTCATCCTTTTCCAGCTTCTTCCAGGCCTTGATTTCCCGCTTGCTGCGACCGCATCCCAGACAAATGTCGTCATCGAATTTGCACAGGCTGATGCAGGGGTTCTTGGCTGAACTCATGGACCGCAACTCTCATGGGGAAGATGACTGAACGTGTGACCGCAGGTGGAGGGATGAATTCGAACAGATGAAAATCATCGCCTGCGCCATTCGTGATGCCGAGCTTCACGGACCGCATGCCAACTCAGAGCATTGGCCTGATCAATGTGCTTAAGGTCTAGGACGCTCCGCCTCCGCTCTCCGGGTCGGACTCATCCTCATCCACCGATTCAGGCTCGGCCCGCAACAGATCGTCGAAATCCGTCTTCAGCCCCTGCTCCATCGAGTCCAGCTCGACCAGCAGGCTGCGGAAGCTGGTCTCGTCGCGTGGCGGCTCGGGCTCTTCATCGACATCGAGACTGGCATCGGCCAGCGCTTGAAGGTGCGCGGGCACTGGAGCATCTTCAAAGTCCAGTTCGGGTTCGGTTTCCATCTCGCGCAGATCCGCCAGCGGCGGCAGCTCGTCCAGGCTTTTGAGATTGAAGTGGTCGAGAAAACCCTTGGTCGTGGCGAACATCGCAGGCTTGCCCGGTACATCGCGGTAACCCACCACGCGAATCCACTCGCGCTCCATCAGCGTCTTGACAATGTGACTATTGACCGCCACACCCCGCACATCCTCGATCTCGCCACGGGTGATCGGCTGGCGATAGGCGATCAGCGCCAGGGTTTCCAGCATGGCGCGGGAATAGCGTTGCGGCCGTTCTTCCCACAGACGCCCGACCCAGGGTGAAAACGTGTCACGGATCTGCAGACGATAGCCGGACGCGACTTCCTTGAGTTCAAAGGCGCGGCCGTCACAGGACTTGCGCAGTATGTCCAGAGCCTTCTTGAAGACTGGCGGCTCCGGGCGCTCGCCTTCTTCGAACAGCTCATAAAGCCGGTCGAGCGTTTGCGGTTTTCCAGAAGCCAGCAGAAACGCTTCAAGCAAGGGCGCAAGTTCGCGGGGTTCATTGAGGTTCATGGATGTGCTCTAGGTCTACTCGGCTCGCGCCCGGACATGGATCGCCGCAAAGGGCTCGTTTTGGACCAGCTCGACCAGCGATTCCTTGACCAATTCCAGCACGGCCATGAACGTCACTACCACACCGAGTCGCCCTTCCTCGGCGGTGAACAGTTCGGCGAACGGCACAAAACCGCCGCCTTTGAGGCGCTCCAGCACATCGCTCATACGCTCGCGAGTGGACAGCGCCTCGCGACTCACCTGGTGGCTTTCGAACATGTCGCCGCGATGCAGCACTTCGGCCATCGACATCAGCACTTCTTCGAGGCTGACATCCGGGAGTAGCTTGCGCGCGCGGGCCTCGGGAGCGTCCAGTTTTGGCACGATGACGTCTCGCCCTACCCGCTTCAGCCCGTCGATGCCTTCGGCAGCGGCCTTGAAACGTTCGTACTCCTGCAGACGACGAATCAGCTCGGCACGCGGATCGCCTTCCTCTTCCTCGATTTCCGCCGAACGCGGCAGCAACATGCGCGATTTGATCTCCGCGAGCATGGCAGCCATCACCAGATACTCGGCCGCGAGTTCCAGGCGCACGGTTTTCATCAGCTCGACATAACCCATGTACTGCTTGGTGATTTCCGCCACCGGGATGTCGAGGATGTCGATGTTCTGTTTGCGGATCAGGTAGAGCAGCAGGTCGAGCGGGCCTTCGAACGCCTCAAGAAAGACTTCCAGCGCGTCCGGCGGAATATAGAGGTCCAGTGGCATCTGCGTGAGCGCCTGTCCGTAGACCAGCGCAAACGGCAGCTCCTGCTGGGCGTCGGCCTGACTGTCGGCCGTCTCGACCACTGTCATTACGCGTCGTCACCGAACGGCGTCGGATCACCGCAGCCGACACGAATCACCTGCGGCTCGCCTTCGGACAGGTTGATGACCGTGGACGCCGAGATACCGCCGATGCCGCCATCGATGATTAGGTCCACCTGATGCTCGAGAATCTGGCGCATCTCATACGGGTCGCTCAACGGCACGGTGTCGCCGGGCATGATCAGGCTGACACTCATCAGCGGCTCGCCCAGTTGCTCCAGCAGCGCCTGGGCAATCGGATGGCTGGGCACGCGCAGACCAATGGTGCGACGTTTCGGGTGCAGGACCAGACGCGGCACTTCACGGGTCGCGTTGAGAATGAAGGTGTACGGACCCGGCGTGTGCGCCTTGAGCGCACGGAAAGCGCCGGTGTCGACCTTGGCAAACAACCCCAGTTGCGAAAGATCGCAGCACATGAGCGTGAAGTTGTGCTTGTCGTCCAACTGACGCAGACGACGGATACGCTCGATGGCGCTTTTGTCGCCAATCTGGCAACCCAGCGCATAGGACGAATCTGTCGGGTACACCACCAGCCCGCCGGCCTTGATGATTTCCGCAGCCTGTTTGATCAGGCGCGGTTGCGGGTTCTCCGGGTGGACCTGGAAAAATTGACTCACGGTAACTTCCTGTTCAGACGGCGGCAGTAGGTTGATCATGTTTGAATCTGCACCATAGAGGTGGCAAATCCTCGGGCACGGGGCGGTAAGTGCCAATCTCGCCCCAGGCACCGGGGCCATGGAAGTCGCTGCCGGCAGTCACCAGCAGACCGAACTCCCGCGCCAGGATCGCCAGGGTTCCGACCTGATCGGCAGGCTGCATGCCATTGACCACTTCGATGGCGTGGCCACCTGCCTGGATGAAATCGCCGACCAGTTTACGCCGTTTACTGCGAGTAAAGTCATAATGCGAAGGATGCGCGAGACTGACCCAGGCGCCGGAAGCCCTCAGGGTCGCCACCGTGTCCTCAAGTGTCGGCCAATGTTGCTTGACGTCGCCCAGTTTGCCTGCACCCAGCCATTTTCGGAACGCCTCGGCGCGATCCTTGACGAAACCTTCACGTACCAGAAAGTCGGCGAAGTGCGGACGAGCCGGCGCATTGCCGCTGTCGCCCAGCTCTTTCTGGATCGCCCGGGCGCCTTCCAGCGCTCCGGGCATACCTTTGATCGCCAATTTGCGGCTGATTTCTTCAGCCCGTAACCAGCGCCCTTCGTGCAAACGCGAGATCGCTCCAGTCAGCGCAGGTGCCCTGGTGTCGAACGCGTAACCCAATATATGGATGGTCGCACCGCCCCAGGTGCAGGACAACTCGACGCCGTTGACCAACTGCATACCCAGTGAATGCGCCGTCTCGCGGGCTTCTTCGAGGCCTTCGAGGGTGTCATGGTCGGTGAGCGAAAGGACACGCACGCCATTTTCATAAGCACGCATAACCAGTGCGGTGGGCGACAAGGCCCCGTCCGAAGCGGTGCTGTGGCAATGCAGATCAACATTCATAGTGGTGCTTTCGCAGTCATTGATGTTTGTTATTATGCCGCTACATCCTGCTTCTGGCTGCCATTGTGAAACAATTCATCGACTTCATCCCGCTGCTCCTGTTTTTCATTGTCTACAAAACCGAACCGCGTGCTGTCGAGATCCTCGGTAACAGCTATACGGTAGGCGGCATTTTCAGCGCCACGGCCATGCTGATCATCAGTTCGGTGGTGGTCTACGGCATCCTCTATATAAAGCAGCGCAAGCTTGAGAAAAGCCAGTGGCTGACCCTCATTGCCTGTCTGGTGTTCGGCAGCCTGACACTGGCCTTTCACAGCGAAACCTTCCTCAAGTGGAAAGCGCCGGTGGTCAACTGGCTGTTTGCCGTGGCGTTTGCCGGCAGCCATTTCATCGGTGATCGTCCGCTGATCCAGCGCATCATGGGCCACGCCCTGACACTGCCTGCGGCTATCTGGACCAAACTGAACATCGCCTGGATCTTCTTCTTCCTGTTCTGCGGCGCGGCCAACCTGTACGTGGCGTTCACGTACCAAGACTTCTGGGTCGACTTCAAAGTTTTCGGCAGTCTGGCAATGACCCTGATTTTCCTGGTCGCCCAGGGTATCTACCTGTCTCGCCACATGAACGACACTGCTACCACCACGACCAAATCCGAGGACTGACATGCTCTACGCAATCATCGCCACTGACGTCGAAAACTCGCTGGAAAAACGGTTGAGCGTACGCCCTGCCCACCTTGAGCGCCTGAATGCCCTCAAGGACGCAGGTCGCCTGGAACTGGCCGGCCCGAACCCTGCGGTCGACAGCAACGATCCAGGCGCAGCCGGTTTCAGCGGCAGCCTGATCGTCGCCGAATTCGATTCTCTGGCTGCTGCAGAAGCCTGGGCCAAGGCTGATCCGTTCGTCGAGGCAGGCGTCTACGCCAACGTTGTGGTCAAGCCGTTCAAAAAGGTTCTGCCCTGATTCGCAGTTGATGCCCTGTGGTGGCAGCGGTCCTGCATGAAACACAGCAGGCCCTGCCACTTCGACCTCCCCCTGCGCAATACTCATCATTCCTGACGCGCTGCCGACAACCTGCCGAGTTCAAACAAAAACGGTTCGGGTCAACGGGAGTTCAGATGCGTTCAGGTACGTTGTGTCTGCTGATAGCGATATCGAGTACAAGCCTGCAGGTTCAGGCGGAAGGAACGGACGCCGTCGGGGCGTCACAGCCAACGCATTATTCAAATGCAGCAGGCCAGATCGCGGATCTTCAGTCGCGGCTCGTCAACAGCGAACGCCAGCGCGAAGACCTGATGAAGCAGGTCCAGAACACCGAACGCGACAGCGCACTGCTGGGCCGTTTGCGTCAAGAGAACCAAAAGCTCAAGTTGCAGCTCAAAGAGGCACTGTCAGCCACGCCGCCGCGTCTGCTGACCGAGCAACAACAATGGTTCGTCGCAGGCGGTGGCGTTGCGATGATCGCCCTTCTGTGCGGTATATTTGTCAGCGGTTGGCGTAGGCAACGTCGGCAGTGGCTAAATTGAGTGAGTCATGAGCGAGCTGTTACTAATTGATGATGATCAGGAGCTCTGTGAGCTGCTGAGCAGTTGGCTGAGTCAGGAAGGGTTTCAGGTGCGCGCCTGCCACGATGGCAACAGCGCGCGTCAGGCCCTTGCCGAGCAGCCCCCTTCCGCTGTGGTACTGGATGTGATGCTGCCCGACGGCAGCGGTCTTGAGCTGCTCAAGCAACTGCGGTCCGAGCACCCTGACCTGCCGGTGGTCATGCTGTCGGCACGCGGTGAGCCGCTGGACCGTATTCTGGGTCTGGAACTAGGCGCCGATGATTACCTGGCCAAACCCTGCGACCCCCGCGAACTGACCGCCCGCCTGCGCGCCGTCCTGCGCCGCAGCCACCCGGTCGCTTCGTCAACCCAGCTTGAACTCGGCGACCTGACCTTCAGCCCGATGCGCGGCGTGGTCAGCATCGATGAGAAAGAACTGACACTCACGGTTTCGGAAAGTCGCCTGCTCGAAGCCTTGCTGCGCCAGCCTGGCGAGCCGCTGGACAAGCAGGAACTGGCGCAACTGGCGCTGGGCCGCAAGCTCACCCTCTACGACCGCAGCCTGGACATGCACGTCAGCAACCTGCGCAAGAAAATTGGCCCGCATCCGGACGGTCGTCCGCGCATCGTGGCGCTGCGCAGCCGTGGCTACTATTACAGCCTTTGAGCGTTTTCCGGCCCTGACGATCCTTACACAAGCTTTACCAAGCCCTGACCGCGCTTGACCTTGATCTCCCTAAACTGGGCTCAACGGCATAGAGCCGCACTAGAGACAAGGAGATACACCATGCGCAAGACCCTGATCGCTTTGATGTTTGCTGCTGCCCTGCCTACTGTTGCCATGGCTGTTCCACCACCGCCTGCAGGTCCTGAAGCCGGCGCACCCGTCATGCACATGGAGCGCGACGACCGTGGCCCAGGCATGCATCGCGGCCCAGGTCCTGGCCCTTTCCGTGATCTGGACCTGTCGCGTGAACAGCGTCAGCAGATCGACCGCCTGATGCGTGACCAGATGCACGAGCGTCGTGACATTACTCAGCGTTACCTGGACAAGATGCCTGCTCCCGAGCAGAAAGCCATGCAGGACGAGATCAACGCCAAGCGTAACGAAACCGATACCCAGATTCGCGCCCTGCTCAAGCCTGATCAGCAAAAGCAGTTCGACGAAATCAAGAAGAAGCAGGATGAGCGTCGTGCCGAGTGGGCCGAGTTCAAGGCCTGGAAAGCAGCCAAGGCTGCCAAGACCCAATAACATCAGTCACGCCTGACGGCAGACTGGTTGCAACCAACCCGGCATGCTGGAGCATGCCGGGCTTGTTCATTTCTTGACCGAGGAAAACCTGTGCGCTCATTGTTCTGGCGAATCCTGGCCAGTTTCTGGCTGGCCATTGCTCTGGTTGCAGGTTTGTCGATTCTGCTCGGGCACATGCTCAATCAGGACGCCTGGATCCTCAGCCGCCACCCGGTGCTCAACGAGCTGCCGGAAAACTGGACACAACGGTTCGAAGAACAGGGTGCCGACGCGTCTCAGGACTACCTGCAAACCCTCAAACGCCGCAACCGGATCGACGTTCAGGTGCTCAATGACAGCGGTGAACCGGTCGTGCGCGGCACCTTTCCGCCCCGTGCAGCCGCCCTCGAAGCCCGCCAGCAGCAAGGCGGTGACGACGATGAAGGCAGAAAACTGCCATGGCGTCGTCTGGCAACCGAATACACCAGCCCCAAGACCAACGAAACTTACCTGTTCATTTACCGGATTCCGCACCCCGAACTCGATCAATGGCATCGCCAGAGCCTGATGTGGCCGCTGAGTGCGCTGGGCATCGCACTGGTCGTGCTGACCCTGTTCAGTCTGTTCGTGACCCTGTCGATCACCCGGCCACTGAGTCGTTTGCGCGGCGCAGTACACGACCTGGGGCAGACCAGCTATCAACAGCACAGCCTGGCGCAACTGGCCAACCGGCGGGACGAATTCGGCGTACTGGCGACTGACTTCAACCGCATGGGCGCCCGCCTGCAAAGCCTGATCGGCAGTCAGCGCCAATTGCTGCGCGACGTTTCTCATGAATTGCGTTCGCCGCTGGCACGCCTGCGCATCGCACTGGCGTTGGCCGAGCGCGCTGAACCTGCCGAGCGCGAAAAGCTGTGGCCGCGTCTGGGCCGCGAATGTGATCGACTGGAAGCACTGATCAGCGAAATTCTCGCACTGGCACGTCTGGATGCAGACTTCGGCAGCGCCGAGCCGGTCGATCTGGAAGGACTGCTGCATCGTCTGAAAAACGACACGCAACTCGATGGCGCCGAACAGGCTATCAAGGTGCAGGTACAAAGCGACCTGCAGCTGCAGGGCTGGCCCGATATGATCGAACGTGCGCTGGACAACCTGCTGCGCAACGCCCTGCGCTTCAACCCGCCGGGCCAGAGCATCGATTTACAGGCGACTCGCGTGGACAACCGCATACGCCTGAGCGTGCGCGACCATGGTCCCGGCGTTGCCGAGGAACATCTGGCGCAACTGGGCGAACCTTTCTATCGCGCGCCCGGCCAGACCGCGCCGGGCCACGGGCTGGGACTGGCCATCGCCCGACGCGCTGCAGAACGCCATGGCGGCAGCCTGACGCTGGGCAATCATCCCGAGGGCGGTTTTATCGCCACACTGGATTTGCCGCCAGAACCGGTCAATCCCTCATCGGTTTGACGCCCGTCAGCCCTGCCACTCGCTGACAAACCCGCCCACGTCCACTTTCGGTGCTTCGCGGGGCGGGTTCAGCGGCGTGCCCAGGTACAGAAAACCGACCACTTCCTCATCGGCTTCAAGCCCGAGCCCGCTGGCCACGTGGGGCGAATACGACAACTCGCCCGTGCGCCAGACTGCTCCAACGCCCAGTGCGTAAGCCGCCAGCAGTACGCCATGCGCCGCACACCCGGCAGTAATCAATTGTTCCTTGCGCGGCACCTTAAAGTGATCCTGCAACCGCGCAATCACCACCACAACCAATGGCGCACGCAAGGGGCCGAGGCGGGCCTTGTCCAGCGCCTGTGGGGTGATTTCGCTACCACCCTGCTCCAGCGCCTCGGCCAGCAAGGCGCCCATGCGCTCGCGGGCTGCGCCTTCGACGGTCAGAAATCGGTACGGCCGCAATTGGCCGTGGTCAGGCGAGCGCAAGGCTGCGCCGAACATGATTTCGCGCTGTGCGGCATCCGGGGCCGGATCGACCAGACGAGGAACCGATACGCGGTTGAGCAAAGCGTCGAGCGCCTGCATGGGTTGTCTCCTTTCGAAATGGATCGGGCATTCTAGAGCCTGTACAGCTTCAATAACGAGTACGCCGGGCAATTACTTACAGGCAATGTCGAACGCAAGCCCCGGCCATGCTGGTTTACATGCCCGTATGCGCGGGTAGAATGGCGCCTTTCTTCATTGCAGCCAGAGTCCTTCATGTCGTTGCCGACCCTTCGCATCATCGGTTTCATCATCGGCATCTTCCTGATCACTCTGGCTGTCGCCATGATCGTGCCCATGGCCACGCTGGTCATCTACGATCGCTTCGAAGACCTGCGCTCGTTCCTGTGGGCCAGCGCCATCACCTTCATCGCCGGGCTTGCGATGGTGGTTCCCGGTCGGCCGGAGCACGTTCAGTTGCGCCCGCGCGACATGTACATGCTCACCGTCTCCAGCTGGATAGTGGTGTGCATCTTCGCGGCACTGCCTTTTCTGCTGACCCAGCACATCAGTTATACAGACTCCTTCTTTGAAAGCATGTCCGGTATCACGGCCACCGGCTCCACCGTGCTCAGCCATCTGGACAGCATGTCACCGGGGATTCTGATCTGGCGCTCGATGCTGCACTGGCTGGGCGGCATCGGCTTCATCGGTATGGCCGTCGCGATTCTTCCGCTGCTGCGGATCGGCGGCATGCGGCTGTTCCAGACCGAATCGTCCGACCGCTCCGAAAAGGTCATGCCCCGCTCGCACATGGTGGCCAAGTTCATCGTGCTGGCTTATGTGAGCTTCACGGCGCTGGGCAGTCTGGCGTTCTGGATGGCGGGCATGAGCCTGTTCGATGCGATCAATCATGCGATGTCGGCGATTTCCACCGGCGGTTTCTCGACGTCCGACCTGTCCCTGGCGAAATGGCCGCAGCCTGCGGTGCACTGGGTCGCCATTGTGGTCATGATCCTCGGCAGCCTGCCCTTCACCCTTTATGTCGCCACACTGCGCGGTAACCGGGGTGCATTGTTCCGGGACGAGCAAGTGCAGGGGCTGATCGGCCTGCTGCTGATCACCTGGCTGGTGATGACCGTGTGGTACGCGAACACCACCGACCTGCCGTGGACCGAAGCGTTGCGTCACGTGGCGCTGAACGTCACTTCGGTGGTCACCACCACCGGCTTTGCACTGGGCGACTACAGCCTGTGGGGCAATTTCTCGCTGATGCTGTTCTTTTATCTGGGTTTCATAGGCGGCTGTTCCGGCTCCACCGCAGGCGGCGTCAAGATTTTCCGCTTCCAGGTCGCCTATATTCTGCTCAAGACCAACCTTAACCAGTTGATCCATCCACGCGCCGTGATGAAGCAGAAATACAACGGCCATCGGCTGGACGACGAGATCGTGCGTTCGATCCTGACATTCTCGTTCTTTTTCACCATCACCATCTGCCTGATCGCGCTGATGCTGTCGCTGCTGGGTCTGGACTGGATGACGGCGCTGACTGGCGCCGCCAGCACGGTGTCGGGCGTCGGACCTGGGCTGGGCGAAGTCATCGGGCCCGCAGGCAACTTCTCCACCCTCCCGGATGCGGCAAAATGGATTCTGTCCGGCGGCATGCTGCTGGGTCGCCTGGAAATCATCACCGTGCTGGTATTGTGCGTGCCTGCGTTCTGGCGACATTGATGCACGGCTGAAAAAAGCTGACGCCTGATGTGTCGATTCTGCCGCCGGTTCACGGCAGATCGCCGACAGGCCACGTCCTGCAGTACGGTGAACTGCGCCGGATGGGTACTGCCAAACAGCACCCTGTCAGGCTAGACTGATCCGAAGCCAACGCGAGGGTCTGCACATGGATACCGTAAAGCCGTTCACCCGCTTTGCCGATTTCTACCCTTACTACCTGGAAGAACACCGCAGCAGTACCAGCCGGCGCCTGCATTTCATTGGCACCACGCTGGTGATCTTTCTATTGGCTTTTGGTATCGGCAGTGGACGCTGGTGGCTGTTGGCGCTGTTACCGATTGCCGGTTACGGCTTTGCCTGGGCCGGGCATTTCTTCTTCGAGAAAAACCGACCCGCCACCTTCAAGCACCCTTTCTACAGCCTGCTCGGCGATTTCGTCATGTACCGCGACATGCTGTTGGGCAAGGTGCCGTTTTGAGAAAGGAAGTCAGGCAACCGGCTCGCTGAACGGCACTTCCTGCTGCTCGACTTCAGGGCTGGCTTTCAGGTGCGCATCGGCCAGCCGGAACAGCTCAATGTGGCCATCCAGATGCTCGATCAGCGCTGTGCAGGATTCGACCCAGTCGCCACAGTTCATGTACTCCACGCCGCCCACCTGGCTGATTTCCGCGTGATGAATGTGCCCGCACACCACGCCGTCCAGCCCGCGCTTCACGCATTCATGGGCGATGGCCTCTTCAAAATCACTGATGAAATTCACGGCGGTTTTGACCTTGTGCTTCAGGTACGCCGACAGCGACCAGTAGCCATAGCCGTATTTCGCTCGCCAGTGGTTGAGCCAGCGATTCAGGGTCAGGGTGAACTCGTAGGCCGAGTCGCCGAGAAACGCCAGCCAGCGGTGGTAACGGGTGATCACATCGAATTGATCGCCGTGAATCACCAGCAGGCGACGACCATCAGCCGTCACATGCTCGGCTTCGTCCACCAACTGGATGTTGCCCAGAATCAGCTTCGAGTAACGGCGCAGAAACTCGTCGTGGTTGCCCGTGACGTAGATGACTTCGGTGCCGCGCTTGCTCATGGTCAGTAGGCGTCGGATGACATTGGTGTGCGCCTGCGGCCAGTACATGCCGCCGCGCAGCTTCCAGCCGTCGATGATATCGCCCACCAGATAAATCCGGTCAGCCTGATAGCGCTTGAGAAACGCCGACAGGTGTTCAGCCTGACAATCGCGCGTGCCCAGATGCACATCGGAAATCCACAAGGTCCGCACGCGTTGCTTGCGGCTGGGTTTGGCGAGCTGAGCACTGCTCATGGGACGACCTCCGGCGGGTTTTCCAACAGAGTGCGGCATGCCGGTTAATTGAATGTGACACGCACATGGCGATGTCATGACAATAGCCTCTGCGAGGTAGACTTGCCTGTCGCCGCGCCCACAAGGATGGTCATGACTCCGCGTTCCGCTCTGCTCGCCCTGCACATGGGCGCCCTATTGTTCGGCCTGTCCGGCGTACTGGGCAAACTGGCCCATGCATCCCCGTCCGTGATTGTTTTCGGCCGTGCTGCATTCGCTGCCGCAGCACTCGCCGTGTTCGTGCGCTTTGTTGGCAGCTCGCGCTGGAAGCCATTGAGCCGAGCCAGCGGCGCCCGTCTGGCGCTCAGCGGGGTGTTACTGAGTCTGCACTGGGTGTCGTTTTTCATTGCGGTGAAAGTGGCAGGGGTGGCCGTGGCGACGCTGGGCTTTGCGAGCTTTCCAGCGTTCACCGTGATACTCGAGGGTCTGGTATTTCGCGAGCGTATCCGGCGCATCGAGATGCTGCTGGTCGCACTGGTCACGGTGGGACTGATGCTGGTAACGCCAGGGTTCGATCTGGCCAGCGAAGCGACGGGCGGCCTTTTATGGGCGATTTTTTCGGGTTTCACCTTCGCCCTGCTGTCGCTGGTCAACCGCGCCAGCGCGCTTCATGTACATGCGGTGCAGGCCGCGCTGTGTCAGAACCTGATCGTTGCCATGTGCCTGCTGCCTTGGGCAGCCGCTTCATTGCCCGGCGTATCGACCACTGACTGGCTGTGGATTGCGCTGCTCGGCGTGTTCTGCACCGGGCTGGCGCACAGCCTGTTCGTCGCCAGTCTGGCCGTGATCAAGGCAAGGATGGCCGCTGTGGTGTTTGCCATGGAGCCGCTTTACGGCATTGCCTTCGCGTGGATGATCTTCGCCGAAACGCCCACGCTGCGCATGCTGTTGGGCGGGGCGCTGATCATTGTCGCCATTCTGATCTCAGGCCTGATGGGCAGCCGAGATGCAGAAACAGAATCTCATTGAGGGTCCGCTGCGCGGTGCCGGTCGTTGTGGCCAAGATCGCGCGCCGGGTCGATCTGATCCCGCACCCGCTGCTTGAGCACCTTGGCTTCCGGGAAACCACCGTCGGCCTTGCGCTCCCAGATCTGCACGCCGTCGCAGGCAATACGAAAGGTGCCACCTGTGGCCGGCTCGAGCGACACCTTGCCCAAGTCGTCGCAGAACGTGCTCAGCAACTCCTGCGCCAGCCAGGCCGCACGCAGCAACCATTGGCACTGGGTGCAGTAGGTAATGACAACTTCAGGTTTTCCGGCAGACATGACCGCGTGCTCCGCATGAAGGAGCGCCCATGATACGCACCGTTTACCCGCTCAACGAGCGTTGGCGACACGTCGCAGGTCGCTGAGTGTCGGGTTGTGCGCAACATCGTCCGGTTCGGCGTTCTGCTCATGCCCTTTGACGCCCAGCAGCCCGAGCAGACGACTGCGTATCGCCTGAAACCCGGTCTGCCCACTGTCGCGCTGGCGCGGCAGTTCGATACGAATCTCGTCGGCAATCCTGCCATCGGCCAGCACGATGACCCGGTCGGCAAGCAGAATCGCTTCATCCACATCATGGGTCACCAGCAGCACTGCCGGGGTATGCTTGCGCCACAGGTCGATGATCAGTTGATGCATGCGAATGCGCGTCAGAGCATCGAGCGCAGCAAAGGGTTCGTCCAGCAGCAACAGCTTCGGTTCGCGCACCAGCCCACGGGCCAATGCCACGCGCTGTGCTTCACCGCCGGACAAGGTGGCTGGAAACGCATTGACCCGATGCGACAGACCGACTTCGCCCAGCGCGGCTTCGGCATGCGCCTTGGCGTTGTCGACGTGCAGACCGAGCACCACGTTCTTCCAGGCACTCTTCCATGGCATCAAGCGGGGCTCCTGAAACACCGCCGCCCGCGCCACCGGCACGCGCAGCTCGCCGCTGTCGATGCTGTCCAGCCCGGCGAGGGTACGCAGCAAGGTTGTCTTGCCGGATCCGCTGGCCCCGAGCAATGCGACGAATTCACCCGGCGCGATGTCCAGATTCAGCCCGTCAATCACGCGCTGCTGGCCGAACTGCCGGACCACATTGCGCAGCTGGACCGGAGCCTGCTCGACTTGTTCGGGGGCACGGTGCAGGGTCGTCTGTGTGTTGCGCACGTCGAAAGCAGTCATGTTCAGTTCCTCAGAAAAGTCGGGCGCCAGGCCAGGGCGTAGCGCTCCAGCGTACGAATGATGCCGTCGATCACCAGCCCGAGAACGCTGTAGATCAGAAGGCAGATGACAATCACGTCGGTGCGCATGAAGTCGCGGGCGTCACTGGCCAGATAACCGATACCCGCCGTGGTGTTGATCTGCTCGACGAATACCAGCGCCAGCCAGGAAATGCCCAGCGAATAGCGCAGGCCGACGAAGAACGATGGCAGCGAGCCAGGCAGGATCACGTGCCAGATCAGTTCGCGACGGCTGAGACCCAGCGTGTTGGCGGCCTCGATCAGTTTGGGGTCGATGTTGCGGATCCCGGAAAACAGGTTCAGGTACACCGGGAACGTGGTGCCCATCACGATCAGCGCGACTTTGGTGAACTCGCCGATGCCAAACCAGAGGATGAACAGCGGCACCAGCGCCAGCGAGGGAATGGTGCGCAGCATTTGCATCGGAGAATCGAGGGCAATTTCACCCCGCTTGGACAGACCGGTGATCAACGCGGCCACGACCCCGATGCTGACACCGATACTCAGGCCCAGCAGCGCGCGCTGCAGCGACACCCACAAGTGTCGGCCCAGTTCGCCAGACAGAATCATCGACCAGAGCGTGCCGCCAATCTGCGACGGCGCAGCAATGACCCGCACCGGCAGCAGGCCGGTCTGTGAGGCCAGCTCCCAGAGCAGTAACAACGCGAGCGGGCTGAGCAGACGCAGCACGAAACCGGGCACGCGCCAAGGGCTGCCGGACGGCGCAGCGGCCTGTCGCTCGGGTTTGTTGACGACCAGAAATCCGGCATCGATGGAACTGAGGGTTGTTTCAGGCATGAAGGCATCCTTGCTGAACGGATCGGGCAAACGCACCCGACTCACTGGATAAGCCCATGCTAGGTGCATAAGAACACTGAGTGAAATTCTATTTGAATCTAAGCTAATAGTTAAAATATTTGATTATCACCCATTCACATAATGCATATTTTTTATAATTAACTTAGACCAAAATCGAATTTCACAGCCTCCGCTCCCGCCCATTAAGGTGCCAGTCGACAAGGTCGAACGGACCTCAACCATTGGCAGGAGTTATTCATGAGCATCGAATTCATCGGCTATATCGCGACGCAGCCCGGTTCGGAAATCCATCCACGCAGTGGCGCGGCCGTCCAGCCCGATTACGTACAGAAAGTCGCCAGGGCTCATGAAGACTCAGGTTTCGACCGAGCCCTGATCGCCTATCACTCCAACAGTCCGGACAGCACGCTGGTGGCTGCGCACGCTGCCAGCGTGACCCACACACTGAAATTTTTGATCGCGCATCGTCCCGGTTTCATTTCGCCGACCGTCGCGGCCCGTCAGTTCGCGACGCTGGATGTGTTCAATGGCGGCCGGACGGCGGTGCATATCATCACCGGTGGCGATGACAAGGAACTGCGTGCCGACGGCAGCCATATCGGCAAGGATGAGCGTTATGCGCGCAGCGACGAATACCTGAGCGTAATGCGTCAGGAATGGACCAGCGACAAACCCTTCGATCACCAGGGCACTTACTACCAGTTCGAGGGCGCGCACTCGCTGGTCAAATCTGCGCAACAACCACATATTCCCCTGTATTTTGGTGGCTCGTCAGACGCCGCGATTGCCGTCGCAGGTAAACACGCCGACGTTTATGCCTTGTGGGGCGAGACGTATGAGCAGGTGCGGGACGTGGTCAAACGGGTTCGCGCCGAGGCCGCCAGACACGGTCGCACCATTCGTTTCAGCCTGTCGCTGCGGCCGATTCTGGCCGACACCGAAGAACAGGCCTGGGCACGTGCCGACAGCATTCTGGAAAAAGCCAGGGCACTGGCCGAGCGCAACGGGTTTATTCGCCGAGAACCACCGAACGAGGGTTCTCGCCGCCTGCTGGCCGCTGCCGCGCAAGGGTCGCGTCTGGACAAGCGTTTGTGGACAGGTATCGCCGAATTGCTGGGCGCGCAGGGCAATTCGACCTCATTGGTGGGCACGCCCGAACAGGTCGCACACGCGCTGCTGGATTACTACGACCTGGGGATTACCACCTTCCTGATTCGCGGGTTCGACCCGCTGGATGACGCCATCGACTACGGCAAAAAACTTATTCCGCTGACCCGCGAGCTGGTCGCCCAGCGCGAGCGCGAAGCCCGCGAGAAGGTTGCCTGAGCTTTTGGCAGATGACACCGGTCGGCACAGTCATGCCTGCCGGTGAGCCCCGTCAGGCAGCAGCCGAAACCTGTTCCAGCGACTGCGCCACCAGCGCGCCGAACGCATCCACCGGACCTTGCAGGTTGCCCAGAAAACGCGGATAGAACAGCCACAGGTCCATCACCGGCTTGAAGTCTTTCAAAGGCATGACGGCCAGTTGATCGCGGTGGATGCTGCGTTCCAGCAAAGGACGCGGCACCAGGCCAAGCCCCATGCCATCGGCAACCAGCCCCAGTTGCAGCTCGGTGCCGAAGGTTTCCAGATTGACCTTCATGCTCAGGCCCTGATCGGACAACGTGCGTTGCAGGCCCGCCCGAAATCCGCAGCCGTCGGGATTCAGTACCCAGCCCTGCTGATAACAGTCGGCCAGCTTGCCGGGCTTTTTCGGCACCGTGTTCCTGGCGGCGACCACAACCAACTCCATTCGGCCAATGGACTGCGCCACGATGTTTTCAGGGAAAATCTTGCCGGCCGGGAACAGTGCGGCAGCCGCATCCAGTTCGCCGTTTTCGACTTTGCCGATCAGATAACTGCCCCAGCCGGTGCTCACCTGGGCGCGCAGGTCGGGAAACTCGCTCCGCAGTTGCTTTAGCGCGTCGAGCAGCACCACGTCACCAATGGTCTGCGGCACACCCAGCCGCAGCAGGCCGCTGGGCGGCGTATCGCTGGCCACCAGCTCACGCAGCGCGTCCATTTCACGCAGGATCGCCAGGCATTTCTGATAGACCTGAATGCCCATGGCGGTGGGCTTGAGCGGTTTGGTGTTGCGATCGAACAGTTCGACGCCCAGCGCCTGCTCGAAATTTTGCACCCGGCGCGTGATGGCCGGCTGGGTCAGGTCCAGCGATTCAGCCGCATGGCTGATCGACTGACAGCGAATCACCGCAACGAACGCATCGATATCATCAATTTTCATTCGGACCGCACATAAAAATATAAAAGAAACATAGGCAAAAAGCATAGTACCAATGGGCGTTCATGAATAGTCCACACCTCCAACATAAGGCCGAATCATTGCCGGTGAAAGACGTTTTCGTTATATCCTAATCATTAAAAAATAGCATATTAAACCTGTGTATTATGCTTATATCGATCCATACCTGACGCTGATCTGGAATGGACATGACTCAGAACCGACACCCCGAACGACTCGGGGCTTTCATCGATGCGCTGACCGAACTGATCGGCAGCGATACCCACGAAACCGACCTGCTGCTTCGCGGCAGCAGACTGCTTGCGCAGCTGGTCAGCCACGACGACTGGCTGCCTGACGAATTCGCGGTTCCCGACCCGACGCGTTACCAGCAATTTCTGCTGCACGCCGATGCACACCAGCGCTTCTCGGTGGTGAGTTTCGTCTGGGGTCCGGGCCAGCGCACGCCGATTCATGACCACCGTGTATGGGGACTGATCGGCATGCTGCGCGGCGCAGAAGACGCTCAGGGTTATGTGCGCGGTGCTGAAGGGCGTCTTGAGCCACAGGGTGCGGCGGTGCGTCTGGTGCCAGGTCAGGTCGAAGCGTTGTTGCCGCATCGCAATGATGTCCATCAGGTCAGCAATGCCTTCAGCGATCAGGTTTCGATCAGTATCCATGTATACGGCGCCGACATCGGTCAGGTGAAGCGCGCGGTTTACGAGCTGGACGGCACTGAAAAGCTGTTTATTTCCGGGTACTCCAACGCAGCCCCGATTCCATCTCAAGCACAACCGACAGGGAGTCACGCCTGATGAGCACACACGCAACCCGATCCTTTGCCGAGATTCGCCAGACCCTGCTGGACCATCAGGAACTGGCGCTGGTGGATGTGCGCGAGGAAGCGCCTTTCGCGCAGGCACACCCCTTGTTCGCAGCCAACATTCCATTGTCGAAACTGGAGCTGGAAGTGTTCTCGCGCATCCCGCGTCGCGACACCGCCGTAACGCTGTATGACAATGGCGAAGGCCTGGCGGACATTGCCCTGCAACGCTTGCAGGCGTTGGGCTACAGCGATGTGAAGCTGCTGGAAGGCGGCTTGCAGGGCTGGCGCGAAGCCGGCGGCGAGCTGTTCATCGACGTCAATGTGCCAAGCAAGGCATTTGGCGAACTGGTGGAACACCATCGCGCCACGCCGTCGCTGGCCGCTGAAGAGGTCAAGGCACTGCTCGACAGCCAGGCCGATGTGGTGGTGCTCGATGCGCGGCGCTATGACGAATACCAGACCATGAGCATCCCGAGCGGCATCAGCGTGCCAGGCGCGGAACTGGTGCTGCGCGCCCGTGAACTGGCACCGGACCCGAACACCCGGATCATCGTCAACTGCGCAGGCCGTACCCGCAGCATCATCGGTACCCAGTCGTTGATCAATGCAGGCCTGCCCAATCAGGTCCATGCACTGCGCAACGGCACCATAGGCTGGCTGCTCGCCGATCAGACGCTGGATCATGGGCAGAGTCGGCGCTTCGCAGAAGTGAGCGACAGGACCCGCAACACGGCTGGCGCCGACGCCCGCAACGTGGCTGACCGCGCAGGCGTGAAGCGCGCCAGCCTGGTCGATCTGCACGGCTGGCAGAGGGAGACGGCACGTACCACTTACCTGTTCGATGTGCGCACGCCCGAGGAATTCGCCAGAGGCCATCTGCCGGGCGCTCGTTCAACGCCCGGCGGACAACTGGTGCAGGAAACCGATCACTACGCCAGCGTACGCGGCGCACGGATTGTGCTGGTCGATGACGATGGCGTGCGCGCCAACATGTCCGCTTCGTGGCTGGCGCAACTGGGCTGGGAGGTGGCGGTGATCGATGGGCTGCAAGCCATCGACTTCTCCGAGCAGGGCGACTGGGACGCGCCCTTCCCTGCGCCTGCACAGGTGGAGTTCATCAGTGCCGGGACCCTCGCCGACTGGCAGACCCACGACGGTGTGGCGGTGCTGGATTTCACCACCAGCGTCAACTACGTGAAGCAGCACATCCCCGGCGCCTGGTGGAGCCTGCGGGCTGATCTCGAACAGGTACTGGCCAAGGTGCCGACTGCCGAGCGCTATGTGCTGACCTGTGGCAGCAGCCGTCTGGCACGCTTCGCGGCAGCCGACGTCGAGGCCCTGACAGACAGGCCGGTATTCGTGCTGGAGGGCGGCACGGCCAGCTGGGTCAAGGCCGGATTTGCGCTCGAACAGGGCGAAACGCGTCTGGCGTCACCGCGCATCGACCGCTACCGCCGTCCTTACGAAGGCACCGACGCGCCCAAGGCCGCCATGCAGGCGTATCTGGATTGGGAGTTCGGTCTGGTCGAACAACTGGCCCGCGACGGGACACACGGGTTTCGGGTGATATGAGACGCCAGACAGCTGCCCGTGCCTATGCTCTACGCGCATTTCAGATACAAGTCTGCCTCGGCACTGATCGTGCCCATCGCTGCGCGTAGGCAACGATCAGTGTGAGGCTGATGGATGCATGACGCAGAGCACGGAGCGATCCACCTTACTGATAACGGAGTTTCTTCTTCCATGCTGCCTTTCTTCAAATCAGCCGCGCCGCTGAAAAGCCTGATGCTCGCCACCTTACTCAGCCTGCTCACCAGTCAGCAGGCACTGGCGGCAGACCTTGCGCCATTGCGGGTAGCCAACCAGAAGTCCCTGTTGAAAACCCTGCTGCAGGTGTCCGGCGAACTCAAGGACGTGCCCTATGACATCCAGTTTTCCGAATTCCCGTCCGCTGCGCCACTGGGCGAAGCGCTGAATGCCGGTGCGGTGGACCTTGGCGCCTTGGGCGACGCGCCCTATGTGTTCGCGCTGGGTGCGGGCGCGCCGCTGAAAGTGGTGAGCATCACTCACGCCCAGGGCCGCTTTACCACCGCCCTGCTGGTGTCAAAGAATTCGCCGATCAAGACCGTGGCCGACCTCAAGGGCAAGCGAATCGTGACCGGGCGCGGCTCCATCGGCCATTATCTGGCGATCCGCGCCTTGCATGAAGCGGGGCTCAAGACCAGCGATGTCACCTTCATCAACCTGCTGCCCAGCGAGTCACGGCTGCTGCTGGACAGCGGCGAGGCCGACGCCTGGGCGACCTGGGACCCTTACACCACCATTTCCATCAGTCAGAGCGATGCGCGGGTGCTGGTCAGCGGCAGCGAGCTGTTGAGCAATCACCTGTATCTCGCCGCAACCGGCAAGGCCATCGAAGGCAAACGTTTGCAACTGGACGACTTCGTCGCGCGGGTCGAACGTGCCTTCAACTGGACCAATGCGCATCCCGAGGAGTACGCCGCCGCGCAGGCCAGGGTCACCGGCCTGCCGCTTGAGGTGCACCTGTCAGTTGCCAAGGCGACCAAAATGCAGCGCACGCTGATTGACGACACGATCATTCAAGGTTTGCAAGCCACCGCTGACACCTATCTGGCCGAGGGCATTCTGGGCAAGCCAATCGACGTTTCGACAGGCTTCGACAAGCGTTTCAACGCGGCGCGGCCTCAAATCGCGCAGACAGCCAGCCAATGACCAGTACGCTCCATCCAGCCCCGTTGCGAAAGGATCCCGCATGAGCCCTTTTCCCCTTCGTCAGCCGCTGCCCGAATCGGCCGCAGCGTTTGAAGCTCGACTGAACAGCCTGACCGCCACCCTGGCCGAGACGGCTGCACACTACGATGCCACTGCGCAATTTCCGCATGCCAATTTCAGCCTGCTGCATGAACATGGCCTGCTGGGTCTCGTGGTGCCAAGCGGCCTGGGCGGTGGCGGCGCGGATCTCGTAAAGGCGCAGCAGGTGATCAGTGCGATCGCTCGAGGCGAACCTTCCACGGCGCTGATTCTGGTGATGCAGTACCTGCAACACGCCCGCCTGCAGGACAACGCCAATTGGCCCCGCGACCTGCGCGTTCGCGTCGGCGAGGAAGCCGTCTGTGAAGGCGCGCTGATCAATGCCCTGCGGGTAGAGCCGGATCTGGGCACGCCCGCACGTGGCGGTTTGCCGGGCACTGTCGCCCGTCGTACCGCTGAAGGCTGGCGCATCAGCGGCACCAAGATCTACTCCACCGGCAGTCACGGCCTGACCTGGTTTGCTGTGTGGGGGCGCAGCGATGACGACGACCCGCTGGTAGGCACCTGGCTGGTGCACAAGGACACGCCCGGCATTCAGATCATCGAGGACTGGGACCATCTGGGCATGCGCGCTACCAACAGTCATGAGATCCGTTTCGACAACGTGCTGGTGCCGCTGGAGCATGCGGTGAGCGTCAGCCCATGGAGCGCACCGAAGTCGGATCTGGACCCCGCGGGCATGCTGTGGATGTCAGTGCTGCTGTCGTCGGTCTACGACGGTATCGCGCAGTCCGCACGCGACTGGCTGGTGGACTGGCTCGAACAACGCCAGCCTTCCAACCTCGGCGCAGCGCTTTCGACACTGCCGCGCTTTCAGGAGACCGTTGGCCACATCGACACGCTGCTGTTCGCCAACCGCAGCCTGCTTGACGCAGCTGCGCAGGGCCTGACGCCTGCTCAGCACGCGGGACAGATCAAATACCTGGTGACCGGCAATGCGATACGCGCCGTGGAACTGGCCATCGAAGCGTCCGGCAATCCCGGCCTGTCGCGCAGCAATCCACTGCAGCGCCATTACCGCAACGTGCTGTGCGGCCGGGTTCACACACCGCAGAACGATGCCGTGCTGATCGGTGTCGGCAAGGCCGCTTTCGCTGCTCGAAACGCCAGTGTTTGATCAACCCATCGCTGGCGGCTCGAACGCCGTGACCGATGGCAGCGGCTCAGTCCATTTGACGATTTCCACCGACGCCGTCTGTGCCGAGCAGCCTTGCGACAGGCTCGACGCACCGACGTCCCGCGTGATGACGTTGGGATTGCCGTGTTTCTCCAGGCTGCCGCGCTCGCCCCGCACCAGCGGATCGAACCACGCACCCGTCGCGATCTGCACCACACCGGGCCGAATAGCCTCGGACACGATCACCCCGGCCAGAAACGCGCCACGTTCATTGAAAACCTTGATCACATCGCCATCGACAATCCCGCGTGCCTGCGCGTCTTTCGGGTTCATGGTCAGCGGCTCGCGCTCGCGGATCTTCGAAGAACGGCTGTAACTGCCGTGGTCATACTGGCTGTGCAGCCGGGTCTTGGGCTGGTTGGACAGCAGGTGCAAGGCGAAGGCTGGCGCAGGTTTATCCAGCCACACCGGGTGCCCTGGACAGTCTGCATAACCAAATCCGGCTATGCGCTCGGAAAAGATTTCGATACGCCCGGACGGCGTCGGCAGCGGATGGGCATCCGGGTCATCCCGAAAGGCCTTGAGCAGCACATTGTCGGTTTCTGGAAAGTCGATTTCCAGCAGGCCATCGCGCCAGAACGTGTCGAACGCTGGCAACGCGATGCCGAACGACTCGGCACGCTGACGGGAATCGTCATAGATGAATCGCAACCAGGCCTGGGCATCGCGGCCTTCGGTGAACGTCTCGGCAACGTCCATGCGCTCGGCCAGACCGGAGAAGATCGTATAGTCGTCGCGGGACTCGCCTACCGGCTCAATGGCCTGCTGCATGGCGATCATGAACCGGTCGGACGCCGAACTGCCGATGTCATTGCGCTCCAGCGCAGTGGTCGCGGGCAATACTATATCGGCGTACCTGGCCTGCGCGGTCCAGAACTGCTCGTGAACGATGATGGTCTGCGGACGTTGCCAGGCGCCCAGCAGTCGGTTGAGGTCCTGATGGTGGTGGAAAATGTTTCCGCCTGCCCAGTACACCAGTTTGATATCGGGATAGGTATGACGCTGGCCGTTGTAATCGAACGGGGTGCCGGGGTTGAGCAACATGTCGGTCACCCGCGCCACCGGGATGAACGCCTTGACCGGGTTGCTGCCCTGGGAAAAGCGCGGCCCGGAGAACGCCTTGCGTCCACTGCCGGTGTTGTTCATGCAGCCATATCCAAGGCCGAAACCTGCACCAGGCAGGCCGATCTGCCCCAGCAATGCAGCGAGGGTCACGGTCATCCAGAACGGCTGCTCGCCATGCACCGAGCGCTGCAACGAATAGGCAACGTTGATCATGGTGCGCTTGCTTGCCATCTGGCGCGCCAGCCGGACGATCTGTTCCGAGGGAATATCCGTCAGCGCTGCGGCCCAGTCCGGGCTTTTCGGTTGATTGTCGGTGTGACCGAGCAGGTAAGCGCGAAAGCGTTCATAACCAACGGTGTAGCGTTGAACGAATGACTCGTTGTGCAGGTTCTCGGTGATCAGCACGTAAGACAGCGCCATCATCAAGGCCGTGTCGCTGCCGGGCCTGACCGGCAGCCACTGGATCTGCGCAGGGCCTGCCAGGTCTTCACGCAGCGGGCTGACGTTAACGAACTGCACACCTGCGTCAGACATTTTTTGCAGTGCGTCGGTAAGCAGGTGATCCGTTGCGCCACCAGGGCTGGTCTGGGCGTTCTTGGCAGGCAGGCCGCCGAACGCGACGAACAGCTCGCAGTGTTCGGCGAGGTTTTTCCATGAGGTGTGAGCCGCCAGCAGCCAGTCCATGCTGCCCACAATATGCGGCATAAGCACCCGTCCGGCGCCCAGGCTGTAGCTGTCGGTGCTGGACACATAGCCGCCAATGCAGTTGAGGAAACGGTGTAACTGGCTTTGGGCATGATGAAAGCGCCCGGCACTGCCCCACCCGTAACTGCCGCCAAAAATCGCCTGATTACCGTGCTCCTGCCTGACCCGTTTCAGTTCACGGGCGACCAGATCCAGTGCAACCTCCCACGACACCTCAACGAAAGGTTCCTGCCCGCGCAAGTGCGCACGCCCGCCCTTCTGCTCCAGAAAACTGCGCCGCACGGCCGGACGCATAATGCGTGTCGGCGAGGTGATGGCCGCTGCCACCGAGTCACCGATGGGCGAAGGGTCCTTGTCCCACTCGACAGGCTGCAAGGCTTGCAGCTTGCCATTCACAACCTGCGGGCGATAAGCGCCCCAGTGCAGCGAGGTCAGACTCATGTCAGGGCGCACTCCTTGGGTTTGGTGATGTTTATCGTGTTCGACACCCGAATGCAAAATCCGTGGCAACCAAAAAAGCCGAGGGGCGGCTTGCCGGCGATGGCGTCCGTTCAGCAATGGATCAGTCGCTTGATAAACCGATTCGCCGGCCACCATTTCTGCGTTTGAGCAGATTGCACGTTGCTGATCGTGACCGTCACGTCCGGACCCGGCGCGTCCCGAAAGGCATTCCCACGCGGAGCGTGACAAACGGTCATCCTCCCTCGTTGGTCGTACCGAACGCTCGATCTAGCGTGACGCCTGGGTCTGGCTCTGGAGCACTGCGTTGAATGATTCGTCGAACACGCTTGCTGCGGGATAGCTTTTGGTCAGTCCGGCACCGTTGAAGAACTCGATGGTTTGTTGTGCGCCTGCAACGACGTCAGGGGTGATGGGCACGACGATGACCTGGGCGCGGGAGAACCAGCGGCTGGCGACTTGCGCGTCGGCCTTGGTCAGGGCGGACCAGGCACTGGCGTAGATTTCGTTGTGCTGCGGGTCACTCACTGACCAGGCGCGGGCGGCTTGCAGGCGCTGGAGGAAATCGCTGATCTGCGACCGCTTGTCCTTGATCGAGCGGTCGTTGGCGACAATGAAACTTTGTGCCGGTATCAGCCCTTTGGCCGTCGTGATGATGCGTGCGCCCTGACGTTCCTGCTGGGTGACGTAGGGCTCCCAGGTGGCAATCGCGTCCACCGAGCCACCTTCCAGCGCGTGGGAGGAATCCAGCGCGCTCAGGTAGCGATAATCCACGGTATCGCGCGCGATACCGGCCTTGTCCAGCGCGGTCAGCATCAACTGCTGACTGAACGAGCCTTTCCAGATCGCGACCTTCCTGCCCGCCAGATCGGCCACGGTTCTGATGGGCGAGTCCTTGCGCACCACAATCGCCACGCCATCAAGGTTTTGCCGCGAGACACCGATCACCTTGATCGGCGCACCCAGCGCCCCCATGAACAGCGCGGGCGAATCGCCCAGCAATCCCACATCCAGACTGCCGACGTTCAAGGCTTCCGCCACAGGCGAGCCTGCAGTGAACTGTTTCCACTCGATGTCGTACGGCACGTCCTTGAGCACGCCGGCGGCCTCCATCACGGTGCGGGCGCTGTAGCTCTGGTCGCCGACAATGAGATTGGCGGCATGGGCACCGGCCGACACCATAAGCGCCAGGGCCAGGCCCGTTGTCCAGCGGGTGATTGTTTTCGCCACAGGTGCTCTCCACAGGTCATCAACAGATGCGTCTTCACGCAGATGGCACGACCCTAACACCCGGCACAAAATTAGCTAAATTCATTTTTGATCTAGCCTAATATGCAAAATAATCAGCTAAAGGTTTTACCCCTGACGGTCATCCAGGTCGATGCCCGAGTCCAGCCGCTCGCGCAGAAACTCGATGAAGGCCTGCACTGGCCGGGAAGCCTGCCGATGCTGTGGATACACCGCTGACAGGGTCAGCGGCTCCGGGCGCAGATCGTCCAGCACTCGCACCAGACTGCCGTTGCGCAGGGCCGCGCCGACAATGAACGTCGGCAGGTAGGTGATGCCCAGCCCCGCCACCGCCGCATCGCGCAACAGCTCACCATTGTTGACCCGCATCCGCCCGCTGACGCTAAGGCTCAGCGGTTTGCCTGCGCCCTGAAAACGCCATTGCACCTGACGACCATGGCCGTACGGCAGGCAGTCGTGGGCGTGCAGGTCCTCAGGTTTCTCCGGCGTGCCGCGCTCGGCCAGATAAGTCGGGCTGGCGCAGTAGACCCGGTCGATTGTCGCGATGCGCCGGGCAATCAGCGAGGAGTCCTCCAGCATGCCGATGCGCAGCACCAGGTCATAGCCCTCGCTGAGCAGGTCCACCGGACGGTCACTCAGGTCCACTTCGACCGACACATCGCGGTAGCGCTGCAGAAACAGCGGCAGCAGGCAGCCCAGGTGTGCCACGGCAAACGACAGCGGCGCACTCAGGCGCAGGGTGCCGCGTGGCTCGCTGTTCTGGCCTGTGATGCCCTGCTCCACCTGCTCGACTTCAGCGAGCAGACGCAGGGACGATTCGTAGTAACTCTGGCCCAGCGGCGTGACGTCCAGCCGCCGCGTCGAGCGGTTAAGCAGGCGTACGCCCAATCGCTCTTCCAGTT
Source organism: Pseudomonas sp. CDFA 610 (assembly GCF_021147865.1). Lineage (NCBI taxonomy): Bacteria > Pseudomonadati > Pseudomonadota > Gammaproteobacteria > Pseudomonadales > Pseudomonadaceae > Pseudomonas > Pseudomonas sp. CDFA 610. Next base: position 116,282 of record NZ_JAGTPM010000010.1, read on the forward strand.
GCATCAGCCGTCTGCTGACGAACTGCTTGGACAGTCCCAGCTTGTCGGAAGCCGCCGTGAAGCTGCCCGACTCCATCACCTGGCAAAAGATACGCATGTCTTCAAAAGGGTTCATTGTCACGACCTGGTTGACAGTAAAACGCTTTATAGCCGCTTTTTTGCATTTCAGCACCTGATTAGTCTGTGTCCACAGGCAAAAGCCCATTCCCAACGTTCTGTGGAGTCATCCCATGCATCAGTCATTGAGCCATCCCTTGCTCTGGAGCGCCCTGCTGCTGTTGGCCGATGTGCTGATCTGGCACCTGGCACCGGTGCGTCAGCGGGTGGCGCAGGTCAGCATTCGGCTGGCGCTGTTTCTGGCGTTCAGCACAATCATCATCAACGCAGGGATCAGTCCGTTGCAGGCCCCGTCCTGGCCGGATGACAGCGTGATCCAACTGGGTGCCACGGCCCTGGCGATTCTCTGGTGGGTCTACGCCGCAAGGGTGCTGACCGTGTTGATCGGTCTGGCGCTGATGCACCGTATCGGACACAGCGGACGCCTGTTGCAGGACGTGATCGGCGCGCTGGTTTTCCTGATTGCCGTGGTGGCGGCCGCAGGCTATGTACTGGAGTTGCCGGTCAAGGGCCTGTTGGCCACGTCAGGGGCGATGGCGATCATCGTCGGTCTGGCGTTGCAGAGCACGCTAAGCGACGTGTTTTCCGGGATCGTGCTCAACACTACCAAGCCTTATCAAGTGGACGATCTGGTGTCGATCGACGGCGTCGAGGGCAAGGTGCTCGACATCGACTGGCGCGCCACACATCTGCTGACTCACGCAGGCAGCACCGCCGTAGTGCCCAACTCGGTGGCGGCCAAGGCCAAGATCGTCAACCTCAGTCGCCCGACCAACATGCACGGCGTTTCGATCAGCATCCAGGTACCGACCCACATACGTCCACGCCGGGTGCTCGACGCTCTGGAGCGCACCCTACAGGGCAGCAGCAGCCTGTTGCTGAGCCCTGCGCCAAAGGCCGTACTGCATGCGTCGGGGGACAGCATGTCGGAATACGTGGCCAGTGGTTTCATCGCCGACTTGAGTAAAAAAGGCGAAGTGCGCAACCAATTGTTCGACCTCGCCCACCGACACCTGGAAGCCGCCGGGATCGTTCGCCAGCCCGACGCCGTCGTCGAGCCAGCTTCCCGTGCCCGTGCACTGCTGGAAGAAGTGAAAGTGTTCCGTTCGCTCAGCGAGGAGGAGCGTGATCAGTTGGCACAACACATGACCGCTCAGCAGTATTCCGCAGGCCAGGTGGTGCTGGACCTGAACGAGGTGCCCGACGGCCTGTTCGTGATCGCCACCGGTGTGATCAGTGCGGCCGTGGTCAATGGCGAGCAACGCGTCGAAGCCGGTCGCATGGGGCCGAGCGAAGTGTTGGGCGAACAGGGCCTGTTGGACGACACGCCGTCCGAAGCTTGTTTCACCGCGCTGACTTCCAGCATCGTCTATCGCATCGACAAGGACATCGCCCGCGCCTGCATGGCGCAATCCAGCCAGGTCAATACGGCCCTGCACAAGCTGCAGGCGGTGCGTCAGAAGAACAGCCATTCGATCCTGCTGGCCCGCCCGCCGCAGGTCAGGAAGGGCGGCTTCCTCGGCTGGTTGCAAAGCCGTTGAGATGCCCGTGGCAGAGCTGTCGCGCAATCAGTTAGCCACCACTCGGAAGACCCGGAATTAACAACGATTAACTCGTCAGTACGGCTCGCGGAAATCAAGAATAGCGGCCTCTGCGAAAATTCTTGCCCATGGAAAGCTCACCCCACCACGGACATTTGCCATGAACCACTATTCAAGTTATGCCTGCAAGCTTTGCCCTGATGCGCTGCACAGCGAAAAAAACGTCCGCAACAGCGGTGGGTTGTCCCCTTGGCGAGAACGTCTGGCCAAGCAACTGATTCGTGACAACCTGAGTGAAAACATCGAAGTGGCCGAGCTGGCACGGGCCTGCGCCCTGTCGCGCAGTTACTTCTCCCGCGCCTTCAAATGCAGCACCGGACTGTCGCCTCAGGAGTGGATCCGCGAGCAGCGTCTGGCCCGCGCCAAATGCCTGATTCAACACACCGTCATGAGCCTGACCCAGATCAGTCAGGAGTGCGGGTTCTGTGATCAATCTCATTTTTCGCATATCTTCTCCCGCGCCGAAGGCATCAACCCCTTCACGTGGCGCGGCCATGCGAGAAATGCAGGTCAGGGTGAAGGGATGTCAGCGTCGTGACTGGCAGCCGTTAAGCTACGCTGCACGCAGACGTCCCCAATCCCTCTGAACTGGAAAAGACCGTTGACCGTTCTCAACGAGCAGGCCATGCGTTTCGGCCCTTATCGCATCTATCCGCAACAGCGTCTGGTGCTGGAAGCCGATAGACCGTTGCGGCTGGGCAAGCGCGCCGTGGACATCCTGCTGGTGCTGCTGGAACACGCCGGAAAGGTGGTCAGCAAGCAGCATCTGATAAACCGGGTCTGGCCCAGAACCGTGGTCGAAGACGGCAACCTGCGTGTGCACATGGCTGCCTTGCGCAAGGCGCTTGGCGATGGTCAGGCAGGGCAACGCTACATCGTGACAGTGGCGCAACGCGGTTACAGCTTTGTCGCCCCGTTTACCCTGGAACATAGCGAAAACACGCCGGATGCCTGGATGAATACCCCGCCCCATCACAATCTGCCCATGCGGCGCGCACGCATGCTGGGCCGGGAAGCACTGGTCGAACGCCTGGTCAGCCAGTTGCAGCAGCACCGATTCATTTCTCTGGTCGGCCCCGGCGGAATCGGCAAGACCACCACCGCCCTGCGCGTTGCCGAACAGTTGATCGACCGCTATCACGACGGCGTCCGTCTGCTCGATCTGGCACCGCTGACCGATCCTGCGGTAATCGTCCCGCACCTGGCGTCACTGCTGGAACTGTCGTTGCCCGACGAGCGCCCCGTCAATCACATGGCTGCGTATCTGCGCGAGCGACACATACTGCTGGTGATCGACAACTGCGAACACATGATCGATGCCATCGCGCAGCTCAGTGAACACATCCTGCGCAGCGCGCCGCACGTGCATATCCTGACCACCAGCCGCGAGCCTTTGAGGGCTGAAGGCGAATTCGTGCAGCGGGTGGATGCGCTGGATTGCCCGCCGCCGCACAGCGATCGCGCTTGCGCCATGGGCTTCGCGGCCTTGCAACTGTTTGTCGAGCGAGCCATGGCCAGTCATGAACAGTTCGAACTGACCGATGAAAACCTGCCGCTGGCCATCGAGCTGTGTCAGCGACTGGACGGTATCCCGCTGGCCATCGAGCTTGCTGCGGCGCAAGTCGGAAACCTGCGCCTGAGCGGCGTTCTGGAACATTTGCAGCAGAGCTGCCGGGAGCATTGCGACGACCCGTCCGACGCGATGACCCGCCACCAGACGCTGCGCACCACGCTGGACTGGAGCTACCAGATGCTCAACGTGTGCGAACAGAACTGTCTGCAACGGTTGGGGATCTTCAAGGGCCGTTTCTCGCTGGAGTCGGCCGCCGCAGTGATCACCGATCAGCCAGTGGCGACCTGCGAAGTGTTCAACGCCATCACGCAACTGGTGGCCAAATCCCTGCTGAACGTGGAGGTCGGCGATGACGAGGTGTTCTATCACCTGCTCGACACCACGCGCCGTTATGCGCTGGAAAAACTGCGCATTCACCATGAGCTGCCTGCCACGCAGGAACGGCACGCGCGACGCTGTCTGGCCATCATGGAGCAGGCGCGACTGGACTGGGAAAAGGTCTCCACCGCGCAGTGGATCGAACGTTACAGCCGTAACCTGGAAGACATTCGGTCTGCGCTGGCCTGGGGACTGAACACAGACGCGCCGCAGATCGTTGCCATTCGCCTGGTGGCTCAGTCGGCACCGCTCTGGCAGGAACTGTCTCTGCTCAAGGAGCACGGCCATTACGTGCGCAGGGCGTTGAGACTGCTGGACGCCAACCCCCTGCCCTGCCTGGACTTGAAAATGGTCCTGAAACTGGCGCAGGGCAACTTTTCCTACCACACCGTTGGCGGTACGCCGGAAACGGTGGAGGCGTTCAGCACTGCGCAGGTGCTGGCAGAGCAGTCGGGCGATCTGGCCGGTCAACTGCAGGCGATTTCCGGTCTGGTGGCTGTCAACCTGTGCAATGGTCACTACCCGCAAACGATTGAACAGAGCCGCCGGTTCAACCGCTTGGGGTTCGACACCAATGAGGCGTTGCGTTTGAGCGCGCAGCGTCTGCGGGCACTGGCGCTGCATTACAACGGCGACCAGCGACAGGCCAGGCGAGACGCCGAACAGGTCATCCAGCACATGGCGCATAACGGCCATTTGAACCGTTTTACCCAGGGTTTCGGCATTCAGTACGACCTGAGCGTCGCGTCCCTGACCTTACTGGCGCGCATTCTCTGGATGCAGGGCCTGCCTGAGCAGGCCGCACGCACGGCCACTCAAGCATTGGAGATTGCGTTACAGATCAACCATGGCGCGTCCATCTGCTACAGCCTGGCTGTGGCCGGTTGCGCCATCGCGTTCTACAACGGTGATCTCCAGGTTGCAGGCGTGAGGGTGAAACTGTTGCAGGAACAGACCCAGAAACACTCGGTTCTGCTGTTCCATCGCTGGGCGGGCTTTTACGAGCAATTGTTGAGCGAGTCCGCCACGCCAGACGACCGGCCTCAGGGCTCAGGCCTGATTCGGGACATCATGGTCACACTGCGCCCCGGTCTGTTGGACCTGGCGTTGGTGGAACGGGCTCAGGCAGGTCTGGCAGGCTGGTGCACGGCGGAGATGCTGCGGTGCCGAGCCGAAACCGTGCAGGCGTATGACGAGGACGGCGCCGAGGCGCTGCTGATCCAGGCGCTGGAAGTGGCGCGCGCTCAGCACGCGCTGGCGTGGGAATTACGCAGTGCGACATCACTGGCGGGGCTTTGGCAGCGCCAGGGCAAGGGGCAGCAGGCACGGACTCTGCTCGCGCCGGTTCATGCCCGCTTCAGCGAAGGATTTGCTACGCCGGACCTGCTGGCGGCACGTGCGCTACTCGACCGCTTGCACTGACTTCGCCATAAAACGCTGCAGGCTGACGTGACGGGCGTGGCGCGCCATGAACGTTTGAAGTTCACCAGCATCTTCGAGCTTTTCCAGCCCATACAGGCGGGTGGTGTGCGCAAGCCGGTAACGCGACACGCCGACGCCAGGCACACTCGATAGCCAGGAGTGACGCTCCAGCTGGACAAGTGCCTCCCGCACCGAGTGCGCGTCCAGCCCGTCACACCCGATCACATCCACTGCGGATTCGCTCGTGAAGGCTTTGTCGAAGACAGCCAGGCGCCGCAGCACTGCCTGCTCGCGCAGGCTCAGGCATTGATGACTCCAGTCAAGCGAAGCCCTGAGCGACTGATGACGGGGGACGGCCGTACGGCGACCCTGCGTCAGCCACTGAAAACGTTGATCCAGACGCGCGTGCAAGCCGACCAGCGCAAAGGCGTTGATCTGCGCTGCCGCAAGTTCCAGTGCCAAAGGCACACCATCGAGCTTGCGACAGAGCTCGCCCATGACCTTCATGTCACGGTCCCGCAGGACCAGACCCTGCTGGCAGGCCTGGGCGCGACTGACGAACAGTTGCACCGCCGGATACGCAAGGCCCTGCTCGACACTGAGCTGCGCGGATGCAGGCGGAACGGTCAACGGTTCCAGTGCAAACAGTCGCTCGTCCTGCAGATCCAGCGGTCGTCGACTGGTCGCCAGAACGGCGAGTTCCCCGGACTGCGTCAACAGCGCGCCGACCCACTGCCGACAGCCATCGTCGATCGTTTCGCAATTGTCGGCAATCAACAGGCGACGCCCCTGCGCCAGTTCAGCAGTCAGGCTCGACAGGCACGGCTCCCCGTCCCGCCGCAAGAGACCGGCCAGGCAGACAGCCAGCGCCTGCTCATTGTCCACCACAGAGAAATCGATGACACACACGCCATCCTGATAGCGCGACACCAGACGCTCAGCCACGCGGCAGGCCACGGTCGACTTGCCGATTCCGCCCGCCCCCGTCAGCGTGATGAAGCGTTTTGCAGGCAGTTGCCGCACCAGCTTGCCCACCACCTCATCGCGCCCCACGACATGAGTGAGACGCACAGGCAGATTGTTGGGAGCGCAGGCCGGCTCGGGCCTTTCTGAGGTCGCGGTCCTGTGAACAGGCGCCACGAATCGATATCCGCGCTGTGGCAGCGTCTCGATGTAACGTTGCCCGTCATCGAGCGCGCGGCGCAAGGCTGCAATCTGCACCCGCAGGTTGATCTCTTCGACGAAGGAATCGGGCCAGACCTGCGCGATCAGGGCCTCCTTGTCTACCACGCTACCTGCGCGCGCTATCAGGACCAGCAGGATATCCAGTGCTCGCCCACCCAGACGCAACGGTTCACTCTCGCGCAAAATCTGGCGCTGGCGCACATGGAATACGTAGGGACCGAACCGCAGCACCTCATCCCGGGGAGACGTTTCCGGTAGCTTCGATGTGTCTGGCTGGCTGAAACGCCTGGGCTGGCAGTCCATTGCATCACCTTGCTGAATAGATCCTATTCATCTTGGCAGGCAATGAAGATGGAACAAGTTGCACGGGGGGAGTCACACGGTCAATGCGATGCCAGATACGGACACCCCCGCAATTCACCCGAAACTAACTGAACTGCTCACGGTATTGGCTCGGCGTCAGACCCAGCTTTTCACCGAACAGAAAGCGCATGTGCCGCACGCTGCCAAAGCCGCTCCGGTAAGCCACTGTCTTGAGCGGCAGGTCACTGATTTCCAGCAGGCTTCTGGCGCGATCAATACGTGCGTTCTGCAGAAACTCCATGGGCGTCATCTGCACTTCACGGGAAAACAGCCGGGCGAAATGCCGGGCGCTCATGTTGGCCATACTGGCCATGCGTTCGACGCTGAACGATTCGTCCAGATGCTCCAGCACGTAATTCTGCACCCGTGTAACAGCGGTTTCGTTAGGCGCGACAGCCGCCATCAACGGACTGAACTGTGCCTGGCCGCCCTGACGCTTCATCAGTACCAGCAGTACCTTGGCGACGTCCTGCGCGACTTTCTTGCCGTGATCCTGAGCAACGATTGCCAGCGCCAGGTCGATACCGGCCGTTACCCCGCCGGAGGTCAGCAGGTTGCGGTCATTGATGTAGATCTGATCGGTCTCGACGATGGCCTTGGGAAACCGCTTGATCAGACGTTCGGTGTAATGCCAGTGGGTGGTGACTCGGTGATCGTCCAGCAGGCCTGCCTCGCCGAGAATGAACGCGCCCGTGCAGATCGAGCCGATACATCCCGCCTGCTCTCTGGCGCTCAATAGCCAGTCCACCAGCGGCTGATGTTTATTGTCGTAGGCTCCCGGCCCGCCGGGCACCAACAGCAAATCATGGCTGCCAGCGACTTGCTCCAGATGAGCATCGGCCATCACCCGCACACCGTTGGATGCCTGGATGACACCGTGTTGCGTACCCACGGTGCTTATCTGGTAGTGCTTTTCCAGCGCCAGATAGCGGTTGGCGATGGAAAAGACTTCCATGGGGCCTGCCATGTCGAGCAGAAGAAACTCCGGGAACAGGACCATTGCTACGGTTTTCATGAATGAGGCGTCACTTGAAAAAAGTAAAGGTCGGAGGCGCATTATGGCGAAGATCGCGGGCGATGGGGATTATGTGCCTGGATCAGACCTGATTCAGGCAGGCAGTACCACCCGAAGCGGTATAGGTCTCTTGAAAGACACCCGTTGGTAGAGACGCGACGGTGAAACAGCGCTATTACAGGTGAGGGCAAAGCGCTCGACTGAATGACTGTCAACTTCAGCGAGACAGTCATTCGTCTTTCAGCTACTTATTGCACCTGCAGATAACCAGTAACCTTCATCTCACTTGGTCGATGTCTGAATCTGCAGCGTCGACATCTGGATGGAGAAACTATCATGCTGACTCTTCGCAAAGCTTCCGATCGTGGCGCAGCCGATCACGGCTGGCTGAAATCCTTTCACACCTTCTCGTTCGCCAGCTATCGCAACCCGAACGAACAGGGCTTCTCCGACCTGCTGGTGATCAACGACGACCGCGTGACCGCTGGCAAAGGCTTCGGACAGCACCCGCACCGTGACATGGAGATTTTCTCCTACGTGCTTGAAGGTGCACTGGAACACAAGGACACCCTCGGGACGGGCTCGGTGATTCGTCCCGGTGACGTGCAACTGATGAGTGCCGGCAGCGGCGTGGCGCACAGTGAGTTCAACCACTCGCAAACCGAGGGCGTGCACTTTCTGCAGATCTGGATCGTACCGAATGTCAGCGGTGCCACTCCGAAGTATCAGCAAGAGCATTTCAGCCCCCAACAGAAACGCGGCCGCCTGCAATTGATCATTTCGCCCGACGGCGAGAACGGAGCGCTGAATGTGCGTCAGGATGCTCGCGTGTATGCGGGTCTGTTCGACGGTAGCGAAACCGCCACGCTTGAACTGGCCGCCAATCGCTACGCCTATGTACACGTTGCACGCGGCAGCGTGGTACTCAATGGTCAGGCGCTTGGTGAAGGCGATGGTGTACGTCTGCGTAACGAGCAGGTCATAACCCTGACTCAAGGGGTGGATGCCGAGGTGCTGGTGTTCGACCTGCGGCCCAATGAACTGCCGCAGATGCCGTGATGGTTGAAAGCCTTTCATCGAAACATGCAGAACGCCGTCTCATTGGACGGCGTTTCTGTATACGCCATACTTCAGGCGCATAGCGCCAGGGCATACTTGTTACTTTGTTTCACTTGAACGCCTTCTTTGCCTGATTCACGCTCCGAACAAAGCGTGTTGGCGTTTCGCCCCTTATCGCTGCCAATTTCTAACTATCAGCCGGAGGGATTGCCCATGCCCCACGACCATCAACAGGATTGCGTGCTGTTGAAACCTGCTGCGACCTATCAGGGCAAACAGGGCCTTGATTATAAGGTCGGGATATCGGCCGAAAGCGCAGGCGCCCGGCATATTCACATGCAGCTGCTGACCATCCCGCCTGGCGGCAAAGGCAAGGCGCACAAACACCAGGAGCACGAGACCGCCATCTATTCATTGAAAGGCGGAACAGGTTGCTGGTACGGCGAAGCGCTGGAGAAACACGCGACCGTGGAGGAAGGCGACTTTTTCTACATTCCCGCAGGCATGCCGCACGTGCCGTACAACCTGAGCAACGAGCATGAGGCCACCGCCCTCATCGCTCGCACCGACCCCAACGAACAGGAAAGCGTGACGCTGATGCCGGAACTGGATGCATTGCTGGCTGAACGACTGGCTTGAACGCCGGGCTTAAAACGCGCATGCAAAAACGCCGCTCTATTGAGCGGCGTTTTTGTGAATTTGGAGCGGGAAACGAGACTCGAACTCGCGACCCCGACCTTGGCAAGGTCGTGCTCTACCAACTGAGCTATTCCCGCAAATGGCGTCCCCTAGGGGACTCGAACCCCTGTTACCGCCGTGAAAGGGCGGTGTCCTAGGCCACTAGACGAAGGGGACACTGCCTGAAACATCATGGTGTATGTTCCAGTTCCAGACCTCATCCGAAGAGGGTTCTGGTTTCACTCAACCCTGCCGTGAAGCAAGGCTGCTTAAAAATGGAGCGGGAAACGAGACTTGAACTCGCGACCCCGACCTTGGCAAGGTCGTGCTCTACCAACTGAGCTATTCCCGCAATGGCGTCCCCTAGGGGACTCGAACCCCTGTTACCGCCGTGAAAGGGCGGTGTCCTAGGCCACTAGACGAAGGGGACACACGTACAACATTCACTGCTTATTGCGCTTCGCTGTGTGCTTTACGCTGTAAGTGGCGCGCATTCTATGGATGGTTTGAAGGGTCGTCAACCCCATTCTGAAAATTTATTGAAATCAACGACTTCGCACCCGTTCAGGGCACCGACCGACGGTTTGCGATTACGTACCTATAATAGAAGCGATATGACAAAGTCCGACGGGCACATCTATGCGCAGTAGTGCTTAGCCACTACACTCCCTGCAAAATTACTTGAACAACTGAGGTTTGTGCAGTGACTCCACTCATGATCACACTGATGGTAATAGCCGGTATCGCTGTGCTGATCGCGATCGGCTATTTGAACCATGTCGCTGAAAACAGCAAACTGGACAAGGCACGCACCAAGGTCGAGCTGAATGATCGTCTGCGTCGGTGCGGCGAGATCACCGAAGTGTTTCCGGGCCAACTGATGTCTCCGGCACTCAAACTGCTGCTGACCCGCCTGGAGCTGAATGTCGTGCAGCGCATGCTGGCACTGGAAAAAGGCAACGCCCAACTCAAGAACCGCGTTGCCGAACTTGAAGAACAAGTGGCCAAGGGCGACCGCATCGAAGTGACCAACCCTGTCACACCGATCCAGACCGAAGCCAAGGCCAAGGACGTGCGCTTCCTGCTTGAAGCGCTGCATGGTCAGGTGACACGCGCTGCCCACGATGGCTTCCTGCAAACCAGCGAAGCCAAGCACTGGATTCGCGAAATCCGCACGATTCTGGTCAACCTGCATATCGAGTTCTTCAACAACCTCGGTCAGATGGCGCTTTCCCAGGATCAGCCAGGTCAAGCGCGTTTGGCATTCGAACGTGGCGTGCAATACCTGCGCAACCAGCCGGACCCGGTCACTTATCAACAGCAATTGCTGGCGATGGAAAAGCAACTGGCCCGCGCCAATTCCATGGTCCTGACCAATACCGCCCCGACTGCCGACGACGACAACGCGCTGACTGAAGGCCTCAAGGCTGACGAAACCGAATCGGAATGGAAGAAGAAAGTCATCTACGATTGATGACTTGCCACCTCTGCCCCCGACACAACCAGATGCACTTGCAAACATCTGACTGTGCAAAGCGGCTTGCCGGTGATGGCGTCCTGTCAGTCGCTGACAGGTCGCCTGGGAAGCCGCCTTCCACCCGTTTATAAGCGTCTGCCGCAACCGACTCAGCAGTCGGTCGCAGCCAGAAAGATCGCCGCCAGACGTTCGATACCCGCCTGATCCACCTCACTGAAACGCCCCACGCTCGGGCTGTCCAGGTCCAGCACACCGACCAGTTTTCCGTCCTTGACCAATGGCACGACCAGTTCGCTGTTCGATGCGCTGTCGCAGGCAATGTGACCGGCAAAACTGTGCACATCCTCGACACGCTGGGTTTCTCTGCTCTGCGCCGCTGCGCCGCACACACCGCGCCCGAAAGGAATTCGCACGCAGGCAACCTGCCCCTGAAACGGCCCGAGAACCAGCTCATCGTTGCGATTGAGGTAAAAGCCCGCCCAGTTCAGATCGTCGATCTGGGTGTACAGAAACGCGGAAAACTGCGCGGCATTGGCAATGAAGTCGCGCTCATCCGCCAGCAAGGCTTCCAGTTGCGCGGCCAGCAGGTTGTAACCGTCCAGGCCTGCGCCCGTGTCTTGCAGATTGATCATGTATGTTGCTCCAGCAATTGAAGGCCCACCCAGTAACGTGCGAACTGGTAGGCACAGCGACCATTTCGATTACCGCGTCCGGTCGCCCAGCGGACCGCGGCCTTGTCCAGATCCTCGTCGCGCTTCCAGCCAAGGCCGGATTTCAGCGCCAGTTGAGTGATCCAGTGTTCGACGACATTCAGGTAATGATCCTGCGTGAAGGGATAGAACGACAGCCACAGCCCGAAACGGTCGGACAGGGCAATCTTGTCCTCCACCGCCTCGCTCGGATGAAGCTCGCCGTCCACCTGCTGCCAGTTGGCATTGTCGCTCTCCTTTTCAGGCACGAGATGACGACGGTTGGAGGTGGCGTAAAGCAGCACGTTGTCGGGCGCCTGCTCCAGCGACCCGTCGAGGACACTCTTGAGCACCCGATAATCACCCTCGCCCGACTCGAAAGACAGATCATCACAGAACAACACGAAGCGCTGTGGCAACTTCTGCAGTTGCTCCACGAGACGCGGCAGGTCGCCCAGGTGATCGCGTTCGATCTCGATCAGGCGCAGGCCCGACGCTGCATATTCGGCCAGCAGCGCGCGAATCAGCGATGACTTGCCCGTACCGCGCGAACCCCACAGTAGCGCATGGTTGGCCGGCAGGCCGTCAATGAACTGGCGAGTATTGCGGCCCAGTTGCTCACGCTGCAGATCGACACCGATCAAGTCGGACAGACGCATGTCGAGACTGACCTCAAGCGGCATCAGATAGCCGCTACGGCCCTCACGCACCCAGCGGGCGGCCAGCGCCTGCGTCCAGTCCACCGGTTCGCGCAGCGCGGGCAGCAAAGGCTCCAGACGTGCAAGTACCGCGTCTGCACGCTCAAGAAATGCATTCATCCGGGAATCCACGGTTTCTCCTCATATTTAACTGACTGATCATCTGCCCCGATCAGCTATGCTTGCCCGGCACTGGGCACCTGAAGTGGCAGTTAGTATTCATGGATATAAGGCTCAACAACAGGCTTTCGTTCAAGCAGGCGCGGCTGGCCGTACTGATCGGCTTTGCGCTTGGGACCTTGCTCAGCCTGTTTCAAATCGCAATCGATTATGCCAGCGAAGACGCGTCCATCGATCGCGAAATCAATTCCCTGCTGGAAATCATCCAGAACCCCGCCTCGCGCATCGCTTACAACATCGATGCCGAGCTGGCCCAGGAACTGACCCTGGGCCTGCTGCGCTCGCCTGCCGTGGTCAGCGCCAGGCTGACCGACAACAACAATATGGTGCTCTCCAGCGTGGAACGCCCGATGGCAACCGGTCGCTACCGGGTTCTCAGCGACTGGATGTTCGGCGAGAGCCGCCAGTTCGAGGAAACGCTGAAACTGGACCACCTGCCGAATGAAACCATCGGCACGCTGTACCTGACGGTCGACACTTTTGCCTTCGGCAGCCATTTCATGCAGCGCGCCGAAATCACCCTGCTCAACGGCTTCGTACGCAGCCTGGCGCTGGCCGCCATTCTGACGATTCTGTTCTACGCAACGCTGACCAAACCCTTGGTCAGCTTGATCCGCGAGCTGAGCAGCCATGATCCGCGCAGTCCGCAGCGGTCGAACATCAATTGCCCGCCGAACCATGAGCGGGATGAAATCGGGGTACTGGTCGAAACCTTCAACCGCCAGATCGAGACCGTGACCAGCGAGTTCGCCCAACGCCGGGAAGCCGAGGATCGCCTCACTGACCACCTGAATCAGCTGGAAAGTATCGTCTCGGCCCGTACCAACGAGTTGCGCACCAGCAATATCCGTCTGCGCCAGTCCAACGAAGAACTGCAGATCGCACGCAGCACCGCGCTCGACATGGCCCATGCGCGCTCGGCATTCCTGGCACACATGAGCCATGAAATCCGCACGCCGCTCAACGGGCTGCTGGGCATGCTGGCGCTGTCGCTGGATGGCCCGCTGAATGCCGAGCAGCGTCAGCAGCTGCTGATTGCCCATGACTCGGGCAAGGTGTTGGTGGAACTGCTCAACGATATTCTCGACATGTCCAAATTCAATGCCGGGCATCTGGAGATCGAACGCATCCCGTTCGACCTGGGCCTGCTGGTCGAGGACACCGCCAACCTGCTGTCCCAGAACGCCGCGCCCAGCGTTGAACTGACATGCCTGATCGCGCAGGACTTCCCGGCCATGGTTTCCGGCGACCCGACCAGAGTCAGGCAGATTGTCAGCAACCTGCTGTCCAATGCGCTCAAATTCACCCGCTTCGGGCGAGTGGACGTGCGACTGAGCCACGTTGTGGACCCGCAGACCCGAGAGAATCGGGTGAAAATCGAGGTACGCGACACTGGCATCGGCATCGCACAGGAAGCGCAGACGCGAATCTTTCAGCCGTTCACCCAGGCAGAGGCGGCGATCACCCGGCAATACGGCGGCACCGGGCTCGGACTGTCGCTGACGCACAGTCTGTGTCAGGCCATGAACGGCACGCTGACCTTTCAGTCGCGGTCAGGCTTCGGCAGCCTGTTCTGCGCAGAGCTACCACTGCCTGTCCACATTGAAGCCATATCCCCTGCCCCGCTCAAAGGCCGCGTGACCGTTATCAGTTCCGATGGCAGCGGCCTGGTGGAGTTGCTGGGCAGCCTGCTGCCCGCGTGGGGGGTGGATCTGGAGCTGCGCAGCATCAATGACCGCGCCCACGAGCTGGAACTCGACACACGCCCTGATCTGGTGATCACCGATTGCCCTGAATGCCTGTTCGCCATTCGCCCCGCGACGCCCGCGCCCATTCTATTGGTGACCGCTTACGGTAATTTCATGCCCGGCGAACAGGTGAGCGCCTTGGCGCCCCTGCAGCAACAGGCCCGACCATTGGCCAGAAATGCGCTCTACCACACGCTGCGTCGCGTGCTGGCTCAGGAAGAGAACAGCGTGAGGGCCAACGCATTGCCGGAGCCGGCCACACAACGTCCAGCACGCATCCTGCTTGTGGAGGACAATCCGGTGAATCAACTGGTGGCCAAGGGGATACTCGCCAAACTTGGCTGCGACGTGGTGGTCAGCAGTCACGGCGGCGAGGCACTGGAAGAGCTGGAGCGCGGTGATTTCGATCTGGTGCTGATGGATTGCAACATGCCGGTCATGAACGGCTATGAGGCCAGCCGGCAGATCCGCGCCAGCGGTCGCTGGCCCAACCTGCCCATCGTCGCCCTGACCGCCAACGCCATGCCCGACGAACGCGAGCGCTGCAAGGCCGCCGGGATGAGCGATTACCTGGCCAAGCCCTTCAGACGGGCCGAGCTGGTAAGCATTCTGGACCAGTGGATTCCGATCACCGAACAGGCTGATCAGAACGTTTAACGCAACAGCGCTTCTATTTCCCCGGTCAGTTCTTCAGGCTTGGTCAGCGGCGCAAAACGTTTGACCAGCTTGCCGTCCTTGCCGATCAGAAACTTGGTGAAGTTCCACTTGATGCGCTCCGACCCCAGCAGCCCCGGCGCCTGTTTCTTGAGCTGCACGAACAAAGGATGCGCCTGGTCGCCATTGACGTCGATTTTCTTGAACAGCGGAAAGCTGACGCCGTAGTTGAGTTCGCAGAATCCGGAAATTGCGCCCTCGTCTCCGGGCTCCTGCTTGCCGAACTGATTGCAGGGAAAACCGAGTACGACCAGCCCCTCATCCTTGTAATCCTGCCAGAGTTTTTCCAGCCCTTTGTATTGCGGCGTGAAACCGCATTTGCTGGCGGTATTGACCACCAGCACGGCCTTGCCGGCAAAATCAGCGAGGGTTTTCTGCTCACCCTTGATGGTGGTGCACGGGATGCTCAGCAGGTTTTCGCTCATGACGGTGCCTCAGGCTAATAGGGATCAAGTTATGACCCATGACGTTAGCGTGCAATCGAGCGGCGCGCACTTCAATTTCCGACGCTGATGAAACGCGATAAGCGCAGCGACCGCCCGGCAGGCCGTGGCTATGCGCGTGACTTCAGGTCAAGGCACACCGAGTTGATGCAGTAGCGCAGGCCCGTCGGCGGAGGGCCATCCGGGAACACATGCCCCAGATGCGCGTCACACTGGGCACAGACCACTTCGGTACGGATCATGCCGTGACTGATGTCGCGCACATCCACCACTGCACTGTCTTTGATGGGCGCGTAGAAACTGGGCCAGCCGCAACCCGAATCAAACTTGGTGGCAGAGTCGAACAGCGCCGCGTTACAGCACACACAATGGTAGACACCGTCAGTCCTGGTATCGTTGTACTTGCCGCTGAAAGGGCGTTCGGTGGCTTTCAGACGACAGACGTTGTACTGCTCGGGGTCAAGCATCGCCCTCCACTCTTCGAGCGTCTTCTCAAACTTTTCCACGGGTACACCTCCAATTCTGAAAAAGCCTGATCTGTATCTTTTCCGCAGATCAGGTGGCACGTATGATTGCGCCAGGTCAGGCGTCAGTCTGGCACCCGCGTTTGTCGCACACAAACCCATTTTCATCGTGTTTCGTGCAGCGACCTTCAATTGCAAGTCAGCAACAGCTCGTCCATTTTCGGGATCATCACCATGCAGTTCAGCAAATCGAACAAGCTCGCTAACGTCTGCTACGACATTCGCGGGCCGGTGCTCAAGCACGCCAAACGCCTGGAAGAGGAAGGCCATCGCATCCTCAAGCTGAACATCGGCAACCCGGCACCGTTTGGATTCGAGGCGCCGGATGAAATCCTGCAGGACGTGATCCGCAACCTGCCGACCGCGCAGGGCTACAGCGACTCCAAAGGCCTGTTCAGCGCCCGCAAGGCCGTGATGCAGTACTACCAGCAGAAGCAGGTCGAAGGTGTCGGCATCGAAGACATCTACCTGGGCAACGGCGTGTCCGAACTGATCGTGATGTCGATGCAGGCGCTGCTCAACAACGGAGATGAAGTGCTGGTCCCGGCGCCCGACTATCCGCTGTGGACTGCCGCGGTCGCGCTGTCCGGCGGCAACCCGGTGCATTATCTGTGCGACGAGCAGGCCAACTGGTGGCCGGACCTGGCCGACATCAAGGCCAAGATCACCCCTAATACCAAGGCCATGGTGATCATCAACCCGAACAACCCGACGGGCGCGGTGTACTCGAAAGAAGTACTACTGGGCATGCTGGAGCTGGCCCGCCAGCACAATCTGGTGGTGTTTTCCGACGAGATCTACGACAAGATTCTCTACGACGACGCCGTACACGTATGCACCGCGTCCCTGGCACCGGACCTGCTGTGCCTCACGTTCAACGGCCTGTCCAAGTCGTACCGGGTCGCAGGCTTCCGCTCCGGCTGGATCGCGATTTCCGGCCCCAAGCACAATGCACAGAGCTACATCGAAGGCATCGACATTCTGGCCAACATGCGCCTGTGTGCCAACGTACCGAGCCAGCACGCCATCCAGACCGCACTGGGCGGTTACCAGAGCATCAATGACCTTATTCTCCCGCCGGGCCGCCTGCTGGAGCAACGCAACCGTACCTGGGAATTGCTCAACGACATTCCCGGCGTCAGCTGCGTGAAGCCAATGGGTGCGCTGTATGCCTTCCCGCGCATCGACCCGAAAATCTGCCCGATCCACAACGACGAGAAATTCGTGCTGGACCTGCTGCTGTCGGAAAAACTGCTGGTTGTACAAGGCACCGCATTCAACTGGCCATGGCCCGATCACTTCCGCGTGGTGACCTTGCCTCGCGTGGACGAACTGGAGCAGGCCATTGGCCGCATCGGCAACTTCCTGAAGGGTTATCGCCAGTAGGCCATTACCGGATGTGACGCCCTCGCACCATGCCCCGACCTGTTCGGGGCATTTTATTTATGACCTGGACTGACACGGTCGACTTTCGGCTTTCAGCCGCTGCAAGGTCGGAGGCTATGGCTCAGGCGCCGTTCAGGTTGCCGGGATTAACATCGAATCTGACCAGAGGACACAGTTTGAAATAGTCCCCCTGTTGAATAGCGACAGGCATCACCTTATATACCCGGCATCCAGTTACATTTTGTCCTGAGGAGAACGTTACGACCATGATGCGCATTTTGCTGTTTTTGGCCACTAACCTTGCGGTCGTGCTGATAGCCAGCATTACCCTGAGCCTTTTTGGCTTCAATGGGTTCATGGCGGCCAACGGGGTTGATCTGAACCTCAATCAGCTGCTGGTTTTCTGCGCTGTGTTCGGTTTCGCGGGCTCTCTGTTTTCGCTGTTCATTTCCAAATGGATGGCAAAGATGAGCACCGGCACTCAGATCATTACCCAGCCGCGTACCCGCCATGAGCAATGGTTGCTGCAGACTGTGGAACAACTGTCCCGCGATGCAGGCATCAAGATGCCGGAAGTCGGTATCTTCCCGGCCTACGAGGCCAACGCGTTCGCGACGGGCTGGAACAAGAACGACGCACTGGTTGCCGTCAGCCAGGGTCTGCTCGAGCGCTTTTCGCCCGACGAGGTGAAGGCGGTGCTGGCCCACGAGATCGGCCACGTGTCGAATGGCGATATGGTAACGCTGGCGTTGGTACAGGGCGTGGTGAACACCTTCGTGATGTTCTTTGCCCGTATCATCGGTAACTTTGTGGACAAGGTCATCTTCAAGACCGAAAACGGTCAGGGCATCGCCTACTACATCACGACGATTTTCGCCGAACTGGTTCTGGGTTTCCTGGCCAGCGCCATCGTGATGTGGTTTTCGCGCAAACGTGAGTTCCGCGCTGACGATGCCGGTGCACGCCTGGCCGGAACCCAGTCGATGATCAGTGCCTTGCAGCGTCTGCGCTCCGAGCAGGGTGTACCGGTGAACATGCCTGACAGCCTGACGGCGTTCGGCATCAACGCCAGCCTGAAGCACGGTATCGCTGGCCTGTTCATGAGCCACCCGCCGCTGGAAGTGCGTATCGAGGCGCTGCGCCGCCGCGGCTGATCAAGCTGACAGTGACGAAAAGAGGGCGACGTGAGTCGCCCTTTTTTATGCTTTTCGGTAGCCGACGCAACACTGCTCACAGCAGACCGAGGAGCGTGGGACGCGGCTTTGCGGGAGCGGACTGGCTACGTCGAAGACGTGGTGAGACCTCCCACAGTCCACTGCCTGGTACGAGACGCTGTGTCTGCAGAATCAAGCGTCGGCTGTAACCCTGCGCTCCATCCAGTAAACACACTCTTGCATACGCCCCACGCCTGCACCCAACGCCCTGGGGCTGCTCTGGAGAGCATCGCGCTCGCTGACCCGCCTCACGCTCCAGTGTGCCGACACATGAGCCTGCAGCCACTCGTGAGGAACCGAGAACGGCGGGCCATCCAGTTCGGCCTGATCGTAATCCAGAGTGATGAGTAATCCGCTGCATACAGGCGGCATCAATTGTTCAAGCTGTCGGACGTAACGCTCACGCATGTCAGGCGGCAGCGCGATCAACGCGGCGCGGTCATAAAATGCTGCGCACCGGCCGATCTCTTCAGCCGTCAGCGCAAAGAAATCACCGCACCAGATTTCGATGCCCGATGCCGAGTACAGGTCGAAGCCTTCCCGCTGCGTCAACTTCGGCTCGATCTGATGCTCAGCAAAGTAGTCTTTGACCGCCGCCTGCGACAGCTCGACACCGACCACCTGATACCCCTGCTCGACCAGCCAGCTCATGTCATGGCTCTTGCCGCACAAGGGCACCAGAACGCGGGCACCCTTCTCCAGCCCCAGTTCAGGCCAGAGTCTGCGCAAGTCCTGATTCACGTCGGCCTGATGGAACCCGATCTGCCCCGCCGTCCAGCGCTGCTGCCAAAACTCCGCTTCCATAAACCCTCCTGATAATCCGATCAAACAGCATCAAAACTTATATTAGATTTGGATCCCGGCCCTGGCGGAAGATGAGGCATCACTATTTTCACGGAGTCCATATGTTTCCCAGCCTGTTTATCTCGCACGGCTCGCCGATGCTGGCGCTGGAGCCCGGCGAGAGCGGTCCTGCGCTGGCACGTCTCGCAGCCGAAATGCCCAGACCACGCGCCATCGTGATGGTATCGGCCCATTGGGAAAGCCACGAGCTGATTGTCAACGGTAACCCGCAGCCGGAAACCTGGCACGACTTCGGCGGCTTCGCCGCAGAACTGTTCGCCGTTCAGTACCCCGCCCCCGGCCTGCCTGATCTGACTCGAAAAGTGGTCGAGCTGCTGGCCGCCAGCGGCCTGCCTGCACGTGTCGATAGCAGACGCCCATTCGATCATGGCGTCTGGGTGCCGCTGTCACTGATGTATCCAGAGGCCGATATTCCGGTGGTGCAGATTTCCCTGCCCAGCAGACAAGGCCCCGAGCTGCAGACCCTTATCGGCCAGGCGCTCGCAGGTTTGCGCGCTGAAGGCGTACTGATCATCGGTTCCGGCAGCATCACCCATAATCTGGGCGAACTGAGCTGGAACGGTGACTCGCCGCGCGTGGAGCCATGGGCTCAGGCATTCAGGGACTGGATGATCGACAAGCTGAGCAGCAATGACGAAAGCGCACTGCACCACTACCGCAGCCTCGCGCCGCATGCTGTCCGCGCCCACCCGAGCGACGAGCACCTGTTGCCGCTGTACTTCGCCAGAGGCGCAGGCGGTGAGTTCAGCGTTGCGCATCAGGGGTTCACCATGGGCGCGCTGGGCATGGACATCTATCGGTTCGGCTGATACCTGAAAAATCCCAATAAAAAATCCCCGAACCAGTCGGGGATTTTTATTGGACGATCAGCTCAAGAGCAGATCAATCCTCGCGATAGCGACGCAGCTTCAACTGCTTGCCAGCAACGCGGGTATCCTTGAGCTTGGTCAGCAGACGCTCAAGGCCATCTTCCGGCAGTTCGACGAGGCTGAAGCTGTCACGGACCTGGATACGGCCGATCGCTTCGCGGGCCAGGCCGCCTTCGTTGAGGATGGCACCCAGCAGGTTCTTGGCAGCGATACCATCACGCGCGCCCAGCGCGGTACGGCAGCGGGCACGACCTTCGGCCAATGGAACCGGCGCACGACGCTCGCGCTCTGGACGATCGCCACGATCACCACGGTCCGGACGATCGCCACGCGGGGCGTTGTTCGGAACCAGTGGGCGCTCGCGCTCGATGGCAGCCAGCGTCAGGGCCTGACCGTTGGTAGCCTTGCGCAACAGAGCGGCAGCCAGTGCACGTGGCGTGCAACCGATGTCGGCAGTCAGACGATCCAGCAGATCACCGTGGGTCGACTCGGCGTCGGCAACCAGTGGCGACAGGCTGTTGGTCAGCTTCTTGATACGGGCATCCAGTACAGCCTGGGCATCCGGCAGGCGGACTTCCGCAACCTTCTGACCGGTCACACGCTCGATAACCTGCAGCATGCGGCGCTCACGCGGCGTAACCAGCAGCAGTGCGCGACCTTCGCGACCGGCACGACCGGTACGGCCGATACGGTGTACGTAGGACTCTGGGTCGTACGGCATGTCCACGTTGAACACGTGAGTGATACGCGGAACGTCGAGACCACGGGCAGCAACGTCGGTCGCTACAACGATGTCCAGACGGCCATCCTTGAGGGAATCGATAACGCGCTCGCGCTGGTTCTGCGCGATGTCGCCGTTCAGTGCAGCGGCCTTGTAGCCTTTGGCTTCCAGCGCGCTCGCCAGATCCAGAGTCGCCTGCTTGGTGCGGACAAACATGATCAGAGCATCGAAGTCTTCGACTTCCAGCAGGCTCAGAACAGCCGAGGTCTTCTGGTCAGCGTGAACCAGCAGGTGAGCCTGCTCGATCGCGGTAACGGTCTGGGTCTTGGTCTGGATCTTGACGTGCTTCGGATCGCGCAGGTGGCGTTCGGCGATGGCACGGATCGACTGTGGCAGTGTGGCCGAGAACAGAACGGTCTGGCGGGTCTCAGGCATGGCCTTGAAGATCACTTCCAGGTCGTCCATGAAGCCCAGCTTCAGCATTTCGTCCGCTTCGTCGAGAACCAGATGGTTCACGGTCGCCAGGACTTTTTCGTCACGGCGAAGGTGATCGCAGAGACGGCCCGGGGTGGCGACAACGATT
This sequence comes from Pseudomonas sp. CDFA 610, assembly GCF_021147865.1. Classification (NCBI taxonomy): domain Bacteria; kingdom Pseudomonadati; phylum Pseudomonadota; class Gammaproteobacteria; order Pseudomonadales; family Pseudomonadaceae; genus Pseudomonas; species Pseudomonas sp. CDFA 610. The sequence goes on from NZ_JAGTPM010000010.1 coordinate 137,783, forward strand.
TGTGCGCCGTTGCGGATAGCCTTGAGCTGAGGGCCCATAGGCGCGCCGCCGTAGACCGCTACAACGGTCACGCCCGGCATTTGTTTTGCGTAGGTCTCGAACGCGGTGGCAACTTGAAGTGCCAGCTCGCGGGTCGGGGCCAGGATCAGTGCTTGCGGCTCGCGCTTGCTCGGGTCGATGCGATGCAGGATAGGCAGTGCGAACGCGGCGGTTTTACCCGTACCGGTCTGCGCCTGACCAATCATGTCGTGACCGGCGAGAATAATCGGGATCGATTGCTGCTGAATGGCCGAAGGCTCTTCGTAGCCAGTGGCGACGACTGCTGCAACGATATTGGGATGAAGTTCGAGAGCGGCGAAGCCGCCGATTTCCTGGGTCATGGGTCTGCCTCTAGTGCATCCGCAAAGACCCATGCTTCAAAGCTGCGCGTGCCGTGTACGACCTTGAGGTCACCCTGGCTGCTTTGTCGGCGGGGATTTGCGAAAACGTTTGATGAATGGATCGCCAATGATAGTTCGCAGTGCGAACGCGCGACCGAAGCGGGCTTCGGAGAACTGCTATATCACGACGAGGGCCTCGTTAAGGCCGGCGCGCACTATACCGGAATTACGCACGAAAGTGAGTCTTTTTTTTGCGAAACGTTGCCGGCCAAGCGAGAAAAATCAGGCGTTTCAAACCCTGAGCTTCCTGCCTGGCACCGTACGGCCCCGCGATTGCGGGGACGGCAGCTTAAACGTTTCACTGATTCCTGCAAATGATCCGGGTCAGGACTTTCGACGTGCGGCGAATTGTCCCACACTCGTTTTTGGATTTGTCAGGCTCAGGTCGCAGGCCTGACTGACTTGATCAATGAGTCCAGCGAATAACCCAGCCGGGGCGTCAGCGCTTCGGCGCGTCGGGCGAGTGCTTCGAGGTCCAGCGTCTGTTCCAGGTCCGCAGGCACGATGAGGATGACGTTGCCCTCCTTCACCGGCAGCTCCCAGTAATGGCGATGATAAAGGCCGCGCAACAGGGCGGCACCCAAGGGTTTGCCATCGTCGGTCGCCCATTGATTGATGATCAGCCAGCCACCGGGGTTCAGACGCTGCTGACAGCCGTGCAGAAAATTCCAGGCCAGATGCCCGACACCGGGGCCGACATCCGTATAGAGGTCGACGAAAATCAGGTCCGCAGGCTCCGTGGTATCGAGCAGATCGAGCGCATCGCCGATACGTATATATAGACGCGGATCGTCGTCCAGCCCCATGTACTCCATCGCCAGGCGCGGTACGTCCGGACGCAGCTCGATCACCTCGACGTCTTCAAGCGGCAGAAACTTCATGCACGCCTGGGTCAGTGTCCCGGCACCCAATCCCAGAAACAGCGCGCTTTCGGGCGCCTCATGGCACAGCGCACCAATCAGCATTGCGCGGGTGTAGTCATACTCCAGCCAACTGGGATCGGCCGTGAAAGTGCAACTCTGTTCGATGGCATCGCCAAATTCGAGGAAGCGATAGTCGTCGACTTCCAGCACGCGGATCATGCCGAAATCATCGTGGACTTCCGCCAGAATCCGTTCTACGCGTTCACGCTCTTCCGTCATTACCGTTCCCGATTGGCCCGCAAAACGCGGATTGTCGGCCAAGCCACGTGCTTTGTCACATTTTCACGGGGCGCAACAGGCTCCCGGTTATCTGCAGTCCGCTGGCAGCAGCACGGCGAACTGCTAACATGCCGATCCGATTGCACAACCCTAGAGCCAACAATGAGCCAACCCTGGAGCCCCGATAGCTGGCGGGCACTGCCGATTCAACAGCAACCTCACTACCCGGACGCCGAGCATCTTTCCAGGGTCGAACAAAGCCTGGCCAGTTACCCGCCGCTGGTGTTCGCCGGCGAAGCCCGAGAGCTGCGTCGCCAGTTCGCCGAAGTGACTCAAGGCCGCGCGTTCCTGCTGCAGGGCGGCGATTGCGCTGAAAGCTTCATGGAGTTTTCGGCCGGCAAGATTCGCGACACGTTCAAGGTGCTACTGCAGATGGCTGTGGTAATGACCTTTGCCGCAGGCTGCCCGGTGGTAAAGGTCGGACGTATGGCGGGGCAGTTCGCCAAGCCGCGCTCGGCCAACGATGAAACCATCGATGGCATTACCCTCCCGGCCTACCGTGGCGACATCGTCAACGGCATCGGCTTCGACGAGAAGAGCCGCGTTCCCGACCCGGATCGTCTGGTGCAGGCCTACAACCAGTCCACCGCCACGCTCAACCTGCTGCGCGCCTTTGCCCAGGGTGGCTTTGCCGACCTGCATCAGGTGCATCAGTGGAACCTGGACTTCATCGCCAATTCGGCGCTGGGCGAAAAGTACAGCCAGCTCGCCGACCGTATCGACGAAACGCTCGCCTTCATGCGCGCCTGCGGCATGGACACTTCGCCACAATTGCGCGAGACCAGCTTCTTCACCGCTCACGAGGCCCTGCTGCTCAACTATGAGGAAGCCTTCGTTCGCCGTGACAGCCTGACCAATGATTACTACGACTGCTCCGCACACATGCTGTGGATCGGCGACCGCACACGGCAGCTGGATGGCGCGCATGTCGAGTTTCTGCGCGGCGTGAACAATCCAATCGGCGTCAAGGTCGGGCCGAGCATGAATACCGACGATCTGATCCGCCTGATCGATATTCTCAACCCGGACAATGACCCGGGCCGCTTGAACCTGATCGCGCGCATGGGCGCGAACAAGGTCGGCGATCACTTGCCTCAGCTGATTCGCGCCGTCGAGCGTGAAGGTCGCAAGGTGCTGTGGAGCTCGGACCCGATGCATGGCAACACCATCAAAGCCAGCAGCGGTTACAAGACCCGCGATTTCGCGCAGATTCTGGGCGAGGTCAAACAGTTCTTTCAGGTGCATCAGGCCGAAGGCACCTACGCAGGCGGCATCCACATAGAGATGACCGGTCAGAACGTCACCGAATGCATCGGCGGTGCCCGCCCGATCACCGAAGATGGCCTGTCGGATCGTTACCACACTCATTGCGACCCGCGGATGAACGCCGATCAGTCGCTTGAGCTGGCGTTCCTGATTGCCGAGACCCTGAAACAGGTACGCCGCTAGACTGCCTTCAGCTTTCCAGCGCTCTCGCCAGACGCGCCCCGCTTTCGCGCTGGCAATTGACCTGAATCTGCGCCAACCCCAGCCAATTGGCCAGTTGGCGCAGATTATCTGCCAAGGCTGGCATGCCCTCCTCATCCAGCCCGCTCGGTTCTTCATGCACGGCATGCACCGCCAGGCGACCGGCTGCGCGCTCGGCACGCAGATCTATCCGCGCGACGATACGCTCATTGTGCAGGAACGGCAGAACGTAATAGCCGTACACGCGCTTGTGCTGCGGTGTGTAGATCTCCAGCCGGTAGCGGAAATCGAACAGCCGCTCGGTGCGCGCCCGCTCCCAGATCAGTGAGTCGAACGGCGACAGCAGCGCGCTGGCGCCGACCTTGCGCGGCACCTTGCTGCCTGGCAGACAGAACGCCTTGTGCGTCCAGCCCTGGACCTGTGCCACCTCAAGCGTCCCATCCTCCACCAACTCCGCCAGCAGGATCCGGCTGGGTTGCGGGTCCTGACGGAAGTAATCGCGCAGATCCTTCTCGGTGCCGACACCCAAAGCGCTCACCGCCTGCAACAACAGCGCACGCTGGGCATCGGCTTCGCCGATTTCAGGTTGATCGAGTATTACCCTCGGCAGGACCCGTTCGGGCAGGTCGTACAAACGCTCGAAGCCACGACGCCCGGCCACGGTTACCTCGCCTGCGGCGAACAGCCATTCCAGTGCCTGTTTTTCCACGCTCCAGTCCCACCAGGGTCCGGCTTTTTCCTGACGCGTACTCAGACTGCCCGCGCCCAATGCACCGCGTTCGCGAACGGCTTGCAGTACTCGCGAAATGGCTGTCTGCTGTTCACGACCGAATCTGGCCAGTCCCTGATAAATGCCCTCGCCCTGAGCCGCACGGCGCATTCGCCAGCGCATCAGCGGGTAAAGCTCGACAGGCAGCAACGACGCCTCGTGCCCCCAGTATTCGAACAGGCGCCGATGCCGACCCTGGCTCCATGCGGCCTGATCAAGCAATGTCGGCGAATAGTGGCCCAACCGCGAAAACAGCGGCAGGTAATGAGAACGCACCAGCGCATTGACCGAGTCGATCTGCAACACGCCAAGTCGGCTGATCAGTTGTGTGATGTGGCTGGCCTTGATCGTCGCTGGCGGCTGACGCCCGTTGAAACCTTGGGCAGCCAGTGCCAGACGACGTGCTTGTTTGAGGGACAACTCCATAGGCTTAGCGCTCCCGGTTCGAACCGTCACGCTAGCCGATTCCGGTCTGTCTTGTCAGCGGCTCAAGGGATCGTCCCAGAACGGACGCTCGATCTCCTGTTGAATATCGGCCCGACTCAGTCCTAGATCTTTCAATGCACCATCACTCATTTGTGCCAGAAGGCGGCGTTGGCGGTGCAGTTCCTGCCAGCGCCCAAGGTGATTTTTCATTGACCGCAGTGCCTTGCCAAGCTGCGCCAGCAGCGACGATCTGGCAACCAGTACATAACCCTTTTGACCTTTCATCATCTTGCCCTCCTTGTGGGATGACTGAAGTCTCACTTCGGGCTTGAGATCATTCCAACGAATGTTTCTTATGCAAGGCATTCGCAGGATTGATGTATCAGCACTGAACAGCTCTTTATTTATGCCCCTCAACGCACCGTTATAACTGCCAGAACTATCTTTTCAACCCACTAAAAACTTCGACCAGAAAATCATACTTCAAACTTCATCCCGTCCGATAAATCGCAAAACTGCCCCCCCTTTATTGACGGTCACTCCTCAGCTTCTAATATTAAAAAGGCTTACTCATGAGCACCTGACGCACCTGTTGTACGTCGCGGGAATCGTTAACCTCTAAACCTACCGCTCTACTTAAACAACATTAAATCACTTCTATCACGCGGACCTGATCAATGGATGAATCTATAAACACAACGTAATACTCAGCCATTGAGGAGAAACACATGGGCATTGACGCCACTAGCATCCTGTTCAACGCCGAGCCGTTCGGGTTCGGGCCTTCCGCAGCAATCGCAGCGATTGCGCAGTACTTCACAGGCAGCGGCAGCCGCGCCTACGCAGGTGAACAGCACTCGCTGGACCTGCAGAAGCACCTGCCCTATCGGGCTATTTTCAATATGACCGGATGCAGCCCCAAAGACTGGGACGTCACGATATCCGGTTTCGACATTGTTATAACCGCCATGGACCTTGGTATCGCCAACCGATCATTATCCCAGGGTAAACGGGTCGTCTTTTACGACGCACTGACCTGGTATTGGCATGCCGAAACGCAATGGCCCGGCATTGAAGCGCTGATCCATCATCCCCGTGCATTCTATATTGCGCAAAACTTTATAGGTGTACGCGACCGCCTGGCAGACCTGGAGCCGAACCACTATTCAATCGTCCCCCCTATTACGCCTCATGTGAATGAACGGTACCCGGATAACCACTCAGATTTTGTTCTGCTGAATCTTGGCGGACTGAAGAACCCTTATACGGATGATGCGCTGCTTATCGAATTTGCCCGCGCGATCACCTTCGCCTTGCGTCAGGCGCTTGGGCAGGGAGTGAAACTTCACATTGTCACCAGCGAAACGATTGCACATGCGCTCGAATCAACGGACGCCGCCCCGCACCCTCCGGAAAAAGTTTCCCGGATGCTGCGCGACTGCAAGTTCGCGGTCTGCACACCCGGACTGGGCAATATCTATGAATCGGCTGCTGCGCAGACGCCGGTCATATGGCTGCCTCCGGTCAATAACACACAAGGTCTGCAGTTGGCGCACCTGCGCAACGCAGGCCTGATTGACGCGGAACTGAGCTGGGAAAGGCTGGGCGTCCACATCGATTACACCGCGCCTCTGCCAACCTGCATGAATAGCATCGGGGATGCGATTTCAACGCTGGGGAGCCTGGAGCGGCGCGCCGCTCTGAATGAAAAAATGGCAGACGCAGTTGCCCGGATCAGCACGTGCAAAAGAGGCAGGACTTCTCCACTGATCGAGCGCTTCGGCAGCGGCGGTGATGCGGTCGCCGCCCAAAAAATCAAGGAATGGATAGAGAAACCCGGTCGTGGAGATTGACAGTGAAAATTGCCCAGATTGCTCCCCTGTTCGAGGCGGTCCCGCCTCATCGTTACGGGGGCACGGAGCGCGTCGTGTCCTACCTCAGTGAGGCACTGGTTGAATCAGGCCATGAGGTGACGCTGTTCGCCAGCGGTGACTCGATAACATCAGCCGAGCTCGATGCAGTCTGGCCCTCGGCGCTACGGCTCGATTATGGAAACCATGACGCTCTCGGCCCGCATCTGGTCATGCTGGAACGAGTAAGACGGCGTGCCCAAGAGTTCGATATCCTTCACTTCCACCTGGACTTTTATCCTTTCTCCCTGTTCAGCCGCCAATCCACGCCTTATGTGACCACCCTGCATGGCCGCGTGGATACATCGGAACTACAACCTGTGTTCGACGCGTTTGCTGCCATGCCCTTCATTGCAATCTCTGAGGCTCAACGCAATGATCTGCCATCCGCCAACTGGGCAGGCACGGTTCACCACGGCCTGCCTCAAAAACTCCATACCCCCCTGCAAATGGAGAGGACCTATCTGGCTTTTCTGGGTCGCATCACGCCCGTAAAGAGAGTAGACGCAGCTATTCGCATCGCTCAACAGTGCAACATTCCCATCAAAATCGCTGCAAAGATTGATGCCGTCGACAGGGCTTACTTTGAACACCACATACACCCTTTATTTGATTCGCCTCTGGTGGACTACGTCGGCGAAATCAACGAACACGAAAAGACTGCCTTCCTGTCCGGCGCTCTGGCACTGCTGTTTCCCATCGACTGGCCGGAGCCTTTCGGTCTGGTGATGATAGAAGCCATGGCGTGCGGCACTCCGGTGATCGCCTTCCCCTTCGGCTCGGTTCGTGAGGTGATAGACGACGGGGTAACCGGTTTCATTGTCGAGAACGAAGCGCAGGCTGTGGCGGCCGTGCATAACATTGACCAGTTGTCCGCCCGGCAGATAAGGGAGCAGTTCGACAAGCGTTTCACTGCAGGTCATATGGCTGAAAAATATGTCCTTGCCTACCAGTCGCTGATTGAGCGGTCTCGGTGAGATGAAGGGTAATGGCAGGAAACAGTGTTCAGGCTTAAGATCAGCGTGAAGAATGTTTCTAGAGCAATTCATCCGGGAGATTGATGTATTGGCCAGTTACCCCAGCATCGACACCGAACTGCTGCGCACCTTTGTCGCCATCGCCGACCATGGCGGCTTTACCAAGGCAGGCGACGCGGTCAATCGTACTCAATCAGCGGTCAGCATGCAGATGAAGCGGCTGGAGGAGGACATCGTCCAGCGCTCGCTGTTTCGCAAGGACGGCCGCACCTTGAGCCTGACAGCCGAGGGCCAGGTGCTGCTCGGCTACGCGCGGCGCATTCTCAAACTGCACAGCGAAGTATTCAACACGTTGCGCGAGCCGCACATGGTAGGCGTAGTAAAGATCGGCTCGCCCGATGATTACGTGATGCGCTTCCTGCCCGGCATCCTGTCGCAGTTCGCGCAGGCTTATCCATTGGTTCAGGTCGAAGTGCATTGCGAGCCATCGGACATGCTGCTCCAGCGTCACGACCTGGACCTGACCATCGTGACGCGTCAGCCCGGAAACGAGATCGGTCAGTTACTGCGACGCGAGCATCTGGTGTGGGTCGAGGCCGATGGGCATGCGCCTCACGACCAGACGCCCATGCCGTTGGCGATGTTCAACACACATTGCTTTTGTCGGGAATGGGCCTGCAATGCTCTGGACACCATCGAGCGCGAATACCGGATCGCCTACAGCAGTGCCAGCATGTCGGCGATCATGGCGGTGGTCGGTGCCGGTCTGGCAGTCACGGCACAGTTACAGAGCCTGATCACGCCGGATCTGCGTGTGCTTGGCGAAGCGGAAAACCTGCCGCAACTGCCGGTCGCCAGCGTGGTGCTATTGCGCAACACGAAAAACCCTTCGCCCATCACCGAATGCATGGCCGACTACATTGCCGAGGGCTTCAGACTTTGAGCGCGAGGATCACCGCGCACAGCACCAGAAATACACAGAACATCAGACGCAGGGTCCGCTCCGGCAGAGAATGCGCCAGCTTCACGCCCCAACTGATGCTGGCCAGCCCGCCAATGGCCAGCGGCAGACCGATCGACCAGTTCACATGATCATGCAGTGCATAGGTCACCAGAGTGATGCCCGTACTGGGCGCGGCCAGAGAGAGCGCCAGACCTTGCGCCACGACCTGAGTGGCGCCAAAGGCACTGGTCAGAATCGGCGTCGCGATGACCCCGCCACCCACCCCGAACAGACCGCCCGTGACGCCGGAACCGACGCCCAGCATCCACAGTCTGTTCTCGTGACGCAGTTGCGTGCTTGCCTGCCCCTTGCGCCAGAACATCTGCGCAACGTTGAACCCGGTCAGGACGACCAGAAAGCCGATGAACCCCAAGCGCATTCCCTGGGGATCGAGGCGAACCGCCAGCAGTGAGGTCAGCCAGGCGAAGATGAAACTGGGGATAATCAGCATCAAGGCGTTGCGCAGCAGAATCCGGTTGCGCTGGTTGTACCGCCACAACGCGAGCAAGACATTGGGCAAGACCATCAATAAAGCGGTGCCCTGCGCCAGTTGCTGATCCAGTCCGAACAGCACACCCAGCGCAGGAATCGCCACCAGACCACCACCGATTCCAAAGAGCCCGCCCAGCGTGCCCATTGCCGCTCCCAACAACACAAACATTACAACGTCGATCACGCCACATCCCCAACCAGTCAATGGCCAAATGCTACGCAGTCTTGAACGTGACGCAAACAACGAAAACAGGTAACGCTACTTTTTTCTGGGTACTGCAAGCCGTTGGTGCGCAGCGCTCTGGAACACATCAGTGGAATTATCTGGCGCATTAAAGATCGCAACACTAAATTAAGCCTCCTTCACAACGCACGAGGACTTCCCATGGACGCCGACGCCAGCACCAACCCCAACGCTTCCGCCGATTGCGACTCGCTGCTGCTCGATAACCAGTTGTGTTTTGCCCTGTATTCCACCTCGCTGATGATGACCAAGGTGTACAAACCCTTGCTCCAGGCGCTGGGGCTGACCTATCCGCAATACCTGGCGATGATGGTGCTGTGGGAGCAGGACGGTCTCACCGTCGGCGATGTGAGTACCCGTCTGCTGACAGATCCGGGCTCGCTGACGCCGTTGCTCAAGCGCCTGGAAGGTGAGGGCCTCATCAGTCGCACGCGCAGCAAGGAAGACGAGCGTGTGGTGCTGCTGCACCTCACCGAACAGGGCCGTGCTCTGCAGCAGAAAGCCACGACCGTACCGGGGTGCATTCTGTCCGCCAGCGGTTTGAATATGGATCAGTTGCGCGAGTTACAAGGCAAGCTGCTGGGTCTGCGCGGGCATCTGCATGACAGCCTGTGATGAGCATCGGACCGAAGCGTAACGAATTTGAAACATGCCGATACAAACACAGTACTAGCACAATCAGGAATACTTAGCACAAGCAAATAGCAAGCATTACCATTCGCATCCTGAAAATCATAACCCCATCTGGATGCGCATCTTCATGCCTGCCCCTCTGCGTCTCAAACCTGCTTCGCTCGGATTCTCCATTCTGCTGGCCGGCGGTTACGCCTGCGCTGCGCCCACGACTCTGCCGGAACTGTCGATCAATGCAGACACCCAGACCGATGATCCCCGGGTCAAGGACGTCAGCACCGCAACACGTACTTCGACTCCGGCGCGCTATGTGCCGCAGGCCATCGACTCGGTAAAGACTTCCAGCGTCCTGGATTACGGCACCAATGATCTGGGCACCGCACTCAGCGGCCTTCCCAACGTCAGCAGCGCGGCGGACACGCGCTTCGACGGCCTTCGGATCAGGGGCTTTGACGCCAGCAATGATTTCTATCTGGACGGTATTCGCGACGACAGCCAGTACGTAAGGGATCTGCACAACATCGAGCGAATTGAAGTGCTCAAAGGACCGGCAGCCGTTCTGTACGGCCGTGGCAGTCAAGGCGGCATTGTCAACCGGGTCAGCAAGGCGCCTCAGGCTGGCAGGCGCTCCACGCTTGAAGCGCAGGCTGGCAGCGAAGACCTGCGCAGTCTTTATGCGGACCTGAGCGCCGACCCGAGCGAGAACGTCAGCTTGCGCCTGAACATGGGCAATCAGGACAGCAACAGCTTTCGCGATGATATTTCGAGCAGTCGACAACTCTTCGCGCCGTCGATCAGCTGGCAACTGACGCCCGCATTGAACTGGCTGATGCAATACGAATACAGCCGCTACGACCGAACGCCAGATCGTGGTATTCCCGGTGTCGGTGGACGCCCCGCCGATGTGCATCGTGGCACGACTTACGGCGATGACCGCGATTACATCGACGACAGATCGCAATCGTTGCGCTCAAAACTGAGCTATGAACTCAGTGCCGACTGGCAACTGCGTCATACACTGGGCGTGTTCAAGCTCGACAGCGATTTCGATAATACGTACCTGACCGGCTACGACCCGAGAACCCGGAATGTCACCCGCCAGCACTGGCAGCAGGATCTCACCACCCGCAACATCTTCAATAACCTTGAACTGGAAGGCGTCGTGGAGACCTTTGGCCTGGAGCATCGGCTGCTGACCGGCGTGGAACTGGGCAGTCAGCGTCGCGACCCGACGCTGTATACCGCCGCAACGACGGGGGCCGGAGCACGACCGGTTCCTGCGCTCGACCTGTTCAAGCCTGATCGCAACCTGAGCCATACCGGGCGGATGATCGTATCCAGCGACAACCACACCGAGGTCGAGAGCCGTGGTCTTTACGTGCAGGATCAATTGCGCCTGAACGATCAGTGGCAAGTGCTTGGCGGGCTGCGTTATGACCGCTTCGAAGTGGAAACCACCAACCGGCTTCGCGGCATCAAGGATCAGCGCGACAGTCATAGCACCAGCCCACGCGCGGGAGTGGTCTGGACACCCCTGCAGGATCATTCGTTCTACGCCTCGTGGACCAAGACATTCTCGCCGGTCGGCGGAGGTCTGATCGGCATTACGCCAGGCGCTTCGGGCAACGCCAACGACCTGAGCCCGGAAATGACCCGGCAGAAGGAAATCGGTGTCAAAAGCGACTGGCTCAACGAGCGCCTGAGCACCACGCTGGCAGTCTACGAACTGGAACTGTACAACCGTCGCACCACAGACCCGGTGAACCCGACCATCACCCTCCTGACCGGCCTGCAGCGCTCACGCGGAATCGAGCTGACTGCCACCGGCCAGTTGGCCGGCAACTGGTACATGCGCGGCGGCATCGGCCTGCAGGATGCGACAATCGTGGAAGACGACAATGGTCTTGAAGGCAATCGCGTCAGCAACGTAGCGCGGCGCAATGGTAGCGTGTTCCTGACCTGGAAACCGCAGATGGGCTGGTACGCCGAGACCGGCATGACGCTGGTCGGCGAGCGTTACGCGGATAACCAGAACACCACGGTGCTGCCGGGCTACGGCCGCTGGGACACACTGGCAGGGTGGCGTCAGAAAGACTGGGATGTGCGTGCCGCGCTCAACAACCTGACGGATCGCACCTACTACAGCTCGGCCACCAGTGCAGGCCAGATTCGCGTCGGCGATCCACGCAATCTGGTGGTGACCGGAACTTACAGCTTCTGAGTACAGCACCTCTTCCTGATCGTGGCCATCCTGCGTGCTCAGCGTTACACGCATGTCCTGCTGCAATCACCGGCCTGTGGGAGACATCCAGTCAGACGCTTTGATGATTGTTCCCACGCTGCCTCGTAACGCCCCCGGAACGCTCCGCGTCCACTCTTGAGTGTGATGCGGAGCGCCCATCTGTACCCGCTTCTCCCCCCTTTTTGCTCACATCCACATTCTTTTCAAAAATTAACTTGCGCGCAAAGTATTGTCGGGCTACATTCAATCCGCGATTAGTTAGCGCGCAAGTATTTGGCGCATAAATTCAAATTTATTGAGGACCGACCCCATGAACGCTCTCTACACCGCAGTTGCAACCGCCACGGGTGGCCGTGATGGCCGTGCTGTTTCCAGCGACAGGATTCTCGACGTCAAACTCGCGACCCCGAAAGAACTTGGTGGTGCAGGCGGCGAAGCGACCAACCCTGAACAGCTGTTTGCCGCCGGTTACTCGGCCTGCTTCATCGGCGCCCTGAAGTTTGTCGCTGGCCAGAGCAAGCGCAGCATTCCGGCCGATGCGTCCATCACCGCCCATGTCGGCATCGGCCAGATCCCCGGTGGTTTCGGTCTGGACATCGACCTGCACATCAGCCTGCCCGGCCTGGAACAGGCCGACGCTCAGCAATTGGTCGATGCCGCTCACCAGGTCTGCCCTTACTCCAACGCCACCCGCGGCAACGTCGATGTGCGTCTGCACGTCACCGTCTAAACCAGTCGTTCAAAGGAATCGAACATGAAAACCTTCAGCAAAGTCTTGACCGGTACCTTGCTCGCCCTGTCTGTCAGCAGCGCATTTGCCGCAGGCGATTCGGGTGTTGAACACAACACCCAGGCGTTCCTCGATGCCCTGAACGCGGGCACTGGCAAACCCATCGAGCAGCTTTCGCCCCAGGATGCCCGCGCGGTATTGGTCGGCGCTCAATCGGGTGTGAAACTGACCCTGCCCAAGGCCGATGTCAGCGAGAAGACCATCAAGGTCGACGGGCAGTCCATCAGCCTGAATATCGTGCGCCCTGCAGGTGTCAAAGGGACTTTGCCGGTCTTCATGTTCTTCCACGGTGGCGGCTGGGTATTGGGCGACTTCCAGACCCACGAGCGACTGGTTCGGGATCTGGTAGCAGGCTCTGGGGCAGTGGCGGTATTCGTCAATTACACGCCTTCGCCTGAAGCGCACTACCCGACCGCCATCAACCAGGCCTATGCCGCCACTCGCTGGGTGGCCGAGCACGGCAAGGAAATCAACGTCGACGGCAAGCGTCTGGCCGTGGCCGGTAACAGTGTCGGTGGCAATATGGCGGCAGTCGTGGCGCTGATGGCCAAAGAGAAAGGGACACCGGCGTTGCGGTATCAGGTGCTGCTGTGGCCGGTCACCGACGCCAACTTCAACACCGCGTCCTACGACCAGTATGCCGAAGGCCACTTCCTGACCCGCAACATGATGAAGTGGTTCTGGGACAACTACACCACCGACGCGGCACAGCGTAACGAGATCTACGCATCACCGCTGCGGGCCACGACCGAGCAGTTGAAAGGCCTGCCACCGGCGCTGGTTCAGACAGCCAGTGCCGATGTACTGCGTGACGAAGGCGAAGCCTATGCTCGCAAGCTGGATCAGGCTGGCGTGCCGGTAACCGCCGTTCGCTACAACGGCATGATCCACGACTACGGTCTGCTCAACGTTGTCAGTCAGGTTCCGGCGGTTCGCTCTGCGATGCTGCAGGCGTCCGAAGAACTGAAAACACACCTGAAGTAACAGCCTCGGTCAAATCGCAGGCAAAAAGAAACCCGCATCGCTGCGGGTTTCTTGCGTAACGGGGTTACAAAACCATGCTTACTTTGCACGGCCTTTGTAAGAACCGCCATCACGGGTATCGATCTCGATCATATCGCCGATTTCGATGAAGTCAGCCACGCTCAGCTCGGTGCCGTTCTTCAGTTTGGCAGGCTTCATGACCTTACCTGACGTGTCGCCACGGGCCGAACCTTCGGTGTAGTCAACCTGACGCACGATTGTGGTCGGCAGCTCTACGGAAACCAGACGCTCTTCGAAGAACACGGCTTCGCACACGTCGGTCATGCCTTCTTCAACGAAAGGCAGAACGCTTTCGATGTCTTCGGCGTTCAGTTCGTACATGGTGTAGTCAGTGGTGTCCATGAACGTGTAAGTGTCGCCGCTGATGAAGGACAGAGTCGCTTCCTTGCGGTCGAGGATCACGTCGTCCAGTTTGTCGTCAGCGCTGTAAACGATCTCGGTCTTGTAACCGGTCAACAGGTTCTTCAGCTTGGTCTTCATGATCGCGCTGTTACGACCGGACTTGGTGAATTCAGCTTTCTGAACCAGCCAAGGATCGTTTTCCAGACGGATCACAGTACCGGGTTTCAGCTCTTTACCAGTTTTCATTGCATATATCCGAATTTGGATTGAATTAACCAAAGGCTCTGTACGAGAAATGGCCTGCGCAGGCACTTTTCGTACAGAGCCTTACATCAAGGCCGCGTATCATAGCGAATTTCCATAAAACTGCACCAGCGCTGCCGCAAGATCAGTCCGGGATGCCTGTTCGTCACACCACTGTTCGGCATGCCGTTCGACTTCGGGCCAGTGATTCATGAGCAACTGCCAGCTTTCATTCAGTGGCTGACTGGCATTCCACGCCTGCCAGAACGCATCGAGCGCCTGACCGGCGGCAGGTGAAAGCCCTGCCAGATAAAGCTCGAGAAAGGCATCAAGCTTGGGCAGATGAGCGTCGCCTTCCTGCTGATAGATGTGCCACAGCATCGGCCGGCCTGCCCATTGTGCTCGCACGAATGAATCCTCGCCGCGCACCACATTGAAATCGCAACTCCACAGCACTCGGTCGTAATCCTCCTGCCTGACAAACGGTAGCACCTGAACAGTCAGCGAGCGTCGTTGCAGCACATCGCCGACCTGAAGATGATCAACGCCCAGCCATTGCTGCAGGTCACCCAGAATGCGTCCTTCAGGCACCAACAGATGGGTGGCATCTGAATCGCTGGAAAGCGTATCCAGCCAACTGCCTAGCGCCGGGTTTTCGTAGGCGAACACCGAGATCAGACGCGCATCGATCCGGGGTTCGACGCCCAGGCGGGAAAGAAAATCCAGACGCGCCTTGCTGTCGAGTTGAAAAACTCGACGCTGCTCGATCAGACGGCTCTCACGCAACAGGCCGCCGGTGGTGTCACGAAAACCGGGAAAGAAAAAGAATTTCTTCAGACCGCTGGACTGCAGAGATGGCAGGCCGTGACACCCCGTGACCCACTCCTCGGCGCTGAGGTAATCGAGATTCAGCCACACCGGACGTGGCGAGCGTTGCAGCATCGTGTCGGTATAGGCCTCCGGCAAACGGCACGCAAACGCCTCGATCACGCCTTCCGGTATATCCGTACTCACCCACTCCTGTGGCCAGAGACAGACCTCCACACCTTCGTGCCATTGTTGCTCGACATGAACATCCGCCTGAGGACACAGGCGAGCAAATGCCGGCAAATCGTCGATCCATAATCGTATCTTCAGCCCGTGCTCGGCGACCAGTTGGCGAGCCAGTCGCCACGTCACGCCGACGTCGCCGTAGTTGTCGACGACGCTGCAAAAAATGTCCCAAGAGGCTTTCATCCCGGCTCCCTGAGGCAGAGTAATAAAAAGTGATTGTCCTTCAGAACGACCCGCCTGCACCAGACTGGAGCCCTTATCGGATATTCGCCGGATGCACGATTGTCATCCACACTCTTCAGGCATGGCACAATCACACTGTGCCTTCTCGCCAGGAATCCAGCCATGCCGTCTCACATTCGCCGTCACGAACTGTCTGCCTCCCTGAAGTTGATCATCTGTATCGCCCTGGGCATCTGGCTCGGTGCGATGGCGGTGGTACTGACTGGCTGGCTGGTCTACAAAAGCCTGCCCCCGGCGCAGACCGTGGCACTGGAAAAGGCCGCTGCGCAACTGACGGCACCGCCCGCGCCACAGGTGGAGCCGGAAACAGCCATGTTTCGTAAATACGAGCAAAGCTTGCGCGAAAGCGAAGCACGCCAGGCGCGCGAGCAGGTCCAGGAACAACAGCAACGCAACTTCAGCCGCTCCAAATGCGATTTCTGGATGCAGCAGGATCGTACCGCGCCGAGCGAAAAAAGCCGCGCAAGCATCAATGAATACTGCGGATAACCCATGAACAAGAAGGACGTCTTGCACCACATCACCGAGAAACTGAAAGTCGATCTGGACATTGCACAACGAGCCGCCCAGACCGCTCATGAAGCTGCGACACACGAAGAAAACATCGCCGAAAACAAGTACGACACACTGGGACTGGAAGCCTCTTACCTTGCTGCCGGTCAAGCCAGACGAGTCGAGGAAATTCGTCAGTCGCTCAAGCGCTATGAGGGCTGGTGGCTTAAAGCGTTTGATGAATCACGTGGTATTCAAGTTGGTGATCTGGTGATGATCGAAAACGATGCAGGCCAGGTTCAGTATCTGTTTCTGGGGCCTGATGCTGCGGGGCTGAAGGTGCGGATGGACGAGCAACTGGTCACGGTTATTACCACTCATGCGCCGCTGGGCCAGCACTTGCTGGGCAAGTCCGAGGATGACGAGGTACAGATTGTCATCAACGGTAGCCAGCATTGCTTCGCGATTAACCGAACCCTGTAACCCGCTCCGTTAACAGGGTTGATCACGCCAAGTTTTTATGGGTAAGGTGGCAACGTCGCAGCACTCGGGGCTACATCAAAGCAAGCAAGGACTCAAACCCAAGGAGATTTTTCATGACGAACGTCATTGCATTCCCTGACGCCCATGAACGTGATCGCCTGAAGTCCAGTCAAGATCCGGCGTTGAGGTACCTGAATAAAAAAGAGCGACTGCTGATCGACCAGTTGCGTTCGACCAGCCACGCGGGACGTCAGTACGTGTACGACTACGCGAGCATCATGCACCTGTCCAGACCTCTGCACCCGGAGCCTGTCGACTGACCGCATGACGTTCGACTGACGCGCAACGCATTTATTTACAGCGTTCGGGGCATCCGCAATGGAGCCCCGGGCATCTCTACAAGCCCCGGAAACCGGGCACTGCGCATCCTGTACTTCCAGCCTGGATCCACGCCGGGCCGTTCCTTATCGAATTATTTAATTGCGACCATCATCAACAGGTTATTACGCTCATCATCAAACGAAGGGCGCAGATGACTGCGCCGTTTCCGTCCAGGCCGATGACTATTGAACCAGCGAATAGACCAGTGCGGTGATGGCGACTACGCCAGCAGCCACAACGAAGACGTTGGACAGCTTGCCCGCGTATTGGCGCATGGCGGGTACTTTGTGGATGGCGTACATCGGCATCAGGAACAGCAGCGCCGAGATGACAGGGCCGCCAAGTGTCTCGATCATGCCCAGGATGCTCGGGTTCAGCGTCGCCACAATCCAGCACACCACCAGCATGAACGCAGCGGTCACGCGATCCAGCACTTTGGGCGCGGGACGACGACCTGTCTTGACGATCAGGCCTTTCAAGCCTTCGCTTGCACCGATGTAGTGGCCCAGGAACGATTTCGAGATCGCCACGAAGGCAATCAGTGGCGCGACGAATGCGATGGTCGGGTTGCTGAAGTGATTGGCCAGGTAGGACAGAATCGAAATGTTCTGGGCTTTGGCTTCGGCCAGTTGAATCGGCGACAGGGTCAGGACGCAACTGAACACGAAGAACAGCACCATCACCACCATCAGACCGTGGGCACGCGCCAGAATCTGCGAGCTGCGGACTTCCGCGTTCTCCCCGTACTGACGTTTCTGGTCAACCGCGAAAGCCGAAATGATCGGGGTATGGTTGAAGGAGAACACCATCACCGGAATGGCCAGCCACAGCGTGGGCCAGAATGCCGAAGCGTCGGGCAATGTGGTTGCGGTGCTCAGAATGCCGCCGGTCCAGTGCGGAATCAGGAAAACGGCGAGGAACAGCAGCGCCACGATGAAAGGGTAGACCATCAGGCTCATGGCCTTGACGATGAATCGCTCTCCGCAGCGCACCACGGCCAGCAGGCCGACGATCAACAGCAATGCCAGAATCGCACGCGGTGGCGGTTCCAGATGAAGCTGATGCTCAAGGAAGCTGCCTACTGTGTTGGTGAGCGCCACGCTGTAGATCAACAGGATCGGAAAGATTGCAAAGAAATACAGCAGGGTGATCAACGCGCCGGCAGCCTTGCCGAAATGCTGTTCGACCACTTCGGTGATGTCGGCGCCTTCACGGCCAGACAATACAAAACGCGTCAGGCCCCGGTGCGCATAGAACGTCATCGGAAATGCGAGCACTGCCAGAACCATCAGGGGCCAGAACCCACCAATGCCTGCGTTGATCGGCAGGAACAGCGTGCCTGCACCAATGGCAGTACCAAACAGGCCGAGCATCCAGGTGGTGTCGTTGCGATTCCACGCAGCGACACTCGCAGGTGTTACATCCAGACGTTCTACGACGCCATTTGCCTGATCATTCATCCGGTGGACTCTCCGTGGCCGGTTAATCAAAAAGGGAAACGCATCGAAAAAACCTGGCAGTCAGCGCTTCCCTCGAAAACAGGGGCCGGATTGTCCGGGATTACAGCGAGAAATCAACGTTTTTTGTCCGACAGTTTTGTAAACACGACGCTGCAGCAGGTACGCCGACACGACTGGAGCCATTGCCAAATCTTCCCTGGAAGCCGTGGTAATACCCCTGAAATGCGGACCAAAGCCACTCAAAACCTATGCTGCATCGTTTCACCTATGTATAAAGGCTCTGTAGCATTTCGGCCACTTCCTGGAGACTCGGCGCATGCGTTACGCGCTTGATCGTAAAGCTCAAACCCATCAGCGGATTGTCAAGGAAGCATCCGTACGTTTTCGCCGGGATGGCATAGGCGCGACTGGCCTTCAACCTTTGATGAAATCGCTGGGGCTGACACACGGTGGCTTCTACGCGCATTTCAAATCAAAGGATGACCTCGTCGAGCAGGCCTTGAGGCTGGCTGCCGATGAAGCGAAGGCATTCACTCGCGAGACATTCACCGGACCGGACTCGCTGAACGAGTTCATCGATGTCTATCTGTCCCCCCTCCACCGTGACGAACCCGGTACCGGCTGCCCGTTGCCGAACATGTGTGCCGAGTTGGGTCAGCTGAATCAGCCCAGCCCGCTGACGGACGAAATCATCGTCCATCTGCTGGACACCTTCGATGAAGCCATGCAGATCGAAAACCCCGAACCTAAAAGCATGCTGGTTCTGTCGAGTCTGGTAGGCGCCCTGATGTTGTCACGCAGCGTGCATGACAAGCAGCTGTCGGAACATATTCTGAACCTCACTCGTGAACATGTGAAACTGCATATCAGCAAACCGGACACTGTGAGTGTTTCCGTTCAGCCCCCTGTCCCCGAAGAACGGCCGTTTAATACATGACAAAAAAACAGGCCGGTATGATATCGGCCTGTTTTTTTATTTAGCGAAACGCCACCTTACTCAACCGTCAGTCTGTCTCTGTTCTTTTCAAGAATGGACTTTCCGATGCCTTTGACTTCGATCAGTTCGTCGACCGATGTAAACTCGCCATTATTCTCGCGATAGGCCACGATGGCATCTGCCTTGTTTTTGCCAACACCCGCGAGTTCCTTTTGAAAGGTTTCTGCATCGGCCTTGTTGAGATTGATAAGGTCAGCGCGCTGCTCCTGTACAG
The DNA here is from genome assembly GCF_021147865.1 of Pseudomonas sp. CDFA 610. Taxonomy (NCBI): domain Bacteria; kingdom Pseudomonadati; phylum Pseudomonadota; class Gammaproteobacteria; order Pseudomonadales; family Pseudomonadaceae; genus Pseudomonas; species Pseudomonas sp. CDFA 610. The sequence continues at coordinate 157,330 of NZ_JAGTPM010000010.1, forward strand.
CCACTGAAGCCGGGGCTTCTAACGGGGTGGGGGTGGGAGTTGGCGCAGGCGCTGCGCTGACAGCGAACGAGGCACTGGTCAGCAAGGCAAACATCAGGGAAGAGAAAAAGGCGGTTCGCATAGTTAACGCTCCATAACAGTTTAAGGCAGCTTTCCGAAGCTGCGCTTGAAACTTAGGGCGAGCGTTACTCCATGTCAACGGCGCCTGGCATTGCCAGTTATTACAACAATCCAACTCCCAATAAATACAGGCAGCGCGCTGACTTTAATCACGTAACATCACGTTTCGCTGCGACGTTCCTGATGCATCCAGTCGACAATCTCGCCTTCCGGCGCATAACCACTGACTGTCTCTCGAAGCAACTGGCGCACGCTGGAATAGTCATCACGCTCAACCGCATCCAACAACCGGGTCAGGCGGCCTTTCAATACATCCCAAGGCAGATAATCTTCAGTGGCGCTCATGATCATCGGATGCTCGGTGGCCACTACGTTATCGCCGATCAGCAGTTCTTCGTAAAGCTTTTCACCCGGACGCAGACCCGTGAACTCGATGGAGATATCCCCCTGAGGGTTTTTCTCCGAACGGATACTGAGCCCTGAAAGATGAATCATCTTCTCAGCCAGTTCGATGATCTTCACAGGCTCTCCCATGTCGAGGACAAATACGTCACCGCCGTGCCCCATGGAACCTGCCTGGATTACCAGTTGGGCCGCTTCCGGAATGGTCATGAAGTAACGCGTGATCTTGGGATGAGTGACGGTCAGTGGTCCGCCGGTCTGTATCTGCTTGTGGAACAGCGGTATCACCGATCCTGACGACCCGAGAACGTTGCCGAAACGCACCATGGTGAACCGCGTCTTGTTGACCTGATAAACGTTGGCCTTGTCGCCAAAGATGACCGGGGCGGTTTCACGACTGAGCGCCTGCAGTATCAGCTCGGCCAGACGCTTGGTACTGCCCATCACATTGGTGGGCCTGACGGCCTTGTCGGTGGAAATCAGCACAAAGTTCGAGACACCCGCCTGTAAAGCCGCTTGAGCGGTATGGAGGGTGCCCACGACGTTGTTGATCACCCCTTCTGCAATGTTGTGCTCGACCATCGGCACATGCTTGTAGGCGGCAGCGTGGTACACCGTGTCGACCTTCCAGGCTTTCATGATCGCCAGCAGTTTGGGGTGGTTGCGTACCGACCCCAGGATCGGCAACAACTTGACGCTCAATGACTCGCGCGAGGAGCGCTGTTCCAGTTCAGACACGATGCTGTAGAGATTGAACTCACTGTGGTCGAGCAGCAGCAGCTTGGTCGGACCGAGCAGCAGGATCTGCCTGCACAGCTCGGAGCCGATGGAACCCCCAGCCCCGGTGACCAGAACGGTCTGGCCCTTGATGCAGTGCTCCAGCAGGTTGTCACGGGCCGGCACAGCGTCGCGTCCCAACAGGTCGGCGATGTCGACTTCCTGGAGATCGTCTACCTTGACGCGTCCGGCAGCCAGATCCATGAAGCCCGGAACACTTCGCACGTGCAGCGGAAAACCTTCGAGATATCCCAATATCTCGCGGCGTCGCCCCCGCGATGACGAAGGGATGGCCAACAGGATTTCCTGGGCGCCCGTGGCGTCGATCATTCGCTGGATATGTTTGGGCTTGTAGACCTGAAGCCCGGAAATGACTCGATTCGAGATGGACTCGTCATCGTCGATAAACGCGACCGGGTGCATCACTCGACCCATCCGCAAGGCCGCGACCAGTTGATTGCCGGCCGCTCCGGCACCATAAATAGCGACCTTCTGCAGACCGTTGTCGCTCCTGGCAAAGGGCACATGCTGTGCAGCGGTAAACCAGTCACCCAGAAAATACTGCCTCATCGCCAGACGCAGTCCGCCGATCATGACCAGGCTCAACCACCAGTAGTTGAAGATGACCGAGCGAGGCACCAGTTGCTGGTGATTACTGTACACATAGACCATGCAACCAAGAATCAGAGAGGAGAGCGTGACCGCCTTGATGATCGCAATAAGGGCGTCGTTTCCGAAATAACGCATCACGGCCCGGTACATCCCGAACCGGATGAACAAGGGAATGGCGGCCAGTGGCGCACTGATGAAAAGCCACGTGTGTTTTTCAAGCGGATTGATCAGTTCGTCAATCCCGAGACGGACGACGAACGACATCCACAGGGCGATCCAGACCAGAAGAATGTCAGCAGCAACCTGAATTATCCGCTTTTTTCGGCGCGGCAACGCCAGCAGAGTAGCTCGCAACTTGCTCATCAATTGGTCAGTACTCCTTCGCCTTAGCCTTGATTCACTGCTGAAAAACCTTCTCGATGCAACGCTGCACGTGATAGGACACTCGATATCACCTTTAGTTAAGTCGTCTCTGCCTGACCGGCGTTGAATCGAAAGGCAAGTAGTATCAGCGGGACGTAGGCGACCATGACCCCCACGATTCCTTCCGCATCCGTCAAGACGACCCACAGTGCCACAGGAAGCAGCCAGCAGACGTTGATCAGACCGACGGCCAGCGTAACGGGAAGATGGCCGCCGAGACGACGTGACGCAAACTGGTAAGCGTGGCTGCGATGCGCTTCATAAACCTTCTCTCGACGTACGAGGCGGCGCAGAAGCGTAACCGTTGCGTCCACGACAAACACACCCAACAGAATCAGCCACGCCCAGAATAGCTGAGGTGAGGCCCACGCTGCCTGCAAAGAAAGTATTCCCAGAGCAATACCCAGAAATCCACTGCCAGCATCGCCCATGAATATGCGCGCTGGCGGGAAATTCCAATAGAGAAACCCGACAACCGATGCCGCGAGAAGCAACGGTCCCCAGAGCAGCTCACCAAAACCGCTCAACGCGCAGACAAGACCAATGCCGCCGCACACCGTTACCGCTTCGACGCTGGCGATCCCGTCGATGCCATCCATGAAGTTATACAGGTTGAGCATCCAGACCAGATAGAACACCGCGCAAATCTGACCGACAACACCCAGGTCGACCGTCGTACCCATGACGCTGAGCGGTGCCAACCCGCCAGACCAGACCAGTGCCCACACAGCCGCCGCAAAGTGCCCCAACAAACGCCAGCGGGCAGCGATATGCCCATGATCATCCATAAAGCCGATGACCGCGACCATACCACCTGCACCGACGATTGCCATCGAGGTGGCGACAGAAATCTGCCCGGAGCCCGCCAGCACGACGATCGCGAGCAGAAAGGCGACGACGATCGCCACGCCTCCGCCCCTGGGGGTTGGAATGGAATGTGAACTGCGGGCGTTGGGAACGTCCAGCAGGCTTCTGGACAGCGCATACCTGCGAAGCAGTGCCGTCAGCAGCAGTGAAAGCAGCGCAATGGTCGTGATCGCAAGCCACTCAAGCATGTTTGTGTTCCAGATAGTGTCGAGCGGTCTCTTTCATCGCGTTTTCAAATCTTATGGGCGGCAGCCAATCGAGCACTTCGCACGTTCTGGAAATATCGACCTGCAGTGAGCTGCACAGTCGTTGGGAAAACTCTTTTTTTCCAAGCAGCGTCGCAGCACAGCGCAGCATCCAGCCCGGAACGGGTATCAGCCGGGCAGGCTTGGCCAGCGCCCTGCCCATCTCTTCCAACAGTTGGGTCGTGGACAGATCGTGAGCGTCACTGACCAGAAACGTTTCTCCTGCCGCTGCCGGATGAGCGATACAGGTCACCAGAAGATCCACAAGATTGCCCAAAGCCACCAGACTGCGACGATTATTGATCGCGCCCAGCGGCATCGGCACGCGTCTGTCCAGCCAACGCATCATGTTGAGAAAATTGGCCTTGACGCCCGGGCCGTAGACCAGCACCGGACGAATGATCACCACTTCCATACCCGTACGGGCGGACAACTCACGCAGGCCCTGTTCGGCCTTGTACTTGGACACGCCGTAAGGGTCGGCAGGGCTACAAGTGTCTGTGGACTTGAAGGGCTGGCCTGGTGAAGTGGTTTCACCATTGACCTTGATCGAGCTGAGAAAGATGAAACGCCGGACGCCCGCCGCAGCGGCCTGCTCTGCCAGATTCAGGGTTGCCTCGACATTGGCCCGAAAATATTCCAGCTCGGGATGCGCAACCGAATCATTCAATACGTGTACACGTGCCGCGCAGTGAATCACAACGCTCGCGCCTTCCACGAACGAGGCCCATTGATTGTCCGGTGAAAGGGAGCCAACGGTCACTGCATGGACACGCTCGCCGGAGTTAACGTAAGAACCGCGTACCGCAACACGTATTGGGTGTTCGGTCCTTTCGATCAACTGACGAACGAGGGCGCTGCCAACGAAGCCTGTTGCACCTGTTATCGCAATGCATGCAGCCTCATCGCTCATATCGCAACGCCTTTTCAAAGCGTGGAAATATTACTGACGCGAGACATTTTAGCAACCTTAATCACCTATAAATGCCATTTTCAAGAACGTGCCGATGATATTGCAGCCGACCAGAATCATTGCCTTCAACGACCTGAGACTCAAAACAATTGCCACCGGCCGGACTTTCATACTTTAAATGACATACTAAGCGTACGACGAATTGTCCTTGATCAGGGAATAATCAATTCAACCGCCCGTTTGCGCAACGAGTACTTGCGCTCCAGCACCTGAGCCAGGGTTTTCTTTGCTGGCCGATCTCCGTGAACCAGTCGTATCTGCGCTGGCCATTCATCCATATCGGTCACGAATGCAACCAGTCCTGCCTGATCGGCATGTGCCGAATATCCGTTGACAGTGGCGACGCCAGCCAGAATGTCAAAGCGCTCTCGATCAAGCTCGACGTAACCGCCGCGCGGACCATGCGCCTGGATGGCAGCGCCCGGCGTGCCCTTGGCCTGATAACCGACAAAGAGGACGTTGTGTCGGCTGTCACCCAGCATGGCTTTGAGGTAGTTGACGATACGTCCGCCTGCACACATTCCGTTGCCCGCGATGACGATGGCCGGGCGAGCAGTACTGGTCAGGTAGTTGACGACCTGCAAGTGGCTGGCATGGCTATCCACGGTGATCAACTGCGAGAAGCCCAGAGGTGCCCGGCCCTGCTCAAGACGTTCGCGGGCACCCTCGCTCCAGTAGTCGGAGAACGACTGATAAGCCTTGGTAAACCGACTGGCCAGCGGAGAATCAAGGATGACGGGCAGCTGTGGCCAGTCCACTGTTGACACCTCATCGTTCGCAGGTTGCGCACGAGAGAGCCCTTTCCTGTGCAGAATGTCCTCCAGTTCATACAGAAGCTCCTGGGTGCGTCCCAGACTGAAGGCTGGAATCAACACGGTGCCTTTATCTTCCAGAGCCTTGTCGATCAACCGCTCCAGGCGCTGCTGGCGAGTGACGCGATCTTCATGAAGACGATCGCCATAAGTTGCCTCCAGTACCAGAACATCGGCACGCTCAGGCGGCCGGGGCGCAGGCAGGAAAGGTGTACTCGACGCACCCAGGTCGCCGGAAAACACCACGCGCTGCGAACGGTTCTCCAGCGGATAGGTGAGATCGCATTCGATGCAGGCCGATCCCAGGATGTGACCGGCACGCTGCAGTCGGATTCTGCAATGCAGCGACTCGTTAGCGATCAGTTCGAACCAGGTGTCAAAGGGCAGCGCAATGATTCGCTTGCCGATAGCGTCGACATGGCGGCCCACCTGCGCGGAATCATGGCCGAATTGAATGCCGAGAATATCTTCCATGACCAGCGGCAAGAGATGAGCACTGGGTTCGCTGCAGATGATCGGCCCCTTGTAACCGCTTGCCAGCAACTCCGGAATACGCCCCACGTGGTCGTTATGCACGTGAGTCAAAAGAAGCGCCCGGATATTCGCCGGGGAAAAACCGAACCCTGCCACGTCAACAGCCTCGGCGGCCTGTGTCGAACCACAATCGATCAACAGACTGTTTACAGCATCCATGCATAACTGATGGCACGAGCCCGTCACGGTCTCGACTGCACCGTGATGCACAAGTTTGGGAAAAGACATTCAACTACCTTTGTGTAAAGGCCAGATTGGATTGCGGATGATTTCTGGCGAGTGACTCGAGTTGTGAGCCCGCACTATTCTGCGTCCGAAAATCCGGCATTCAAGCCTTGACACAAGAGACCTCAGCGACAACAAACACGCTGGTTAATCAAAGATGCGACCGGAAGTCCCGACAAATGGGCATATGGCGGCGCAGGTAGAAAACGTCTTACAACAGAAATGAATATTCCATTAAAAGACAGGAAAACTCTTACAGAGCTATAAGCAGGATCACGAGTCGCGAACACTTAACTCCGACGACAAGAATGCTATAAGTCGGAGGATGTCGCTTTACGAAAGAATTGAAAACTGAAGGAAACGGAAAATAAGACTGCCGGACATGGACCCGGCGATGTCTGATTCACTCGGCCTTGATCGATCGAGCGTAGGAGGGGCGCTTGCGCAGACTCGCGATCCAGGCGAAAACCGGACCTATCAGCATGCCCACCAGCAAGGCAAGCACGACCGGTACAGCGAAAGGGAGTTGCGGCGCCGACCAACCGAAAAGCACAAGATCAACGGGTTGCCGATTTTCCAGCACAAAAACCGTCGTGGCCAACACGATGAACAGCACAACGGCGATCAGAATGACTCGTTTGAAAAGACGCATCGGGTGATCCTTCGATTTACGATTTCAGAGGCCTTCTTCTTCGTCCTCGTTGACGCGGTCACGCAGTTCCTTGCCCGGTTTGAAATGGGGAACGAACTTGCCGTCAAGGCTGACCGACTGACCCGTTTTGGGATTGCGCCCTACACGGGGTGCGCGGTAATGCAGGGAAAAGCTGCCAAACCCACGGATCTCGATACGGTCGCCCGTCGCAAGGCACTGGGACATTTGTTCAAGCATGGTCTTGATGGCCAACTCGACATCCTTGGATGAGAGCAGCCCTTGATGGGTGACAATTCGTTCGATCAACTCCGACTTCGTCATATTTTTCCCTTCTTTTTCAAGCAGCTAGGTCAGCGCTCCGAAGGTTTTAGCATGGCCGGATGAATTTGAACAGCCCGTCTCTTGACTTATGTGAAGCATTGTCAATGACTTGCTGACGCAAGACGAACACATGATCGCATGGCAACCACACTGAAGGCCTGACAGGAACATAGAAGGGACGTGGCCTGGAAGGCCAGAAGCATTACCTGAAAGGCGTAACTGCGCATGGGAAAAACACAAAATAAAGGTATAAAAAAGGGCGACCGAAGTCGCCCTTTTTAATGGTCAAGCAGAACTCAGTTCTGTTTTTCCATCTGCGCACGCAGCAGGTCACCAATAGTGGTAGGACCAGTGCTTTCAGCGGCTTCAGGCTTGCTACGCAGGCTCTGAATGGCTTCTTTCTCGTCTTCAACGTCTTTCGACTTGATGGACAAGCTGATTACGCGGCTCTTGCGGTCAACGCTGATGATCTTGGCTTCGATCTCTTCGCCTTCTTTCAGGACGTTACGCGCGTCTTCAACGCGGTCACGGCTGATTTCAGAGGCTTTGAGGGTCGCTTCGATGTCGTCGGCCAGAGTGATGATGGCGCCTTTGGCGTCAACTTCTTTAACGGTACCGCGGACGATTGCGCCTTTGTCATTGACAGTGACGTACTCGGAGAACGGATCGCTTTCCAGCTGCTTGATACCCAGCGAGATACGCTCACGCTCTGGATCAACAGACAGGATCACGGTGTCGAGCTCGTCGCCCTTCTTGAAACGACGTACGGCTTCTTCGCCCACTTCGTTCCAGGAGATGTCGGACAGGTGAACCAGACCGTCGATGCCGCCGTCCAGACCAATGAAGATACCGAAATCGGTGATCGACTTGATGGTGCCGGAGATCTTGTCACCCTTGTTGAACTGGCCCGAGAAATCTTCCCACGGGTTGGATTTGCACTGCTTGATGCCCAGAGAGATACGACGACGCTCTTCGTCGATGTCCAGAACCATGACTTCCACTTCGTCGCCAACCTGAACGACTTTGGATGGGTGGATGTTCTTGTTGGTCCAGTCCATTTCGGAAACGTGTACCAGGCCTTCCACGCCTTCTTCCAGCTCTGCGAAGCAGCCGTAGTCGGTCAGGTTGGTCACACGCGCGGTCACGCGGGTGCTTTCCGGGTAACGAGCCTTGATAGCAACCCATGGGTCTTCGCCCAGTTGCTTCAGACCCAGGGAAACACGATTGCGCTCGCGATCGTATTTCAGGACCTTCACATCGATCTCGTCGCCAACGTTGACGATTTCGGATGGATGCTTGATGCGCTTCCAGGCCATGTCGGTAATGTGCAGCAAGCCATCGACGCCACCCAGATCGACGAATGCGCCGTAATCGGTGAGGTTCTTGACGATACCTTTGACTTGTTGACCTTCCTGCAGGGACTCGAGCAGAGCTTCGCGCTCGGCACTGTTCTCGGCTTCCAGGACACTGCGACGAGAAACGACAACGTTGTTGCGCTTCTGGTCCAGCTTGATGACCTTGAACTCGAGCTCTTTGCCTTCCAGGTGAGTTGTGTCGCGCACAGGGCGAACGTCAACCAGAGAACCAGGCAGGAACGCACGGATGCCGTTAACGTCGACAGTGAAGCCGCCTTTAACCTTACCGTTGATAACGCCCTTGACCACTTCTTCAGCTGCGAAAGCTGCTTCCAGAACAATCCAGCACTCGGCGCGCTTGGCTTTTTCGCGGGACAGCTTGGTTTCGCCAAAGCCGTCTTCGACCGCGTCCAGCGCAACGTGCACTTCGTCACCGACCTTGATGGTCAGCTCGCCAGCGTCGTTGTAGAACTGCTCGAGCGGGATGACGCCCTCGGACTTCAGGCCAGCGTGTACAGTTACCCAATCGCCGTCGATGTCAACAACGATACCGGTAATGATTGCGCCCGGCTGAAGGTTCAGGGTTTTTAGGCTTTCTTCAAAAAGTTCTGCAAAGCTTTCGCTCATTTTAATTCCTGTTGATCAAGGGCGAAGAATACGCCCATCTGCCACGCTCCAGACAACGTGGGTTTCGTTCATATGAAAGGAAGCCTGCAGGACGGGGTCTGGTCTCCTGCATGGCTCCTTGATCATCCGGCGATATCGCGCAGTGCGACTTCACTCAGGATGCGTTCCAGCACCTGCTCGATGGACAATTCGGTGGAATCCAGCTGTATGGCGTCGTGCGCCGGCTTGAGCGGGGCTACCGCTCGCTGGGTGTCACGCTCGTCGCGTGCACTTATCTCATCTAGCAGACTCGACAGACTAACATCATCGCCCTTGGCCTTCAACTGCAAGTAACGACGGCGGGCACGCTCCTCGGCACTGGCAGTGAGGAATATCTTCAACGGGGCGTCCGGAAATACCACGGTGCCCATGTCGCGGCCGTCCGCCACAAGGCCCGGCTCTTCCTGAAAGGCACGCTGACGCTGCAACAGCGCATCACGCACCGCCGGCAGCGAAGCCACTTGCGACGCGCCGCTGCCGATCTGCTCATTGCGAATGGCATGCGTGACGTCCTCGCCTTCGAGAACGATGCGCTGACTCTGGCCGTTCGCCGAGGTCTCGAACTGCACATCCAGGTGGGCAGCCAGCAGCTTGAGCGCCTCCTCGTTGGTCAGATCGACGCCGTGATTGCGCGCAGCGAATGCCAGCAGACGATAAAGGGCGCCCGAATCGAGCAGGCACCAGCCCAGTTTTCCCGCCAGCAATCCGGCCACAGTGCCCTTGCCGGAACCGCTGGGTCCGTCGATGGTTATAACAGGTGCTTTGATCTTCACTTTGTGTCCTCTTGCGCTACATGCATACCGACTTGAGCGCATAGCGCCAGAAAATCGGGAAACGATGGAGCGACATTCGCGCAATCATGAATATGTACAGGCCCCGAGGCCCGCAATGCAGCCACACTGAAGGCCATGGCGATGCGCTGATCGTCGCGCACATCGACCTCGCCACCGCCGATGGCTCCGCCTTCGATGAGCAGGCCGTCAGGCGCGAGTTCAACCTCGATGCCCAGTACACTCAATCCTTCTGCAACCACCCGCACGACCTCGAGTTCATCACCCTGCAACGCCTGCGCGCTGCGCAGAATGGTACGCCCTTCCGCGCAGGCTGCGGCAATGCACAGCACAGGAAATTCGTCGAGCGCCAGCGGGACGAGCGCTTCAGGAATATCAGCCCCCCTCAGTCGGGCGGAGCGCACATGCACATCCGCGAGGGTTTCACCAGCCTGCTCACGGACATCGTGCAACACGATATCGGCACCAAGCAGGCGCAGGATGTCGATCATGCCGATGCACGTATCGTCCATGCTGACGCCTGCGAGCACCAGATCAACACCTTCGTGAATGGATGCTGCCACCATGAACAGCGCTGCCGAAGCAGCGTCAACCGGACCTTCGATACGGTGACTTGCCGCACCCACTGCAGCACCCTGCACACCGGTGACCTCGGACGAACGGGCTTCCCCGCGGGCGCGAAGTGTCAGAATCCGGCCGAAATGTTCACGGGCCGCACGGGCGCGCGTGAACACGCTCAGCAATTGATGACCGTCTCCGGCATCAACAGCATCGCGAAGAACATCCAGGTCGGCGCGAAAGGTGTCCAGCGTGCGCAGCACGGCGTCACGGTTGGCCAGAAAAATGTCGTGCCACATGACCGGATCGCTACCCGCGATACGGGTGAAATCCCGAAAACCGCCAGCGGCATACCTGAATATTTCGAGGTTTTCATTTCGTTTGGCCAACGAATCCACCAGACCGAAGGCCAACAGGTGCGGCAAATGACTGGTCGCCGCCAGCACTTCGTCATGACGCTCGACCTGCATATGTTCGACATCGGCACCGAGCGCCGACCACAGACGATCGATAAGCGCAACCGCGCCGGCGTCAGTCTCGGCCAACGGTGTCAGAATCACTTTGTGTCGGCGAAACAAACCGGCATTGGAAGCCTCGACACCACTCTGCTCGGAGCCTGCAATCGGGTGCCCCGGCACGAAGCGCGATGGCATGCGGCCAAACGCCTGACGCGCCGCACGCACGACATTGCCCTTGGCGCTGCCGACATCGGTCAATACAGCGTTACCCAGATCCAGAGACGCCAGCAACGCCAGCAGTTTTTCCATCGCCAGAATGGGCACTGCGAGCTGGATGACATCGGCACCGCAGCAAGCGGCTGCAAGACTCTCTTCGCACCGATCCACGACACCCAGCTCCACAGCCAGCCTGCGCGATTGCGGGTCCAGATCGACGCCAACCACTTCCCGACAAAGACCGCTTTCACGAACACCCTTGGCGAACGAGCCACCGATCAGTCCCAGACCGACCACGACCAGACGACCGATGACCGGACCGGTCGCTTGCTCTGACATGACTTCAACCACGTGCAACTACCTGAAAGCCCGAGCGACTTTCACGACGCTCCAGGGCGATAAAGAGATGAATCATGTAACGCCCCTTCAAAGAACCGCTTTCGGGTAGGAACCCAGCACCTTCAAGGCAACGGCTTCATGACTGATCTGCTCAAGCACCGCCTTGACCAGCGGATCCTGGTGATGCCCGACGAAATCGATGAAGAACACGTAGGTCCACTTACCGCTGCGTGACGGGCGGGTTTCGATACGCGTGAGGTCCAGGCCGTTCTGGTGGAACGGCACCAGCAATTCATGCAGCGCACCTGGCTTGTTGCTCATCGATACGATGATCGAGGTTTTGTCGTCTCCGGTCGGAGGTACTTCCTGATTGCCGATGATCAGAAAACGTGTGGAGTTGTCCGGACGGTCTTCAATCTTTTCAGCCAGCCGCGTCAGACCATACAGGCCCGCCGCCATATCGCCGGCAATGGCCGCTGAATTCCACTCACCCTTCACCCGCTTGGCTGCTTCGGCGTTGCTGGCAACAGCGACGCGCTCCACGTTCGGGTAGTGGGCGTCCAGCCATTTGCGGCACTGGGCCAGTGACTGGGCATGGGAGTAAATGCGCGAGATGCTTTCGGTCTTGGTGCTTTCGCCGACCAGCAGATGGTGGTGGATGCGCAACTCGACTTCACCACAGATGACCATGTCGTGCTCGAGAAAGCTGTCCAGTGTGTGATTGACCGCGCCTTCGGTGGAGTTTTCCACCGGCACGACGCCGAAGTTCACGGCCCCGGCAACCACTTCACGAAACACTTCATCAATAGCCGCCATGGGCAGACTGATCACGGCATGACCGAAGTGCTTCATGGCCGCGGCCTGGGTGAACGTGCCCTCCGGCCCCAGGTAGGCCACCTTCAGGGGCTGCTCGAGCGCCAGGCAGGAAGACATGATTTCGCGAAACAGACGCGCCATTTCTTCATTGCTCAACGGGCCACGGTTGCGCTCCATGACACGCTTGAGGACTGCCGCTTCACGCTCGGGGCGATAGAACACCGGCGCCTCGCCTTCCGCCAGGGAAGACATCTTGACCCGGGCGACTTCCTGCGCACAGCGGGCACGCTCGCTTATCAGCTCCAGAACCTTTTCGTCGAGGCTGTCTATACGGACGCGCAGCGCCTTGAGTTCCTGTTCGGACATCAGCCGTGCTCCTTCTCGAAGTCTTTCATGTAGGACACCAGTGCGTTGATCGCATTGATGTCCACTGCGTTATAGATGGACGCGCGCATACCGCCAACTGAACGGTGCCCTTTGAGATTGAGCAGTCCCGCAGCGTCAGCACCCGCCAGGAACGGTTTGTCCAGACGATCATCCGCCAGACGGAAAGGCACGTTCATCCACGAGCGATCCGGCTTGTTGATCGGGTTGCTGTACAGCTCGCTGGCATCGATGAAGTCGTACAGCGTGCGCTGCTTGATGTCATTGAGCTTGCCGATTGCCTCGACGCCACCCTGCTCCTTGAGCCACTCGAAGACCAGACCCGACAGATACCAGGCCAGCGTCGGCGGGGTGTTGTACATCGAGCCGTTGTCAGCCGCGACCTTGTAGTTGAGCATGGTCGGGCACAGCGAGCGCGCACGGCCCAACAGGTCCTCGCGGATGATCACCACCACGATGCCGCTCGGACCGATGTTTTTCTGGGCACCGGCGTAGATCATGCCGAAACGCGAGATATCCACCGGACGCGACAGAATGTCCGAAGACATGTCAGCCACCAGTGGCACATCACCGGTTTCGGGAATCCAGTTGAATTCCAGACCACCAATGGTTTCGTTCGGCGCGTAGTGAACGTAGGCAGCGTCCTTGGACAGCTTCCATTCATTCTGGCCGGGAATAGCAAAATAATCGTAGGGCTTTGCGCTGGCCGCGACGTTGACAGTGCCGTAACGCGAGGCTTCCTCGATCGCTTTCTGCGACCAGATGCCAGTATCGATGTAATCGGCCTTGCCATTCTCGGGCAGCAGGTTCAGCGCGATCTGCGCAAATTGCTGGCTGGCGCCGCCCTGCAGGAACAGCACTTTGTAATTGGAGGGAATGGCCAGCAGGTCACGCAGATCCTGTTCGGCCTTGGTGGCGATGGAAACGAACTCATCGCTGCGATGGCTCATTTCCATGACCGACAGACCTTTGCCGTGCCAGTCCAGGAGTTCGGCCTGGGCACGCAGCAGAACAGCTTCAGGAAGCGCAGCAGGACCTGCGCAGAAGTTAAAGGCTCGCTTGCTCATATCCACTCTCGTCAAATACGTTTGGGTCTGTACGCACTTTCCCCGCACGCGCCGGGCAGAGACGAAACCGCAGCTTCGGTCTCCGCCAGCGTTGGCAGGCATTCCGATTCGCCCGTAGAGCTGGCCGAATGGCGCAAGGGCTGGACTTGCCTGAAATGCACATGCACTTACAGACGAGCCAGCCCTCAACGGTATTACTTACTTCACTGCTCAGCCTTGCGAGTCATCGTCATCCGATGCGGCATCCACCTGCACGTCTTCACCGACATCGCCCGGCTCAGACACGTCGGCGACCAGAGCATCAACGCCCTCTTCGCCTTCAAGCAGTTCTTCGCCTTCGACTTCCGATGGCTCCTGAACACGCTCCAGACCGACCAGTTTCTCGTCGCTGGCCAGCTTGATAAGGGTGACGCCCTGAGTGTTACGACCCAGGCTCGACACTTCGCCGACACGAGTACGAACCAGTGTGCCCTGGTCGGAAATCAGCATGATTTCCTCACCGTCGAGCACCTGAACCGCGCCGACCAGACGACCGTTACGCTCGTTGCTGACCATGGCGATTACGCCCTGACCGCCACGCTTGTACTCAGGGAACTCGGAGATCGCCGTGCGCTTGCCGTAACCACGCTCGGAGGCAGTCAGGATCTGGCTGCCCTCTTCAGGGATCAGCATGGAGATCAGTTTCTGACCTTCCGGCAGACGCATGCCGCGCACACCGCGGGCCGTACGGCCCATGGCGCGAACGTCGGACTCCTTGAAGCGCGTGACCTTGCCGCCATCGGAGAACAGCATGATTTCCTGCTCACCATCGGTAATGGCGGCGGAGATCAAGATATCGCCTTCGTCCAGCTCAAGTGCAATCAGGCCGGAGCTGCGCTGACGGCTGAACGCCACCAGCGGGGTTTTCTTGACCGTGCCGTTGGCGGTAGACATGAAGATGAACGGTGCCTTCTTCTTGTCAGCAGCCTTGACGCGCGCCTTGCGCTCTTCTTCGGTCTCGTTGCTGTTTTCCGCATCGTCGACCAGATCGCCTTCAAGCGCTTCGCCTTCTTCGTCAGCCCGCTTGCGCATGGCCTCCAGATCGACCGGCAGCATGGTGGTGATGTACTCGCCATCGCTCAGCGGCAGCAGGTTGACCAGCGGACGACCACGGGCGGCGCGGGACGCTTCCGGAATTTCGTAGGTCTTGAGCCAGTAGACCTTGCCCTTGCTGGAGAACATCAACAGCGTGGTGTGGCTGTTGGCAACCAGCAAGTGAGCGATGTAATCCTCATCCTTGATGCCAGTCGCCGACTTGCCCTTGCCGCCACGGCGCTGTGCCTGATAGACCGCCAGAGGCTGGGTCTTGGCATAGCCACCGTGGGAAATGGTCACGACACGCTCTTCTTCGGTGATCAGGTCACCCAGGGTCAGGTCCAGACGCGCATCGAGAATTTCGGTGCGACGGGCATCGCCGTATTCGGAGCGAATCAGTTCCAACTCTTCGCGGATCACTTCCATCAGGCGCGTGGCGCTGTTCAGAATGCGGATCAGCTCGCCGATCTGGTTCAGGATTTCCTGATACTCACCCAGCAGTTTTTCGTGTTCCAGACCCGTCAGACGGTGCAGACGCAGTTCCAGAATGGCCTGTGCCTGCTCCGGCGACAGGAAGTACTTGCCTTCGCGCAGACCATATTGAGGATCGAGGTTTTCCGGGCGGCACGAATCGGCACCGGCACGCTCGACCATCTCGACCACGGCACTCGATTCCCAAGGCGTGCTGATCAGCGCTTCCTTGGCTTCGGCAGGGGTCGGTGACGCCTTGATCAGGGCGATGACCGGATCGATGTTGGACAGCGCAACCGCCTGACCTTCAAGGATATGGCCGCGCTCACGGGCCTTGCGCAGTTCGAATACGGTACGGCGGGTGACGACTTCGCGACGGTGACGAACGAAGGCTTCCAGCAGGTCCTTGAGGTTCAGGATCCGCGGACGGCCGTCGATCAGCGCAACGATGTTGATGCCGAACACGCTCTGCAACTGAGTCTGGGCGTAGAGGTTGTTGAGGATGACCTCAGGCACTTCGCCACGACGCAGCTCGATGACCACGCGCATGCCGTCCTTGTCGGACTCGTCGCGCAGCTCGGTGATGCCTTCAAGCTTCTTCTCTTTGACCAGCTCGGCGATCTTCTCGATCAGACGCGCCTTGTTCAACTGGTACGGCAGTTCGGTAATGACGATCTGCTGACGTCCGCCGACCTTGTCGATGTCTTCGACGATCGAGCGGGCGCGCATATAGATGCGGCCACGGCCGGTGCGATAGGCTTCGATGATGCCGGCACGACCGTTGATGATCGCCGCCGTCGGGAAGTCCGGGCCCGGGATGTACTGCATCAATTCGTCGACCGTCAACTCGGGGTTGTCGATCAGTGCCAGGCAACCGTCGATGACTTCACCGAGGTTGTGCGGCGGAATGTTGGTCGCCATGCCTACAGCGATACCGCTGGAGCCGTTGACCAGCAGGTTGGGAATACGTGTCGGCATGACCGCAGGGATCATTTCGGTGCCGTCGTAGTTCGGAACCCAGTCCACGGTTTCCTTGTGCAGGTCGGCCAGCAGCTCGTGAGCCAGCTTGGTCATGCGCACTTCGGTGTATCGCATCGCAGCGGCATTGTCGCCGTCGACCGAACCGAAGTTGCCCTGGCCGTCAACCAGCAGGTAACGCAGCGAGAACGGCTGAGCCATACGGACGATGGTGTCGTAGACAGCCGTGTCGCCGTGCGGGTGGTACTTACCGATCACGTCACCAACCACACGGGCGGATTTCTTGTACGGCTTGTTCCAGTCGTTGCCCAGTTCGCTCATTGCGAACAGCACACGGCGGTGCACGGGCTTCAAGCCATCGCGCGCATCCGGCAGAGCTCGACCGACGATCACGCTCATTGCGTAGTCGAGGTAGGACTGTTTCAGCTCGTCTTCGATATTGACCGGGAGGATTTCTTTGGCCAGTTCGCCCATGAGAAGCCTGATTCCTTTTTCTGGTGAAACCTCGCAAACCCATTCGGGGTAAACGAAGCTCGCCGCTGCCAGCATGTGCCGGGCAACGACTTACGACAAATCAATGAGTTAAGACTTGGTTCTGCACAGTGCGGGAGGCTACGAATAGCGTCCCCGGAAACCGTCGGATGTTACCACAATCGCCGAGGCGCTCACATCCTTTGCAAGCGCTGAAAACGAGCCACATCCACGCAGGACGGCTGAGAGACGCTTACAGGCCCGTTCAGCCGCCCCGTGCCCGAGGCGATCATGAGGAGATGAAATTTCAATGAAGATGTTTGCGGCTCATCAACTGGGCCATTCTGGCGGTATCGGGACGCTCGACAATGCCCTTTTCGGTCACGATCGCATCGATCAGGTCCGCAGGCGTCACATCGAAGACCGGATTGAAGGCATCGACGTCGGCACCGACCCGCTGCCCGCCCACTTCCAGCAGCTCGCGCCCGTCGCGCTCTTCGATGATGATGTCTTCGCCACTGGCCATGTCCATGTCGATGGTCGAACTCGGCGCAACCACCATGAAGCGCACGCCGTGATGCATGGCGGCGACCGCCAGTTGATACGTACCGATCTTGTTCGCCACATCACCGTTGGCCGTAATGCGGTCGGCACCGACGATGACCCAGGTGATGCCTTTGGTGCGCATCAGGTGCGCAGCAGCGGAGTCGGCGTTCAGGGTCACGGGAATGCCTTCGTTGGCCAGTTCCCAGGCGGTCAGCCGGGAGCCTTGCAGCCAGGGACGGGTTTCGTCGGCGTAGACGCGCTCGATCATGCCTTCCAGGTGCGCAGCGCGGATCACGCCCAGTGCCGTACCGAATCCGCCAGTGGCCAGAGCGCCCGTGTTGCAGTGGGTCAGCACGGTCTGCAGATTGCCCTGATGCTTGCGGATCAGGTCGGCACCGAGTTGCGCCATGGTCAGGTTGGCTTCGCGGTCGCTCAGGTGAATGGCCACAGCTTCAGCTTCCAGAATCACCAGCGGATCATCGGTCGCCTTCAGACGCTGCAAGCGATCACGCATGCGGTTCAACGCCCAGAACAGGTTGACCGCCGTAGGGCGCGAATCGGCAAGCAGCGCAAAATCTTCTTCCAGCGCCGTGCGCCAGTCGCCACCGGCCGCCACCCGGGCACGCGCGCCGAGTACCACGCCGTAGGCAGCACTGATGCCGATGGCCGGCGCACCGCGCACGACCATCAAGCGAATGGCCTCAGCCACGCCTGCAGCACTGGTGTAGGCGTGCCAGGTTTCCTCGAACGGCAGCACCCGCTGATCCAGCAGGTACAGAGCGTCGTCCCGCCAATCGATGGCCTTTACTTTCTCCGCAGCCAACAGTCGATCGCGCATCGCCCACTCCATCTTGAAATCCAAAGCCAGAATCAAAAGCGGCTGATTATAGCGAGCCGCCCGCCAAGACGCTCGGGTATACTTCGCCATCACCGTAATAAGCTCTGGAAGCCCTGTCATGCCGAACGCCACAGCCCCGCTCGACCTTCTGCTCCTGCCCACCTGGCTGGTACCGGTCGAGCCCGCAGGCGTGGTCCTCAGGGAACATGGCATCGGCATCCGTGATGGCCTGATCGTTTACATAGGCCCGAAAGCCGAGGCACTGAAGCAGGATGCTGCGCAGATCCGGGAACTGCCCGGCATGCTGCTCAGCCCTGGCCTGATCAACGCCCACGGACATGCTGCGATGACATTGTTTCGCGGCCTGGCGGACGATCTGCCGCTGATGACCTGGCTGCAGGACCATATCTGGCCTGCCGAAGGCAAATGGGTCGATGAGGATTTCGTGCGTGACGGCACGGACCTGGCCATTGCCGAGCAGCTCAAGGGCGGCATCACCTGTTTCTCGGACATGTATTTCTATCCCAAGGTGGCCGCCGACCGCGTGCATGTCAGCGGCATGCGCGCCCAGATCACGGTGCCGGTGCTGGACTTTCCCATTCCCGGTGCCCGCAACACCGAAGAAGCCCTGCACGCAGGGATCGAGCTGTTCAACGATCTGGCTCATCACCCGCGCATCCGCATTGCCTTCGGCCCGCACGCACCCTACACCGTGGGTGATGAAAATCTGGAGAAAGTTCGGGTCATTGCCGACGAACTCGACGCCACCATCCAGATGCATGTCCACGAGACGGCGTTCGAAGTCGAGCAGGCCGTGAAGCAGCATCAGGAGCGACCACTGGCACGCCTCAACCGTCTGGGCCTGCTCGGCCCGCGTTTCCAGGCTGTGCACATGACCCAGATCAGCGATGACGATCTGGCCCTGCTGGTCGAGAGCAATACCCATATCATTCACTGCCCCGAATCCAACCTGAAACTGGCCAGCGGTTTCTGCCCGGTCGAGCGCCTGTGGCAGGCGGGTGTCAACGTGGCCGTGGGCACTGACGGCGCTGCCAGCAATAACGACCTGGATCTGCTGGGAGAAACCCGCACCGCCGCCCTGCTCGCCAAGGCCGTTGCCGGTTCGGCGACGGCGCTCGACGCGCACCGTGCGCTGCGTATGGCCACGCTCAACGGCGCACGAGCGCTCGGCATCCAGGCCGATACCGGCTCGCTGGAATTGGGCAAGGCTGCCGACATGGTCGCGTTCGATCTGTCCGGCCTGGCGCAGCAACCGATCTACGATCCGGTCTCCCAACTTATATATGCCACCGGCCGCGATTGCGTGAGCCATGTCTGGGTCGCTGGCAAGCAATTGCTCGACGACCGCCGCCTGACCCGGATGGACGAACAGGCCCTGCGCGATACAGCCATCGCCTGGGGTCACCGCATTTCCGGGCAGACATCCGCGCAAGGCGAAGAAACGCGCTGACCGATCAAACCGAACAGATGACTGTCTGGTTATCTATAGCCAGACAGATGAAACCGAATTTTGAGTTCAAGAGGGATATCCCATGAGCAACGTCGACCGCGCAGAAATCGCCAAATTCGAGGCCCTGGCCCATCGCTGGTGGGACCGTGAAAGCGAATTCAAGCCGCTGCACGATATCAATCCGCTACGTGTGAACTGGATCGACGAGCGCGTCAATCTGGCCGGCAAGAAGGTCCTCGACGTCGGCTGCGGCGGCGGCATCCTCAGTGAAGCCATGGCGCTGCGGGGCGCAACGGTGACCGGCATCGACATGGGCGAAGCGCCATTGGCCGTTGCCCAGTTGCACCAACTGGAATCGGGTGTGAGCGTCGAGTATCGGCAGATCACCGCTGAAGACATGGCCGAGGAAATGCCCGAGCAGTTCGACGTGGTGACCTGCCTGGAAATGCTGGAGCACGTGCCTGACCCTTCGTCGGTGATCCGCGCCTGCTACCGCATGGTCAAGCCCGGCGGCCAGGTATTCTTCTCGACCATCAACCGCAACCCGAAGGCCTACCTGTTCGCCGTGGTCGGTGCCGAGTACATTCTCGGCCTGCTGCCGCGCGGCACCCATGACTTCAAGAAATTCATCCGCCCGTCCGAGCTGGGCGCCTGGAGCCGCGAAGCCGGCCTGCAGGTCAAGGACATCATCGGCCTGACCTACAACCCGCTGACCAAGCACTACAAGCTGGCCTCGGATGTCGATGTCAACTACATGATCCAGACCCTGCGGGAGGCTTGAGGCATGCGTTTGAGAGCGGTTTTATTCGACATGGACGGCACGCTCCTCGATACGGCGCCGGACTTCATCGCCATTGCCCAGGCGATGCTGGCTGACCGCGGCTTCCCTGCGGTGTCGGACAAGCTGATTCGCGACGAAATATCAGGCGGTGCCAAAGCCATGGTCGCAGCGACTTTCGCGATGTCGCCGAACGAGCCGGAATTCGAAGCCCTGCGCCTGGAGTTCCTCGAGCGCTATCAGCGCGACTGCGCCGTGCACAGCAAGCTGTTTGACGGCATGGCCGAACTGTTGACCGACATCGAGAAAGCCGGACTGATCTGGGGCGTTGTCACCAACAAGCCGGTGCGCTTCGCCGAGCCGATCATGCAACAGCTTGGTCTGGCCGAACGCTCGGCACTGTTGATATGCCCGGATCACGTGACGCACAGCAAGCCTCACCCGGAGCCGCTGATCCTGGCGTGCAGGATGCTCGACCTGGACCCGGCCAGCGTCCTGTTCGTCGGCGATGACCTGCGCGACATCGAATCCGGTCGCGATGCGGGAACACGGACCGCAGCCGTGCGCTACGGTTATATCCACCCTAACGATAATCCCGATCACTGGGGCGCCGACGTCGTGGTCGATCACCCGCTGGAACTGCGCAAGGTGCTGGATAACGCCCTGTGCAGTTGCTGAGCCACAGACAATCGTTCGAGGTCTTTCATGTTTGATTATTCCGCTCGCCCGGACCTGCTCAAGGACCGGGTGATTCTGGTGACCGGTGCCGGTCGGGGCATTGGTGCTGCCGCTGCAAAAACCTATGCCGCCCACGGCGCAACCGTCCTGCTGCTGGGCAGGACCGAAGCCAGCCTCACCGCCATCTATGACGAGATCGAAGCCGCCGGACAGCCTCAGCCGGTGGTAATCCCGTTTGACCTGGAAACCGCTTTGCCCCAGCAGTACGACGAACTGGCAACAATGATCGAGACAGAGTTCGGCCACCTGGACGGCCTGCTGCACAACGCCTCGATCATCGGTCCACGCACCCCGCTTGAGCAGCTTTCCAGTGAGGAGTTCGTACGGGTCATGCATGTCAACGTCAATGCCACGTTCATGCTGACTCAAGCCTTGCTGCCGTTGCTGAAACGCTCCGAAGATGCGTCGATTGCATTCACCTCCAGCAGCGTGGGACGCAAGGGCCGCGCGCACTGGGGTGCTTATGGGGTATCGAAATTTGCCACCGAAGGCCTGATGCAGACGCTGGCGGACGAGCTGGAAGGTGTCACGTCAGTCCGCGCCAACAGCATCAACCCTGGCGCAACCCGCACTGGCATGCGTGCCCAGGCCTATCCGGCCGAAAACCCGCTGAACAACCCTGCACCGCAAGACATCATGCCGGTGTATCTGTACCTGATGGGACCTGACAGCAAGGGCATCAATGGCCAGGCGCTGAATGCCCAATAACATTCCGGACCGCGCTTGATCGAATGGAAGCGTTTTTACCGGATGCAGCGTGCCGGCGTCAGCGCCGGCTCAGCGCCTGCTGAAGTGCCTGAAAAATGACATTTCCGGCGATTCGTCTCCCAGGATCAGTGACTTGCAGCGCTTTAAAGCAGCGTCAAAAAAAACGCCGACCCCAAAGTTCGTCACTGAGAAAAAATTATCTAACTCATTGATTATTTTAATCTCCCGCCGTTAATGAACCGAATGGCACGACTTTCGCTCTAACCCTGCCAAGCCAGCAACGTGCTGAGGAGCGAACCAATGAGTTCTCCTACCCGGACCCATGCAATCGATTTCGATACCGCCAGGCTGCAATGCCTCGGTTTTCGCAATCGTCCAAACGCCGAACTGCCGCCTGTCACGCTGGATGAACTGGTCAAACAACTGGGGCTGCAATTGCAGACCAGCCTGGAAGCCGAAAGAATACTGACGCTGTTCTTTCAGGGTGTTCAAAGGCTCATCCCCTTGGAAGGTCTCGTCTATCGCCACGCAAAGAGCGATCTGCAACTGCGCCTGGGTGAAACCGCACTTCACGCTACCGACTTCCATCTGCGTCATGACGGCGAAGACATCGGGCAACTCGAGTTGCAGACTGCTCAAGTGATCGATGACGCCCGGTTGCATGATCTGGAAACCCTGCTGGCCTGCCTTCTGTATCCACTACTCAACGCATTGCTTTATCGCATCGCCACGCAGAGTGCGCTACGCGATGCCCTGACCAGTACCGGCAATCGCGTAGCGATGGACCAGAGTCTGGCCCGGGAGGTGGACATATCACGTCGCCACAAGCAGCCGTTATCGGTGTTGATGGTGGACATTGATCACTTCAAGAAAGTGAACGATGGTTACGGCCATTACACCGGCGATCAGGTGCTCAAAAGCATTGCACTGACCCTCAAGGGACAATTGCGCAACATAGACCGGATCTTTCGCTATGGCGGAGAAGAGTTCGTGGTGATTCTGGCCAATACCGACGGCGTCAGCGCCGGACTGGTGGGCGAGCGCCTGCGACAGGCTGTGCGGGAATTACGTTTCAAGGATGCGCCAGCCCTGACGATGACGGTAAGCCTGGGCTGCTCAACGCTGCTGTCAGCGGAAACCGCTGACAGCCTGCTGCGCAGGGCGGACGACGCGCTCTACGCAGCGAAGCGCGAAGGCCGTAACCGGCTGGCCATGGCCTGCTGAGGTATCAGGCCCCTCGCTTGCGATGGGCCGGTCAGGCCTGCTCGGCCATGGCGCGCTCACGCGTCGGCTTGACCTTTTCAAGCTGCATACAGCGTTCCAGGAAGAGATACATGTAGTCGTAGCTCTTGGTGGTGGCTTGACGCAACTCGTTCTGCAACTGCACACCGGGATTATTGCCCACCAGCGTGCAGATGATTTCCAGTGCCTCCCAAGGGTGCGCGTCATCGTACTGCGCATGCATCTTGAGCCATTTCATGGCTTTTTTGCGGGTCTCGTCAGGGAACGCCTCGGCGTAAGCGCCGGTGGAACAGACCACAGCCGACCACTCCCCCGTCGCCCCTTCGATTGCGTAGTTGGTCGCAGCCATCGCGACGGCCAGAGAATCCGAAGAACTGGTCTGCCAGCACCAGTGGCTAAGCGCGTGTAATTCGGGTGAAACCTGCTGGGCATGCAAATCATCCAGCGATACGTCATGCGCAGCACACCAGTTCACCCAGTAATCGGCATGGTTGAGTTCTACGCGGATGTTACGCATCAGCCAGCGACGCGCCATGTCTTCACCCGGATGGCGACCGAAACGGGTCTTGGTCAGGTTCTTGGCCATGTAAACGGCAAACTGCTCGACCACGGGCCAGCCGCCAATCAGGTAATGACGCATGATTCGGGGACTGAGCGTTGCATCACGCATTTTCTGATAAAGCTCGTGCTCGACCACACGCGCCTTGGCGGCACTGCAGTCTTTGATCAACTTCTGCGCCCATGCCGGATAACTACTGGCTTCCATGAGCGGACCGGTTCTATTGAAAGTGTCGATCACTGTGTAGCTCCTTGTCGTGACTTATACGGTTTAACTGAACGTTCCCGGCGAGTGGAACATGACAGGGTCGGGTCGTACGGGATGGGTATAAAGACTTTCACAGGTCAACAACTCAGGACGCCCGATCAAATACCCCTGAGCAAAATCCACGCCTATTTCCTCCAGCGCGGCTTCAATCTGCGGTGTTTCCACAAACTCTGCAATCGTGCGCTTGCCCATGACATGACCGATATTATTGATAACCTCGACCATGGCTCGATTGATCGGGTTGTCGAGCATGTCCCTGACGAAACTTCCGTCGATTTTCAGAAAATCGACCGGCAAGTGTTTGAGGTAGGCAAACGACGACATGCCCGAGCAGAAATCATCCAGTGAAAACAGACAACCGAGCGACTTCAATTCATTGATGAAGCGAATGGCGCTTCCAAGATCGGCAATGGCACTGGTCTCGGTGATTTCAAAACAGATCATTTCGGGAGCCACTCCGAACAGTCTGAATTGCGATTTCAAATAGTCGAGGAATGCATCGTCACCGATACTCGATCCGGACAGATTGATCGCACACATGGCCTGTGGCGCCTGATGCCGTTGATCGTTGTGGCACCTGGCTATGACCTGAAAAACGTTGTGGACGACCCACCGATCAAGTGTAGTCATCAATCCATAGCGCTCGGCGGCGGGAATGAAACTGTCGGGCGCAACCATCCGTCCCGACTCATCGCGCAGGCGCAACAGAATCTCGATATGCCTGACGCCATCGCCAGGTTGTCTGATCGATGCGATTTCCTGCGCAAACAGACAAAAGCGATTTTCATCCATCGCAATGTGCAGTCTCTGGATCCACGCCATCTCGCCGGACCGTATCGACAGCGCAGCGTCGTCGGAACGGTACACTTGAACCCGGTTGCGCCCTTTCTCCTTGGCCATGTAGCACGCCATGTCGGCGGCACAGAGCGAAGCTTCCAGCGTTACAGGGGCGTCACCCAGGTGCACAAGACCAATACTGACGGTGGTCACGAACGGTCGGCCCTTCCACATGAAATGCAGGTTCTGCACGATCTGGCGCAGGTTTTCGGCGATCTCGTGAGCCCTGTTTACGGAACAGTCGGCCAGCAGTACCCCGAACTCGTCTCCGCCCAGCCGCGCCAGTGTGTCGCCATCGCGCAGGCCCTGCGGCAGCGCCTTGCAGATATGACGCAGCAACTCGTCGCCCGCAGCGTGCCCGCTGGTGTCGTTGACCAGTTTGAACTGATCGAGGTCCAGGAACATCAGGCAATGGCTGCCGGACTCAGACTGGGCAACGTTAAGGACCTGTTGCAGGCGGTACTCGAACTCACCGCGGTTGACCAGTCCGGTCAACGCGTCATGGGCCGCCTGCCACGACAGGTTGGCGATGTACTGCCGCTCCTGCGTCATATCGTGCAGGACCAGCACTGCGCCACTGACCGAGCCATCCGTGTAGATTGGCGAACCGACCAGCGCCACGGACACCGTACTGCCGTCGAGCCTTTGAATGAGCTTGCTGTTGGCGCTTCCGCCCTTCAGCTTGCCGTCAAGGATGTGCTCGATCAGCGTCGAGCTGTCACGCTGATCGTTTTCGTCCAGCAGGTTGAACAGCGCCGCCAGCGGCAATCCGTTGGCCTGTGCGTTTTTCCAGTGCGTCAGCCCTTCAGCGGCCGGGTTCATGTAGATGATCGCGCCCTTGACGTCGGTGGTGATCACACCGTCGCCAATCGACTCCAGCGTGATCTGCGCCCGCTCGCGCTCCAGTTGCAAGGCATCGGCGAACAGCCGTCGCTGGGCGATGAGTTTGCGAACGCGCCAGAACGCCAGCAGGATCAAAACGAACGCCGTGACCAGATTGATCACCACCAACAGCTTGAGAATGAATCGCGAGCCTTCCCCCAATGCGTCGCTGAACGCCTTGGCAGCCGGTGCCACGCCCTCGTTGATCGCCTTGATCCGGGTGCGCCATTGCTCGACCTCACCTGGTGTGACGCCCCCTGCGCGGACCCGGTCGTGAATCTCTCCGGCCAGCGTGTCAAGCTGCATCAGATAGCTGTCACCGACCGCCCAGTGCTCAATGGCGGTTTTCATGAAGCTGAAATGGCGGAAATTGAGGTACATCCAGATGATGCCGGCTGCATCGTCCGGGTGATTGCCGCCCTGGAGAATCCCTGCCTTGGCATCGGAGAGCGACGGAACGGGTCTGTTCAATGCTTCGCGCAAGGCATGCCCGCCTTGCGGAACCGCAAAGGCTTCCTGGTACTTCAGATAGTCACTTTCCTCATGCCAGTTGGCATAAAGACCGAGGTAATGAATGGCGTCCTTCTGGCCCTTTGACCAGAGGCTTTCGCCTACCACATAGCTGCGCACCGCAGACATCGTATAGAGGCTGACACACCCCAACAGCGCCTGAAACAACGCCACCGCAATGAAGGGCCAGACGATGCCTGTCAGGCGAGGCTTGGGAAAGGTCCATGTCTGCTTCATGGGTTCGCGTCACCACAGGCCTGAAGGTTCGTTCAGGGCAAAGCCTAGGCTAAATCCGCCCATGATGGCAGGTCATTTTTTCGAATTTGACACAACGTTCGCGTAAATACGGGACGTAATGACTCAGATTTGTTGCAGATGACCGTACAGTTTGGCGTAAAGGCCACCATCGGCGATCAGTTGCTGATGCTCGCCATCTTCGGCAATGCGTCCGCCGTCGAATACCAGAACGCGGTCAGCCTGTTTAACAGCCGAAAGACGGTGGGCGATGATCAGGGTGGTGCGGCTGCGCAGAAAGCGCGCCAGCGCCTGATGGAGGTTATATTCGGTGGCGGCATCCAGCGCCGAGGTCGCTTCGTCGAGAATCACCACCTTGGGATCGGACAACACCATGCGGGCAATCGCCATGCGCTGACGCTGCCCGCCGGACAGACGAACCCCGGAACGCCCCACGACGCTATCCAGGCCATCGGGCAATTCGCGAATCGCGGGCTCCAGTTGCGCCACTTCCAGCGCCCGCCAGCAGGCCTCGTCGGAACAGTCGCGACCCATGGTCAGGTTGGCCCGGACAGTGTCGTTGAACAGCGCCGGGTGCTGCAGAACCACCGCCACGTTCTCGCGTACCCGTTCCAGACCGATTTCCTGCTGAGTGGCCCCGCCAAAGCGGATCGAGCCGCTCTGCACGGCATACAAACCCAGCAAGAGTTGCACCAGCGTACTTTTGCCGCCGCCACTGGCGCCCACAATGGCCACTTTTTCGCCCGGTGCGATGGTCAGATTCAACTGGTCCAGCACCAGATCCTCGCCGTAACCGAAGCTGACGCCACGCACCTCGATACCCACGGTCTCCTGCCCTTCGAACGGATCGACGCTGCCCACGTATTGAGGCTCGTCGCCACGAGCAAGGAGCTCATTGATTCGCGTCAGCGCACCACCGGCCGCGTAATAGGCGTATTGCAGGTTCAGCAACTGCTCGACAGGCGTCATCATGAACCACAGGTAACTGAACACCGCGAGCATCTGGCCGATGGACAGGTCCGAGAACAGCACCGTGAGCATGGCGGCGGCGCGAAAGATGTCGATACCGAACTGAAACAGCAACCCGCTGGCACGCCCGGAAGCATCGCTTTTCCATTGCGAGTTGATGGCGTAATCGCGCACTTCCTGAGCTTTCACGCCCAACCGACCGAGAAAAAAGCCCTGACGATTGCCGGCACGCACTTCCTGAATCGCATCCAGGGTTTCGGTCAGGGCCTGAGTGAAGCGCGAGGTGCTGTCGTTTTCCAGCTTCTTCAGGTGTTTGACCCGCTTGCCGAGTTTTACCGTGACAAAGATCACCAACGGGTTGAACAGCATGATCAGCAGCGCCAGCTTCCAGTGCATCCACATCAGGATGCCCGCCGTGCCCGCCAGGGTCAGGGTCGCCACCAGAAGCCGACTCAGGGTCTCTCCAACGAACTTGTCCAGCGTGTCGAGATCGGTGACCAAATGCGTGGTGACCATGCCACTGCCCAGACTTTCGTATTCACGCAGGGAAATGCGCTTGAGCCGCTCGATGAGGCGCAACCGGATGCGGTAGACAATGTCTTTGGCCAGTCGGGCGAACAGCCGCGCCTGCAGCACATTGAACAGCAAGGCCCCGACGCGTAGAACCAATGTCAGCAACAGCATCAGCCCGATGTAGCCGACCGCCTTCTGCAAACTGTCGGGCAACAGGTGATCCATGACCTTGAGCGCCGCGTCGCCACGCCCCAGCAGCACTTCATCCACCAGCAAGGGCAACAGCAACGGGATCGGCACGCTGCACAGGGTTGCCAGTATCGCAACGCCATTGGCGATCCACAGGGCCTTCTTGTGGCGCAGGGCAAGTCGGCGAATCTCGGCCCAACTCAACGCATCATGTCGCAAGCCTTCGGGTTTCGGCGAATGACCCGTCGAATCATCAAGCACTGGCCGCACGCTCCAGCCATCGGCCGAGCAACGGCGACAGTTCGCTCAGAGATTGATAACCGTTGGTCAACAGGGCCAGTTGGCCGTTACGCTCGGCCAGCAGCGTTGGAAAGCCAGCGATACCCAGATCCTGCGACCAGCCAAAGTCGGCTGTCGTGGCGGCCTGCTGTTCGTCACTGTCGAACGCGTCGGCAAATTGCTGGCGGGAAAAGCCGGCCTGTTCGGCAAGCTCGGCCAGAACCGAAGGAAGCGTTACATCACGGCCCTGTCCATAAAACGCCTGCTGGATCAGCTTGACCAGTTCCCAGGCGCGCTCAGGCTCCAGAGACCGCGCCGCCGTGACCGCAAGACAGGCGGGCGTGGTGTCGTAGACAAAGCCTTCCGGCAACGCGCCTTCGTACAGAAACGGCTGACCGGTGGCCTGCTCGACCGCCTGCCAGTGCTCAAGGATGTAGCGTCTTTTGGAGGCTTCCAGCGGCGAAGCCTCCGAACGCAGCCCGCCCATGACCAGATGCAGCGGCACACCTGCCGTCCGGGCCTGCTGCACCAGCGCATCAGCGACCGGGGCAAAGCCCCAGCACCACGAACACATGGGGTCCATGACATAGATCAGGCGGGCGGACATGGCTCAGGCCTCGGGCAGACGGTAATTGCGACCGATCGGATGGGGCTGGTTACGCGCCTTGGCCAGCTCGATCTGCTTCTGCCGATCGATGGCACTGCGGCGGGTTTTCTCGCTCAGCGAGTCCCAGCAATGCGGACAGCTTACACCCGGCGAATAGTGCTCGCTCGCTCGGTCTTCGGCGCTGATCGGAGTACGACAGGCATGGCACTGGTCGTAGTCACCTTCGGTCAGATCGTGGCGTACGGTGACCCGGTTGTCGAAGACAAAACAGTCACCGCGCCACTGGCTTTCTTCCTGCGGCACTTCTTCCAGGTACTTCAGGATGCCGCCCTTGAGGTGATAGACCTCCTCGAAACCTTCTCCCAGCATGTAGCTGGAGGCCTTTTCGCAGCGAATGCCTCCAGTGCAGAACATCGCCACCTTCTTGTGCACGGCCGGGTCGAAGTGTGCCTTGATGTAGTCGGGAAACTCGCGGAAAGACGTGGTCTTGGGGTCGATTGCGCCTTGGAAGGTGCCGATGGACACTTCGTAGTCGTTGCGCGTATCGATCAACAGGACCTCCGGATCGGCGATCAGATCGTTCCAGTCCCTGGGCTCGACGTAGGTGCCCACGGCCTTGTTGGGATCAACGCCTTCCACACCCAGCGTCACGATCTCTTTCTTGAGCTTGACCTTGGTGCGATAGAACGGCTGCTCTTCGCAGTACGATTCCTTGTGGTCGATGTCGACCAGACGCGGGTCGCTGCGCAACCAGGCCAGCAGGCCGTCGATGCCCTCACGGGTGCCGGACACCGTACCGTTGATGCCTTCATCGGCAATCAGCAGAGTGCCCTTGATGCCGTTATCGACCATGGCCTGAAGCAGCGGCTCACGGAACGCGACGTAGTCGCTGAGGGTGACGAATTTGTATAGCGCAGCCACGACGATCGGCTGACTGATCGACTGTTGTGTCATGTATCTCTCCAGGTGGCGACCCTCGCAAAGGGCCTACCGGACAAAAAAATCTGAACGAAAAAACGCACCGGCCATGCGGCGCGGTGCGGATTCTAGCAAAAACCGTGGATAGACAGGCACATCGGGTCGCCGATTTGAATCAACGACCCGACAGCCCGGGTCTCTGAATGCTCAGTGACCGCCAGCGCAGGTCGGCGATGCCGGTGCTGCGCCAGTCTTCGCCCATTCTTCAGGCGTATAGGTGTGCAAGGCGAGGGCATGAAACTCGCCCATAAGAGCACCCAATGTGGCGTACACCTTCTGGTGGCGCTTGACCGAGTTCAGACCTTGGAACTGGTCGCTGACCAGAATGGCCTTGTAGTGCGTCTGCTCGCCACGACTGTGCATGTGGCTCTCGTCCAGCACTTGCAGATGATGCGGCTGCAGCAGCGCCAGCGCCGACTCGATACGTGTTTGCATGGTCATGACGGGATCCGCTTAAGGCTTCTTGGCCGGCGCTGGAGCGGCTGCCTTGGCAGGTTCCAGTTCGGCGGTCATGTCGGCGAGCAGTTTGTTGACGACAGGCACCGCGCTTTCCAGCTTGCCCTGAGTCAGTTGAGCAGATTGCTGGGCCAGCTCAGGCATTTTGGTCATCACTTTCTTGCCCAGTGGGGACTGGTAGAACGCAACCAGGTCCTTGAGCTCGCTTTCGGTGAAGTTGGCGGTGTAGAGCTTGACCATTTCAGGCTTCAGCTTGTTCCAGCCAATGGCCTGGTCCAGCGCGGTGTTGGCCTTGGCCTGATAGGTTTCCAGCAGCGCCTTTTTCGAGGCTGGCGCCTTGGTTTCGGCGAAGCGCTGGGCAAACATCTGCTGTACTTGTGCGTACACCGGAGCACCCAGGCGATCGGCATTGGCAAGTTTCAGGAACGTTTCGGCGCTCGCGTTGTGACTGGCGGTATCGGCGAGGACCTGGCCACTGGCGCAGACCAGAACTACCGCGGTACAAATGGCACGAAGACGGGTCATCGAGTTTCCTTATCTAGCAGGCGAGGCAATACCTCAGGGCCGACCATTCTGCGCTTATACAGGCTTTTGGCTCAACCCCCGGTTCGCCGAGCGGTTAAAAAGCAATGATCGGGAACCCTGTCCGCATATGGACACCTAACGCTGCAATGCACTTAAAGGAGTAAGCACAGTGAGCCGCACAGAAACCGACAGCATCGGCCCGATCGAAGTCCCCGAAGACGCTTATTGGGGAGCCCAGACCCAACGCTCACTGATCAATTTCGCCATCGGCGATCAGCGTATGCCGCTGCCGGTATTGCATGCGCTCACGCTGATCAAGAAAGCCGCTGCGCGCGTGAACAACCGCAACGGTGACCTGCCTGCCGACATCGCCCGCCTTATCGAACAGGCCGCCGACGAAGTGCTGGACGGCCAGCACGACGCCCAGTTTCCGCTGGTGGTCTGGCAGACCGGCAGTGGCACGCAAAGCAACATGAACGTCAATGAAGTCATCGCCGGACGCGCCAATGAACTGGCGGGTCAGGGTCGCGGCGGCAAATCGCCGGTCCACCCGAACGACCACGTCAATCGCTCGCAAAGCTCCAATGACTGCTTCCCTACAGCCATGCACATCGCGGCAGCACAAGCGGTGAAAGAAAACCTGCTGCCTGCGATTGCCGAGCTGTCGGCAGGCCTTGCCGAACAGGCGGCCCGGCATACGAAGCTGGTCAAGACCGGACGCACCCACATGATGGACGCGACGCCGATCACCTTCGGCCAAGAGCTGTCCGGCTTCGTGGCGCAACTGGATTATTCGGAAAAAGCCATTCGTGCCGCGCTCCCCGCAGTCTACGAACTGGCTCAGGGCGGCACCGCCGTAGGCACGGGTCTCAATTCGCCGAAAGGCTTTGCCGAAGCCGTGGCCGCTGAACTGGCCGCGTTGTCGGGCCTGCCATTTGTCACCGCGCCCAACAAATTTGCGGCGCTGGCGGGTCACGAAGCGCTCACTTCACTTTCCGGTGCCCTGAAGACTCTTGCTGGCACCTTGATGAAAATCGCCAATGACCTGCGTCTTCTGGGCTCCGGACCACGCGCTGGCCTGGCCGAAGTGAAATTGCCCGCCAACGAACCCGGCAGCTCGATCATGCCCGGCAAGGTCAATCCGACCCAGTGTGAGGCGCTGTCGATGCTGGCCTGTCAGGTCATGGGCAACGACGTGACAGTGGGTTTTGCCGCAAGCCAGGGCCACCTGCAACTCAACGTTTACAAGCCGGTCATCATTCACAACATTCTGCAATCGATCCGTCTGCTGGCCGATGGGTGCAGTAATTTCAACGAACACTGCGTTGTCGGCATGGAACCGGATGCCGAGAAGATGGCCGAACACCTCGAACGCGGCCTGATGCTGGTCACCGCCTTGAACCCGCACATCGGCTACGACAAATCTGCACAGATCGCCAAGAAAGCCTACACCGAGGGGCTGACCCTGCGTGAAGCCGCATTGGCGCTGGGTTATTTGACGGACGAGGAGTTCGACGCCTGGGTACGTCCTGAAAAAATGCTCGAGGCAGGCAGCAATGGCTGACGCCAGGAGTGGCGCCACGCCGCTGGAAGGCAGCGGCAAACGCATTCTGATGGTCTATGGCACGCCCAAGACCATCAGCTTGTGTCATGCACTCGCAGAAGCCTATACACAAGGCGCTCGCAGTGAAGGGCATGTGGTCCGGGTGTTGAAACTCGGGGAGCTGGATTTCGATCCGGTGCTGCACAGCGGCTATGAGCAGAGCCAGACCCTGGAACATGACTTGCTTGAAGCCCAGCGGCAGATTCACTGGGCCGAACATCTGGTGTTCGTCTATCCGGTCTGGTGGGGCGGCCTGCCTGCGCTGTTGACCGGCTTTTTCGACCGGGTGCTGACGCCGGGTTTCGCCTTCAAGGCCCACGGACGCCGGCATCCTTCCAACGAACTGCTCAAGGGCCGGACGGCGGAGCTGCTGGTGACCATGGACACCCCGCCCCGCTATTTCCACTGGATCTACGGCGCTCCAGCGCACCGGCAGATGATCCGCACCATTCTTGGCTTCTGCGGCATCAAGACCCAACGCCTGACCGAGTTCGCTCCGGTGCGCACCTCGACCGAAGAACAGCGGCAACAATGGCTTCATCAGGCAGTGGCGCTGGGCAAGCGCTGAAACGGGTCAAGCCTGAGCCAACCTCGCCTTTCTCGCTTTCAATCCTTCAATCAGCGATGGCGCCAGCGCCGTGAGCGCCGACCCGAGGACCACCAGCAACGCGCCGCCGTAACCCAGCGCGTTGATCTCTTCGGCCTGAACATAGGTCGGCCACAACCAGGCGGCAATCGCCACTGATGCAAGGGTGATCAATGGCGTCAGGGCCAGCGTCGCACTCACCCGCGAGGCTTCCCAGTGTGCCAGCGCTTCGGCGAAGGCACCGTAGGCGACCAGTGTATTAAGGCAGCAGGCCAGCAACAGCCAGCCCTGCAACGGGCTCAGTTGCAAGGCCTCGGCGGGGTGCGCCCATGGCGTGATCAGCAGCGCGCAGAACAGGTAGATCACCATCATGACCTGCAGCGAGTTCCACACCGTCAGCAGTTGCTTCTGACTCAGCCCGTAGAAGGTCCAGACCACTGACGCCATGATCACGATGAGGACGCCCAGGGTGTAGTCGCCCAGCGAGGTGAGCAGCTCGACGAGACGCTGATTGAAGAACAGCCCGAAGCCGATCAGCAGTATCGCCAGACCAATGCCCTGCCCCAGGCTGAAGCGTTCCTTGAATAGAAAGATACTGCTGATCAGCAACAGGATCGGGCCGATCTGAATCAGCAATTGCGTCGTACCGGGGCTGAGCATGCGCAGCCCGACCAGATACAACATGTAGTTGCCCACCAGCCCCAATACCGCCAGCACGACCAGCACCTTGCCCTTGCGGCCGAGCAACCTGAAGCTGGGCAGACGCTTGACCGAGGCCAGCCAGACAAACAGCAGAGAGCCGGACACCAGCAACCTGAACCAGGTGACGGTGACCGGGTCCATCGCCTGCAGAA
This sequence comes from Pseudomonas sp. CDFA 610, assembly GCF_021147865.1. Taxonomy (NCBI): domain Bacteria; kingdom Pseudomonadati; phylum Pseudomonadota; class Gammaproteobacteria; order Pseudomonadales; family Pseudomonadaceae; genus Pseudomonas; species Pseudomonas sp. CDFA 610. The sequence goes on from NZ_JAGTPM010000010.1 coordinate 191,127, forward strand.
CCTGTTTGAGTTTGACGGGCAAGATGCCCCAGAGCAGCGCAGTCAACAACGCAAGGCAAAGGCCATACACCCAGCGGCCAGAAGAAATATGCATCACAGGTTCCGAAACAAGGCAGGACAAGGCCTTCATTCTAGGCGCTGATCCGCAAAGCGACAGTTACAGCTGGGGAGTGTTATCGACGCAAAGTGTTTTACTCACGAATGACGCTCCCCATGGTTGCGCTGGTAGATCTCGTTGCCCATGGCCCTAATCTGCCCGTCTATCAAGGCATCGAACGGTTTGAGCAGCGCCTCGAAGGACGCAGGCGCCTCCAGTGTCTGCAGGGCATGGACAATCGCCTCCAGCGTTGACAGGGCATCCGGTCCGGGCGCCTTGCGCAATCGGTAGCGCGAAGCCGGTACTTCGCCAAGCGTCACACGCGGCAGCGCAGCCAGCGGCGGATTGAGGTGCAGCAACTTGCGCGCCTTGCGCCAGGTGCCATCAGGCACCACCAGCAGAGTCGGCAGCGTCTCGGTCTGTCCGACAGTCAACCGTTGCGCGGCATCGCCTGGAAACAGCAGCCGAGGCTGATAACCGGGCAGACTGAGCAATTCTTCGAGGCCTTCGAACACCTCGCCGATCCTGAGCTCTGTATTGCTCAACCCGAGCGCGGCGAGGCGGGCCGTGTTCAGCGCGTGCTTCGCTTCGTCCGGGTGCTGCAGGATCAGCACCCGGGTTCGACTGTCCAAGTGCGGAATCAAGGCACAGAGGCAGTGCGCATCAGGGCGCAGGCAACGTTCACATCGGCTTCGGGACATCGCTTGTACAACTCGCTGGCAACACTGGCAGACCACACGACAGGCCGGGCATGCCGTCTGTCGCGCAACGCGGCAGTTTAAACAACTCGTCAACATTGCGCCGGGCTATCAGCGGCTGCGCTTGGGATTTGAGCTAGCCTCAATGCACAGGGCTGGTGACATGAAGTCCCCCTGCTTGGATCATAACGATCAATATCAGGGGTTCTCATGAGTCGCGAGGAGATCAAACAGAGAGTACTGGATGCACTGGGCGTGATACTCGTGGACAAGGCCGAGATTCGCGACGACGCCACATTCAAGGACCTGAGACTGGATGATGAAGACGTAGACGAACTGTTCGCTCAACTGGGAGGCGAGTTCAATGTCGAATTTCCCGACTTTATTCGCAAACGCGCCTTGAACAAACCCGAGCATCTTTCATTGCCCATGGTGGTAGACCTGATTCTGTTGATGCAGCAGGAGTCTTCGCCGGACGGTGATAACCAGACGAAAAAACGCCGTCGTGCCCCTTCGCGACATTGATTGATAGCGTGGTTTCATGTCGGGACGCGGGCGCGCCCCGATGCGATGGCATTTTTGTGCTGTCCTGGCGACAGCACGAACCGGTACAACTTATCGGCGCGGGCGACGACGTGTGTCGTTCGTGCGAACCGGAATGGGCTGCAGCTTTGGTCGTTCGATCAGACCCAGCGCAACACCCAGATCATGGAGCCATTCTTGCAGTTTGCTGTTCATAAAGCCCCCTTCAGGGAAAACACGGCAACCAACCTGTGCTGATCACTCAATAGAGATCATAGAAGCATCCGTTCGGTTCGCCGAGCGCTACGGAAAACAATTTTCCCGATATGGGCAATGTGACAGCTGCGGGAAATTCCTTCTAGTCTTTGCGACGGACGGACACCAACATTTTCTTATTCAGGCAAACGGACCAGACCTTCTTCGTCGGTCATGGCCCGCTCAAGCAGATCAGGCGGCAGGCTTTTACTGGCACGCGCACCCAACAGCTTCAACTGCTCACTGCGACTGACCAGATTCCCGCGCCCTTCCGTCAGCTTGTTACGAGCGGCCGAATAGGCCTTGTCCAATTGCTGAAGACGACTGCCCACCTCGTCAAGATCCTGAATGAACAGCACGAACTTGTCGTACAGCCAGCCGGCACGCTCGGCGATCTCGCGGGCATTCTGACTCTGGCGCTCCTGCTTCCACAGGCTGTCGATCACCCGCAGCGTGGCCAGCAGCGTCGTGGGGCTGACAATCACGATGTTACGGTCGAAGGCTTCCTGAAACAGGTTCGGCTCGGCCTGCAGCGCGGCGGAAAAGGCTGCTTCGATTGGCACGAAGAGCAACACGAAATCCAGACTGTGCAGTCCTTCAAGGCGTTTGTAATCCTTGCCCGAAAGGCCTTTGACGTGATTGCGCAGAGACAGGACGTGTTGCTTGAGTGCGGCCTGTCCGATGACCTCGTCATCTGCCGACACATATTGCTGATAAGCCGTCAGACTGACCTTGGCATCCACCACCACCTGCTTGTCGCCCGGCAGCATGATCAGCACGTCAGGCTGAAACCGTTCGCCATCCGGCCCCTTGAGGCTGACCTGGGTCTGATACTCGCGCCCTTTCTCGAGCCCTGCATGTTCCAGCACTCGCTCGAGGATCAACTCCCCCCAGTTCCCTTGAGTCTTCTGCCCCTTGAGTGCGCGCGTCAGGTTAGTGGCCTCGTCGCTCAGGCGCAGATTGAGCTGTTGAAGCCGCTCCAGCTCCTTGGCCAGCGAGAATCGCTCACGGGCTTCATTTTGATAGCTCTCTTCAACGCGTTTTTCAAACGACTGAATACGCTCTTTCAAGGGCGTCAACAATTGCCCCAACTGGTGCTGGCTGGTTTCGGCGAAGCGCTGCTCGCGCTCATCGAAAATCTTGCCCGCCAGTTCCGCGAATTGGGCACGCAATTCGTCACGAGAACCCTGAAGATCCGTCAGCCGCTGCTGATGGCTGTCCTGCTGCTCACGCAATTCGGCACCGAGCGCCGCGCATTGCGCATCCAGGCGACGCAACTCGGCCTCCTTGATGGCGCGCTCGTGGTTCAGGCCCTGAGCAACATCGCGCGCATTATCGGACTCCTGCCGCAACAACTCGACTTCCCGCCGCAAGGCCGCAAGGTCAGCCTGCTTGGCGGCGTTGGCCTGACTCAGGTCGCTGATCTCGTCACGACTGGCGTCCAGTTGCGCATTGAGGCCGTCCTGAGCCATCTGCGCCATGCTCAGGCGCTCATCCAGCAAGGCGGCATCGGCATCACGACGTGTGAGACGGCGTTGCAGCTGCCAGACCCACGCCAGCAACGGCAACGCTGCAGCGCCCAGGCCAGACAACAGGCTGTTCAAGTCAAATGCCATAACGACTCCGTACGTGGCGAATGAGTGCCAGCCGCATTATGCGTAAAGCGTTCAGAAAAATAGAGAGTGCATCAATGACGATGCAGCGGGCAGCAATGACAGCGCCTCGGACAGCCATCGAGAACAGTGCCGGGCAAATCGGGGGACGAGATTCTACTCGCTTTTGATGTCAGCGAAACCCCCAATTCTGTGTCGTTTCGGATCGGGACAATCCACAGAAGCTGTGGATAACTCAGTGGACAACACCCCTTTAACTCTCTCAAACGCAGGCAGAATGGGGCTTGCGCTCAAACTGACGATTTTTTCACCAGTTTAAAAAAACGATGTTTTTCATTGACTTAATAATTCACCATCAGAAATCAAACCCTTAGCGATGCATGTGACAGTGATGTGGCAGCTTGTGGCGCTAATGTGCACAACTCTGGAACGACCGTTATCTCAGGCGTTTCAAATCCGTTGCAGAAGCCACCTGATTGCGACGTTTTCTCAATAAAACCGTGGCTCACAGGGCATTTTCTCAACACGCTGCATTACCCTCCGACGACCCGATGGCGAGCCGGATCGCGCCTCTGAATCTCTGAGTGCGACAAAAGGCGTTCGCTGTGGTCCAAACGAGCGCCGAGAACAGCGCATCACGGCTCATGCCTCGATTATTGAAGGGACACGATGAAAGAAGTAGTGAAGTTCTTCGTGCTGCTGATGGCTGTCTGCATCACGGCGGTGGGCGCCAGCATCGTCTTGCCGCCGCCGGATGGCGCCGTCTTCGCCTACACCATCCTGCTGTCAGGTATCGCCGTTGCCCTGATCATCTGCAGTGACCTGAGCAAGGGACGCATCAACAACGTCGGCGATATAATGCGCGCTATCGAAAGTCGCACGTCCACACGCCTCACCATGGCAGCCTACGTGCTGGGCTGCTCGATGGTCGCCTGTGCCACGGTGCTGATCTATCGAATCTCGGGCCCTTGGTAGCCGTTTTATTGTTTATACACCCTTGCAATTCGCTTCAGGCTTGATTAGCATAGTCGCCGTTAGTACCAAGCTGAAAATCAATTCCGGTCGACAAGTCCCCCAGTTTTAGCTCTTTCCAAAGAAAGAGAATGCTGGCTACAAGGGATCGACCACCTCGATGGTTTCCAGGCATGACCCTTTCGCATATGTGAGCCACACCTTGGCGACAATGCAGTTACGGCTATCATGTTCTGCTTCAACCAGCCTGCAATTGATCAGGATCTTCACCCGGAGCGTCGAACCTTTGCTCCTGTTGTGTTGCCTGCCCTCCTAAGTACCTACCAGCCAGCCAGAGCGCCATACGATAAAGCGCGCTTCAATTGACTGTCTTGTTCCAGTCAGGTTCTCCGCCCAGCCAGGCTTTACCAATCACTGCCGGCCCGCGTTTACTGGAATCTTTATTTATGCACGGTATTGTTCCGTGTTGATTCAGGAAACACCTAACATGACTCACCATAACCAGACCCAACATGCCATTCATACGCTGACCAACGCATTCGCGCCCATGAATTGCCTGATCATGGCGGCCCGTAAAGGCTGCTTCAGCTTCACCATCGTCAACGAGCACGGCATCGCCCGCCATAGCGAGCGCCTGTACCCCGATCAATACGCCAGCGCCGAACCGCTGCAGGCCGTGATCGAGCGTACCCGTCAGGCCCTCACCGCCTAAAAGACGAACGCAACACCGCAAGCCCGAACCCCCGCCCTCACCTGGCGGGGTTTTTTATTGCCCGGCATTCGGTGGCCCGCTCCGCCTGGCTAATCACCAACTGATCTATCTCCGTGATGGGAAAGCTGCAAACAATTTAAAAACAGACCTTTACGCTGCAAATTTGACACTACACTTCAACTCGGGCGACCTGAAGCCGCCCAGGGCAGCCCCCGCATCATTGCCTCCGCCGTGTATCAGGGGCAATCAGTCTCACATCCGAGCGCCGACAGTATTATGGGTATTGCAGCCATAGAACTATGCCGTCACGTCATCCGCCCGACCCTGACGTATCTGGATCGCCGAAGCCACCGTGCCGAATCCCTGCTGCTGGGCATTGCCGCCAGTCAGTCAGCACTCGGTGCCGCCCTGGACAGCCGCCGCGGGCATGGTCTCTACCGCATCCCGGAGCCCAGGCACCGGCAACTCTGGGATAACTATCTGGCACTGGACCCCGACCTCGCCAGCAGAGTCAGAGGCCTGGCCAGCCAGCACGCGTTTCTCAGCGGTCCGCACCTGGAACTGACCGTTAATCTGCGCTATTCGACCGCCATCGCCTGGATGATGATCGAAGCCGGAAACACCGTCCTGCCCGCCGAATACGATCCATTGGCAATGGCCAGAATCTGGAGAACTGTTTTTCAGCCGCAGGGACGGCTCAGAGACTTCGTCGCATGCTGGAATGCCAGTGTCGCACCTTTGTATTTGCCGGCATGAGGCCGACACCGGAATTCGAAGATCGGCAGTGTTCGCTGCAAGATAGATGGATTGTCCTACAAGAATAGCTCTAACTCGGGCTCTTCAGGCTATAGCGCGCCGTCGAAAATGTTGGTAATTTCCGCCCGGTGATCAAAAGGAGTTCTAATAATGAAAACAATGACAAAAGTAATGAACAGGACAACACTGGGTCTGGCTATCGGTCTGGCTTCCTCTCAGCTCTTCGCTGCCGGCTTCGCACTCAACGAACAAAGCGTCAGCGGCATGGGCACCGGTTTTGCCGGTCGCTCCTCGTCTGCCGATGATGCAAGCACCGTCTTTGGCAACCCTGCCGGCATGTCCCGTCTCAAGCGCGAAGAAATCAGCGTGGGCGCGGCAGCCGTGATTGCCAAGACCGACATCGACAATGGCCGTGGAACCTTTGGTGGCAGCAACGACGGCGACATGGTCCCTGTCGTGGGCGTGCCCATGGGCTACTACGTCAAGCCGATCGATGATCACTGGGCATTCGGCCTGGGCATGTACGCCCCGTTCGGCCTCGTAACCGACTACGAAAGCGGCTTCGCCGGCCGCTACTGGGGCGACAAGAGTCACGTACAAGTCGTGACCCTCCAGCCAACCGTCAGTTACGCTTTCAATGACAAGGTATCCATTGGTTTCGGCCCCACGATCAACCGTATCGACGGCGAGCTGACCTCCTCAACCCTCAACGCCGCAACGCCGGGCCGCAACGACGGCAAGGTGAAGATCGAAGGTGACGACACCGCCCTGGGCTTCAATGTCGGCGTGCTGGTACAGGCCACTGACACCACGCGTCTGGGCCTGACCTACCACTCCAAGGTGGACTACAAGCTCAAGGGCAAGACCAAGGTAGAAGGCTCCGGCTTCGGTCCGTTCGGCGGCCAGAAATACGACGCGTCGCTGGACATCTCCACGCCCGAGTCGGTGGACTTCTCCATCACCCAGCAGATCGATGAAAACTGGACTGTCTACGCAGGCAGCACCTGGACCCGCTGGAGTCGTCTGTCCGACATCACCGTCAACAACGACGGCGTTCCCCCACAACTGGGTGGCTCTGCAGGCCCGATCGGTACCATCTCCGAAGAGCAGGACTGGCACGACACCTGGGCTCACGCCATCGGTGCTTCGTACAAGGTCAACAAGGAGTGGACACTGCGCACTGGCTTCTCCGTGGATCAGGCACCGACCAACAACGTCAATCGCTCTCCACGCATCCCGACCGGCGACCGCAAGATCGTCAGCTTCGGTGCTGGCTGGAGCCCGACCGACGATCTGACCATCGACGTGGCGTACTCGTACCTGCGTGAAGACGAAGCCAAGATCCGCAACAGCAGCGCCACCAAAGGCTCGTACAGCGCGGACTTCCGCAACACTGCGCACGGCATCGGCACCTCGGTTACCTATCGCTTCTGATAAACGACTGAAAACCGGCTGAAAACCGGCTGAAAAAAAGCCCGCACATCCTCAGGGATGGCGGGTTTTTTGTTGTGCTCGGTAAAGGCTCTGCGTCTGCTCTCGAACATGACGCAGAGCGTCACCTCATGCCGCCCACCTCAAGGCTTCGAAGCAATCGCCTTCTCGATCGCCGCAATCAGATCAGGATCATCCGGCTTGGTCATGCTCGAGAAATTGGCGACCACGTTGCCCTTGCGATCCACCACGTACTTATAGAAGTTCCAGCGCGGGGCACTGCTCTGTTCGGCCAGCACCTTGAACAGGTGGGTGGCGTCATCGCCTCGTACAGCCTGCGGTTCGGTCATGGTGAAGGTCACGCCATAATTGACGTAGCAGACCTTGGCGGTCTCTTCTCCGTCCTTGGCTTCCTGCTTGAAGTCATTGGACGGTACGCCGAGCACTTCGAGGCCCTGCCCCTTGTAGCGCTGGCTCAGTTCTTCAAGACCTTTGAACTGGGGAGCGAAGCCGCAGAAGCTGGCCGTGTTGACCACCACCATCGGCTTGCCTGCATAGCGCTGGCACAGGTCGATGTTTTCCTTGGAACGCAGCTTGGGCAGCTCGCCTTGCAGCAGTGCCGGGCAGTCGGCGGCCATGGCAGTGCCGCTCATGGCCAGCAGCAGGAAGGGAATTGATATAAAGCGAGTGTTCATCAAGGCGTCCCTGGAGTCGGTGGCTGTCTGCCGACACGCTACCGCAACGGACGCCTTCTGCCTAGCAAGCGCCCATGCCCAGTTGCAACGCGGCCAGCCCGACCTGCTGCCAGCCCCACCAGACGAGCGCCAGCACTGCGCCGCCGGATACAAGCGCCGCCAGCAAAGGCCAGTGCCGGCTCACGCGACACCTGCCTGCGCCTGCAACCGCGCCACAGGACGCTCACGCACGGGCCAGTTGAGGGCCGCCGCCAACAGGCTGAGCAGGATCGACACTTGCCAGATCAAGTCATAGCTCCCGGTATGGTCATACACCAGCCCACCCAGCCAGCCGCCGAGGAACGCGCCCAACTGGTGGAACAGGAAGACGATACCCCCGAGCATCGACAGGTTGCGCACCCCGAATAGGGTCGCGACCGTACCGTTGGTCAGCGGCACTGTGGACAACCACAACAGCCCCATTGCGACACCAAACAGATAAGCGGTGGTCTGGCTGAGCGGAATCCACAGGAACAGCACGATCACAACGGCGCGCAGCAGATACAGCGTCGTCAACAGGCGCGGCTTGGACATGCGCCCCCCCAGCCAGCCCGCCGTGTAAGTACCGAAGATGTTGAACAGGCCGATTAGCGCAAGCACCGTGGTGCCGACCTTGGCAGGCAAATGCTGGTCGACCAGATAGGCCGGCAGGTGCACGCCAATGAATACCACCTGAAAGCCACAGACGAAAAAACCCAACGCCAGCAGCCAGAAGCCCGAATGCGAACAGGCCTCGCGCAACGCTTCACCCAGCGTCTGTTGAATGCCCACGGATTCGGTCGGCTTGTCCTTGAGCATGCCCACCAGCGGCAGGATCAGCGCCACCATCACACCCAGCACCATCAAAGCGCCGGACCAGCCCAGCCAACCGATCAGACCCAGCGTGCCGGGCAGCATGGCGAACTGGCCGAAAGAACCTGCAGCACTGGCGATTCCCATGCCCATGCTGCGTTTCTCGGCTGGCAAGGCCCGCCCGACGACGCCAAGGATCACGGAAAACGATGTACCGGACAGACCGATGCCGATCAGCAGGCCCGCGCTCAGCGAAAGACTCAGCGGTGAATCCGCCATGCTCATGCACAGCAGGCCGACGGCATACAGCACACCGCCGACAAACACGACCTTGGCCGCGCCGAACCGATCGGCGAGCGCGCCAGCAAATGGCTGGGCCAGACCCCACATCAGATTCTGCAGGGCGATGGAGAACGCGAAGACCTCACGACCCCATCCGAAGTCTGCGCTCATGGGCGCGAGAAACAGACCGAAACCGTGCCGTGTGCCCAAGGAAAGCGCGAGGATCAGCGCACTCCCGAACAGTATCCAGCCACTGGTACGCCAGACTGATGTCATTGTTCTCATGCTCCCTGAACGAAAATGCGTGGATATACCCGTAAATCGATAACGGCGAAATTACGCCTTGGTGCAAGAGCCTGTCAATCGGATATCAGCGGATGCTCAGAACAGCACCATCGCCAGCAGCACCACCACTTCGAGCAGTTCAAGCAGCGCGCCCGCCGTATCACCGGTAGTACCGCCCAGACGTCGGATCATCACCTGACGCAACCACAGAAAACAGGCGATCGAAGCCACCACAGCAGCCAGTCCCGACCAGCCCGCAAGCAGCATACAGGCCGCGGCGCTGGCCAGCAGCACCTGACGTGCAGCGCCACGCGGCAAATGGTCGGCAAGCGCCTGCCCCAGACCACCGGCACGCACATAGGGCGTGCAGAGAAACAGACCCAGCATGGCACTGCGCCCAATCAGCGGTGCCAACAACAATGCGATGCCGTGATGATTTTCGATCAGCGCCAGAATGGCGGTGAATTTGAGCAGCAGCACCAGCACCAGCGCGACCACGGCAATCGGCCCGCTGCGCGGGTCTTTCATGATGGTCAGTGTTCGCTCACGATCACCAAAGCCACCCAGCCAGGCATCGGCGCTGTCTGCAAGGCCATCCAGGTGCAATCCACCACTGAGCAGCACCCAGGCACAAAGAAGCAAGGCAGCGTGCAGCATCAAGGGTGCACCGGCCAGCAACGCATTCAGGCTCATCAATACGATGCCGAACAGCACGCCCACCAGTGGATAGAACAACAGCGAGCGGCCGGTTTCCTCAGGCCTCGGCATGCCGGGCAGACGGATCGGAAAGCTGCCAAGAAATTGCAGGGCAATCCAGAACGGGAGCATCTCAGACCTCCGTCAACACGCCATGAGCGGCGACATCAATCGACAACAGAGCGCCATGCCCCACCACCACTTGCAGCAGCTGCTCACGCGGCAAGCCACGCGCCTGGGCCAGCAAAAGGCGCATCACGCCACCATGGCTGACCAGCAGCACCCGCTCGCCGGCGTACCTGTCATGCAGACGTTGCACCGCATTCAGCACCCGCGTTGAAAAGTCGATCACGCGCTCGCCACGGGGCGGCGTGAAGGCATAAGGGTCGTTCCAGAACAGCCCCAGACCTTCGGCATCCGTTTCCATCAGTTGTGCAGGACTGTGACCCTCCCAGTCACCGAAATGCAGTTCCTGCAGTCCAGGCTCAAGCTCGATGGGCAGGGACAGTCGGCAGGCCAGTTCTTCGGAGAAACGCGCGCAGCGCTGCAAGGGTGAGCTGACGATTCGGTCCCAAGGCCCGGCTTCAGTGACGGCCGAGCGCATCTGCTGCCACCCCCGATCAGTCAGCGCATCGTCGATGCTGCCCCGCAGGCCGCCGCCCTGTTCGGTTTCACCATGACGCAGCAAATCCAGACGCAGGGTCATGCCGGGCGATCCGACACGCTGGCTTCGGCAAAGGTCGACATGCCGTTATGCAGCGCACAGGCCATTCGCACCAGAGGAACAGCCAACGCAGCACCGCTGCCCTCGCCCAGTCGCAGACCGAGGTCGAGCAGCGGTTCAGCCTGGAGAATCTCCAGCACATGACGATGACCCGTTTCAGCGCCACGATGGCCGAACAACAGCCAGTTGCGGCACGACGGATTCAGGCGCACCGCCACCAATGCCGCCACACTGCAGATAAAACCGTCCACCAGCGCCACGATACCTTCCTGCGCGCAGGCCAGATAAGCGCCCGTCAACGCGGCAATCTCGAAACCGCCGAGGCTGAACAGGCTGTGCAGCGGATCGCCTGCATGCTCGGCGTGCAGCTTCAAGGCACGCTCGATGACCCGAGTCTTGTGTTCGATGCCTTCGGCGTTCAGGCCAGTGCCTGGGCCGACCAGCAACTGCGCCGCACACTCCAGCATCAAACAGGCAACCGCACTGGCAGCGGTGGTATTACCGATGCCCATCTCGCCACCGATGAACAATTCGGTCCCTGCCGCCTTGGCGCGCAAGACGCCGTCACGCCCGGCCTGCAAGGCTGCCAGCCCCTGGTCGGCCGACATGGCCGGCCCTTGGGCGAAATTGGCGGTGCCTGCGCCCAGGCGTAAATGACGCACACCCGGCAGGTCCACCGGCAGAACCGTGCCCAGATCCACTACATCCAGCTGCGCCGAAAGCTGCTGCGCCAACACGCTGATGGCTGCGCCGCCATTGACGAAGTTGTGCAGCATCTGGCCGGTCACTGCCTGCGGATAAGCCGAAACGCCTTCAGAGACCACGCCGTGATCACCGGCAAAAATCGCGATCCACACCTGATCAGCCGCCGGACGCTCACGCCCCTGCAGACCAGCGAGTTGCACGGCCAGACGCTCCAATTGCGCCAGCGAGCCGGCCGGTTTGGTCAATTGTTGCTGACGGGCCAGCGCGGCTTCACGCATCGACGCGTCGATGGCTTGTGCGGGTTCGAGCCACCAGGCGTTACTCATAGCGCAGTTCCTTTCAAAGTCAGGGGCAAGCCCGCCACGGTCAGCACTACGCGCTGACAGCGTTCGGCCAAGGCTTGATGCAGGAGGCCGGCTTCGTCGACATAGCGACGGGTCAGCTCGCCGAGCGGCACAACGCCAAGTCCAGTTTCGTTACTGACGAAAATGATTTCACCCGCAAGCGCTGCCACACAGTCGAGCAACGCATCACGCTCCTGCGCCAGACGCTCAGGGTTGTCGAGCATCAGCAGGTTGGTCAACCACAGGGTCAGGCAGTCCACCAGCAAACAGTGATCGGGCGCAGCATTGTCTCGCAGCACGCGTGCCAGCTCGACCGGCTCTTCCACCAATCCCCATTGCTCGGGGCGACGGGCGCGATGGGTGGCGACGCGCTGGTTCATCTCGCCGTCCAGCGGTTGACTGGTGGCGATGTAGGTCACGTTAAGGCCGCATTCCGCCGCCAGCTTTTCAGCCAGTCGACTCTTGCCGGAGCGCGCGCCCCCCAGAATCAGTTGCAGCATTTCAGTTCGCCTCCAGCCCGCACAGTTGACGCAGCAAGGTTCCGTCCAGGTGCTTTTCCACCAGATCCGCCAGACGCTCGATGTCACGCTCGCGCAGGGCGTGATAATCCACCGCCTGCACATCGCGAAGACCGGCCCAGCGCAGCAAGGCGCTGCACGCGGCAGGCGACTCGAACAGCCCGTGCAGGTAGGTCCCGAGAATCTGCCCGTCTGCGCTCTGCGCGCCATCGCAACGACCGTCGTCCAGCCGAACGGCAGCCTGTTCCAGCGCCGCCCCCGTGGTGACACCGGCATGGATCTCGTAGCCGCTGACCTCGGCGTCTTCCAGCGTCAGGCGGCCACGCACGTTACGCAGTTGCTTCTCGGACTCCAGAATGGTGCTCATCGCCAACAGGCCAAGACCCGGGCTTGAACCCGCCGCGCCTTCCAGACCCAGCGGGTCATGCATCTGCTCGCCGAGCATCTGCAACCCGCCGCAGATTCCCATCAGCTTGCCGCCGTAGCGCAGGTGCTTGCGGATGGCGTCTTCCCAGCCATTGGCACGCAGGTATCCCAGGTCACTGCGCACGCTTTTCGAGCCGGGCAGAATGATCAAATCGGCAGGCGGTATCGCCTGACCAGGCCCGACGAATTGCAGATTGACCTGAGGATGCAGGCGCAGCGGGTCGAAATCGGTGTGATTGCTGATGCGCGGCAACACCGGCACCACCACATTCAGCACCTGCTCGACCTTGTCGGTCTGACGCTGATCCAGACCGTCTTCAGCTTCCAGATGCAAGTCCATCACGTACGGCAACACGCCTACCACCGGCTTGCCGGTGCGCGCTTCCAGCCAGTCCAGGCCCGGCTGCAGCAAGGCGATGTCACCGCGAAAACGGTTGATGATGAAGCCTTTGACCCGCGCCTGCTCGCTGGGCGACAGCAGTTCCAGGGTGCCGACCAGATGCGCGAAAACGCCGCCACGGTTGATGTCGGCGATCAGCAGCACCGGGCAATCGACGGCTTCGGCGAAGCCCATGTTGGCGATGTCGTTGGCACGCAGGTTGATCTCGGCAGGCGAACCGGCGCCTTCGACCATGATCACCGGATAGCTGTGCCCCAGCCGCTCGTGGGACTCCAGCACCGCGCGCATGGCGATCTCTTTATAGCCGTGATACGCCACCGCATTCATGGTGGTCACCGCACGGCCATGGATGATGACCTGTGCGCCGGTGTCGCTGTTGGGTTTGAGGAGCACCGGATTCATGTCGGTGTGCGGCTGCAGGTAGCAGGCCTGAGCCTGCACCGCCTGTGCACGACCAATCTCGCCGCCGTCGGCGGTCACGGCGCTGTTGAGCGCCATGTTCTGCGGTTTGAACGGCACGACCTTGACACCCTGTCGCGTCAACCAGCGGCACAGCGCGGTCACTAGCGTGCTTTTGCCGGCGTCGGACGTGGTGCCTTGTACCATCAGCGTGGCCATCAGGATTCCTTGCGGTATTCGAACAGAACAGTGTGCAGACGCCGCCAGTCAGCTTCGTCGCAGGGCAGCCCGAAACGCAGGCTGGAGACTTCAGGTGTCAGGCCTTCGAACAAGCGCAGCAACACCCCGCGTCGGGCACAGAACTCATGGATGGCCTGGGCTTCAGGCGTGACCAGCCACTGAAACAAGGCACAACCGCCATGCGGTGCGAGTCCGTACAGCTCGAGCAGTGCCACCAGACGGTCACGCGCCTGATCGGCGCGCAAGCGCTGCTGTGCCTGCCATTCGCGGTCATTCAGACACGCCTGCCCCAGCATCCGTGTCGGGCCGCTGACCGACCACGGGCCGATTTCCTGCGCCAGCAGCCTGAGCAGTGTAGGTTCGGCCAGCACGAAGCCAAGCCTGACGCCGGCCAACCCGAAAAACTTGCCGAACGAACGCAGCACGACCAGTCCGATGCGCCAGGTCTCGGCTGCCAGACTCAGCTCAGGCGTGTTATCCATGAAGGCTTCGTCCACCACCAGCCAGCCGCCCCGCTCTGCCAGCCGCGCATGCCATCCCAGCAGGCGCTCGGCGCTCAGGTGCAAACCGGTCGGGTTATTGGGGTTGACCACCACCAGCACATCAAGGCTGTCGAGAAAGTAATCCACTTCGTGCTCGCCGACTTCGCGCACCACATAACCATGCTTGCGCCAGGCATGGGCATGTTCGGCATAGCACGGCGACAGCACACCCACCCGACCGGCGCTGCGCACCCGCGGCAATGCCTGAATCGCCGCCTGCGACCCCGCTACCGGCAACACCTGTGACACGCCGTAATAAGCGCAGGCGGCAGTCTCGAGGCCGTCATCGTTCTCGGGCAGGCGCGCCCATGCACGCAAAGGAATGTCCGGTACCGGCGCGGACCACGGCGCGATACCGGTAGACAGGTCCAGCCAGTCGGCCTGATCGATGCCGTAATGCTGCGCCGCTGCACGCAGTCGGCCGCCGTGCTCAAGCATAGAATTCCGTCCCGATGCACAGCACCAGCAACCACAGCCACACGCCGCGCTGCACCAGCTCCCAGCCACGGTCGATGGAGTCGGCATCGGCAGGAACGCCTTCGCCCAGTTGCGGGCGCTGGTGCAACTCGCCGTGATAAATCGCCGCGCCACCGAGTTCGACGCCCAGTGCGCCAGCACCGGCCGCCATCACCGGACCTGCGTTGGGACTGTCCCAGGTCGGTCCCTGAGTGCGCCAACAGCGTAGTGCCAGCCGGGTTTTGCCCAGCAGCGCGTAGGTCAACGCCACCAGACGCGCCGGAATGTAGTTGAGCAGGTCGTCGATCTTTGCCGCCGCCCAGCCGAATCGCTCGAAACGTTCGTTGCGGTAGCCCCACATGGCGTCCAGCGTATTGCTCAGTCGATAGAGCACCACGCCCGGAACACCGGCCACCACAAACCAGAACAGCGCAGCAAACACCGCATCACTGCCGTTTTCCAGCACCGACTCGGTGGCCGCGCGGGCGACTTCAGTGGCATCCAGTTCGCTGGTCTGGCGGCTGACCAGATAGCCGACCCGACGGCGCGCCTCTTCCAGATCATCGCTGCGCAATGCCTGAGCCACCGGCTGCACATGCTCACCGAGGCTGCGCATGCCCAGCGCGCAATACAGCGCCAGAATCTCCACCAGCCAGCCCACGAACGGCGCCCAGCTCAGCAGCGTGGCCAACAGCGTCAGCGGAATCACCGCCACGAACCAGGCGGTGACGCCATGGCTGCGCCAGCCGCGACCGCCGCTGTTGAAGCGCTGTTCCAGACGATTGGCAAAGCGTCCGAACGCCACCAGTGGATGAGAGCGTTTCGGCTCGCCGAGCAGCGCGTCCAGCGCAACCCCGGCCACGCTCAACAGCGCCACACTCATTGACTCACTCCCCATTGATTCTCATACAACAGCTCACTCAGCGGACGCGCCTGCGCCCAGCCTTCCAGCACCAGCATCGGTGCGGGATAAAATTCTTTTACCGGGCCCAGACAGAGAATCGCCAGCGGCTTGGCCCCTTCGGGCATGTTCAGCAGATCGGCCAATGCATCAGGGTCGAACAGCGACACCCAGCCCATGCCCAGCCCTTCGGCGCGCGCGGCCAGCCACAGGTTCTGGATCGCGCAAGACAGCGACGCCATGTCCATTTCCGGCAAGGTGCGACGACCAAAGATGTGCTGCTCGCGACCTTCCATCAGCGCGGCAACCAACACCTCAGCGCAGTCATTGATGCCTTCGACCTTGAGCTTCATGAACTCTTCGGTGCGTTCGCCCAGTGCCTCGGCCGTGCGGACCCGCTCTTCTTCGACCTGCGCCTGCATCCTGCCGCGCAGTGCCGGGTCGCTGATCCGGATGAACCGCCAGGGCTGCATCAGCCCGACGCTCGGTGCCTGGTGTGCAGCCTCCAGCAAACGGGCGAGCAGTTCGGGCGCCACGCTGCCACCGACGAAGTGCCGCATGTCGCGACGCTCGGCAATAGCGCGGTACACCGCTGCCCGCTCTTCATCATTGAACGCGTGCTCGGTCATGGCTTGAACAGGGCCGCAATCGCCTGGGGACAGGACGGGAAATAGAAGTGAATGTAGGAAGCGGTCAGGCGACCCTCGCGATAAACCGCTTCGGCACCGCGCCCGCCGTTGGGGCTGATGCCTCGGGCAATCGGCTGCAATTCAGTCGTAGTCAGCGAGTGGTGATAGGTGTGGCCGCGCAACTCGCCTTCCGGCATTTCGACTGCTTGCAGGGCCAGCGCTGCCAGACGCTTCTGCATGGCCGCCTCGCCCGCCAGCAGGCCAACCAGTTCGGCACGCACGCCCTCAACATCGGTCAGGGCTTCCAGCAGATACAGCATGCCGCCACATTCGGCCAGCATGGGTTTGCCGGCCGCGTGGTGCGTGCGGATGTCGGCCAGCATCGTGGTGTTGGCGGACAGTTCAACGTGATGCAGCTCCGGATAGCCGCCGGGCAAGTACACGCTGTCAGCCTCCGGCAAATGGCTGTCGCGGATCGGCGAGAAGAAGGTCAGCTCGGCGCCCATGGTGCGTAGCAGGTCGAGGCTCGCGCCGTAGGTGAACGCAAAGGCTCCATCGCGGGCCACCGCAATGCGCACGCCCTCCAGCAAGCGCTCGACATGTACAGGTTCTGGCGCAGTGAATGTTACCGCTGGAGGCAAGGCCACCTCGCAGGTGCTGGCCAACGCTGCGGCAGCCATGTCCAGGCGCAGATCAAGGTCGTTGAGTTCGTCGGCCTGGACCAGCCCCAGATGGCGACTGGGCAGCTCGAAGCCGGTTTCACGGGACAGCGCACCGTACCAGCGCAAGCCTTCGGTCAGGCTGTTTTCCAGCAACTGCGCATGACGCACCGTACCCACGCGGTTGGCCAGCACGCCGGCAAACGGCAGATCAGGCTGATAGCGCGCCAGCCCCAGCGCCAGAGCACCAAAGGTCTGCGCCATGGCCGTGCCATCGATCACGCCGAGCACCGGCACACCGAAATGGCGCGCCAGATCAGCGCTGGACGGCGTACCGTCGAACAGGCCCATCACGCCTTCGATCAGGATCAGGTCCGCCTCTTCGGCCGCCTCCCACAACAGGCGACGGCTTTCGTCGGCACCGACCATCCACAGGTCCAGTTGAAACACCGGTGCCCCGCTCGCGCGCTCCAGAATCATCGGATCGAGAAAGTCCGGGCCACACTTGAAGACGCGCACCTTGCGCCCCTGATTGCGGTGCAGGCGTGCCAGCGCCGCCGTGACCGTGGTCTTGCCCTGGCCGGATGCGGGTGCAGCAATCAGAACTGCCGGACAATCCCTGGGGGTTCTCATGACCGAATGCTCACAACTGAAAGGCTCACAGTTCTATACCTTTCTGCGCCCGAATGCCGGACTGAAATGCATGTTTGACTACGCCGATATCCGAAACGGTATCTGCCAGGTCGATCAATTCGGGTTTGGCACCACGGCCGGTCACTACCACATGCTGCATCGGCGGACGGGCCTGCAAGTCGGTCAATACCTGCTCAAGATCCAGATAGCCGTGCTTGAGGGCAATGTTCAGCTCGTCGAGCACGACCAGACCGATGGCCGGGTCGCGCAGCATTTCCAGACTCACGGCCCAGGCGGCTTCGGCGGCCGCGATATCGCGCTGGCGATCCTGGGTTTCCCAGGTGAAGCCCTCGCCCATCACGTGATAGCGCACCTGCTCGGGGAAACGGCGGAAAAACATTTCTTCGCCTGTGCTGTTGCGCCCCTTGATGAATTGCACCACGCCGCACTGCATGCCGTGGCCCATGGCGCGCGCGAGCATGCCGAACGCCGAGCTGCTTTTGCCCTTGCCGTTGCCGGACAACACCAGCAACAGACCGCATTCATTGGGTGAGCTGGCGATACGCTCGTCCATCACGGCTTTCTTGCGCTGCATGCGCGCCAGATGGCGTTCGTCGCGTTCGGGGGATTCGTTCATCTCGGCTCTCCGCTCGGGGGGTCGCGAAAGCAGACGGAAGGACAGCACTGAACAGCACGGCAACGCCCTGCACAGAGCATCACCCTCCGTGATGCCATTGAGTATTTCAGGCCGGTCTCCGGGCTCATGAGCGGGTCACCCTGACAGTGCGCCTTCCCGCGTCGAAACGCAGTGGCATCATGCACAGCCTTGACTCATTTACCGTTGCGGGGGCAGCGCCGGAATCGAATCGTCAGACCCTCACCGGCTTCCCTGTTTCACCCTGCCAATCGGGAGGATTGCAGAGCACCTGAAACAAACCGCGAAGGGTAGAGGGTTGGGGGTGGAGCGTCAATCGACACCGCAGTACCGAGGGCATAAAGGCCATTCACCTGCATGGCACCGCCGGAGGGCGACACGCAATTGAACCTCAGCCATCAGGGTGTCTCTATCCCTTACTGGACCCAGCCTTTTTCGATGGAGATTCACGATGTTCAAAATCAGACCACAGTACGCCGTACTGCTTCTGCTCGCAGGCGGCCTTGCGGCGTGCGGCGAGTCTTCGACCTTGCAGGTCTCGGATGGAACAGGGCCTTCTCCCACACTGCCGGAGCCCAATAAGACACTGATTCCGACGGTCAACATCGCTCCGGCCATCGGCTGGGAAAAAGACGCCAAACCGGTGGCTGCGCCAGGCACTCAGGTCGGCGCCTTCGCTGAACATCTGGATCACCCGCGCTGGCTGTATGTGCTGCCCAATGGCGATGTGCTGGTTGCGGAAACCAACTCGCCGGCCAAACCGGATGACGGAAAAGGCATCCGCGGCTGGGTCATGGAGAAGGTCATGGGCCGCGCCGGTGCAGGCGTACCGAGCGCCAACCGCATCACCCTGCTGCGCGACACCAACAACGACGGCGTGGCCGAAACCCGCAGTGTCTTCCTGCAGAACCTCAATTCGCCGTTCGGCATGACACTGGTGGGAAACAAGCTGTACGTGGCCGACACCGACCGGCTGATCAGCTTCCCCTATGAAAGCGGCCAGACTTCAATCAGCGCGCAGCCGACCAAAGTGGTCGATTTGCCGGGCGGCACGCTCAATCACCACTGGACCAAGAACGTCATCGCCAGCAAAGACGGCAGCAAGCTGTACGTGACCGTCGGCTCCAACAGCAACGTGGCCGAGAACGGCATGGACAAGGAAGAAGGCCGTGCAGCGATCTGGGAAGTGGACCCTGCCACCGGCAACCACCGCATCTTCGCCTCGGGCCTTCGCAACCCCAATGGCATGGACTGGGAGCCTGCCACTGGCAAGCTGTGGACCGCCGTCAACGAGCGTGACGAGATCGGCAGCGATCTGGTGCCCGACTACGTGACCTCGGTGCAGGACGGCGGTTTTTACGGCTGGCCTTACAGTTACTACGGCCAGCACGTGGACGAGCGCGTCAAACCGCAGAACCCGGCCCTGGTCGCCAAGGCCATCTCCCCGGATTACGCGGTCGGCCCACACACGGCTTCACTGGGGCTGGTCTTCGCTGACGGCAAGACACTGGCAGCACCGTTCAACGAAGGTCTGTTCATCGGCCAGCATGGCTCCTGGAACCGCAAACCGCACAGCGGCTACAAGGTCGTGTTCGTGCCCTTCAGCGGCGGCAAACCCAACGGCGCACCGGTTGATGTGCTGACCGGCTTCCTCAACAAAGACGAAAAAGCCATGGGCCGCCCGGTAGGAGTAGTCAATGACCATCGCGGCGGGTTGCTGGTGGCGGATGATGTGGGCAATAAGATCTGGCGGGTGACGTCGATAAAGGCGGCTCAGTAGATACAAGCTGCCTCAGGGCGTAAGTTTTATAGGAGGCGGTGGCCGGCGACATGGCTGTTTCAGGCACTGAGAACGCTGGTCAGGAAACCGGATCACCGGCAAGCCGCCTCCCACATTCCCCTGCCAACTGCCATACATAGACAGGCGCTTGCGCCCTCGAAACGGCGGTAATCAGGGACGATTCTGCGCCAGGTTCGACGGTTGAATCACGCGCTTGGCGTTGAGGTAAGCCTTCTGCCAATACGGCTTGTCGAGGCTGTCCAGCTTGACCGTGCCACCGGTAGCCGGCGCATGCACGAAGCGGCCTTCGCCGACGTAGATCCCGGCATGAGAAACCTGCGAGCCACCCGAGGTGGCGAAGAACACCAGATCCCCTGATTGCAGCTGTTCACGGCGCACGTTCGGCGCGCCCATCACCACCATGTCACGCGTGGAGCGCGGCAGGGATATCCCCGCAGCATCACGGTACACATAGCCGATCAGGCCACTGCAATCGAACCCCGAATCCGGTGTGTTGCCACCCCAACGATAAGGCGTGCCGACCAGCCCCAATGCGCGAAACAGCACATCTTCGGCAGCCTGGGAAAGAATCTGGGGAGGAGCAGTCACCACCGGACGCTGAACGACCCGGGGCTGGGGAGGCGGCGGTGCGCTGGCGCAGGCGCCAAGCAACGCAACAAAAGAGATAACCATCAGGCGCAAAGCAATCGACATAACCACAACAACCTGATCCGGATGCGGCTTACGCTGCCGAGAAGCTCAAAAACGAAAACAGGCCATCGGCCTGTCTGCGTTTTCCATATTTCGTTTACTTACGGCGTTTTACTGCGGTCTTGACTGTAGTCGATGTCATCGCCGTTGTCTGCGCGGCAACTGCGGGCGCCTTCACTGCAACGGCACCGGGTGCCATTGCCAGAGGACGCTTGGCTTCGATGAAGGTCTTGCTCCAGTACGCGTCATCGAGGCTGTCGATGCGCACGCCACCGCTGCGGCGGCTGCTGGAGTGAATGAACTGATCGTTACCGGCATAGATTGCTGCGTGGCTGACACGACCGCGGCCGCGTGTGCTGAAGAACAGCAGATCACCCGGTTTGAGGTTGTTGCGCGACACCAGAGGTGCATCCACGTTGATCATTTCGCGGGTCGAGCGTGGCAGGTTCATGCCGGCCTCTTCGCGAAACAGGAAACCGATGAAGCCGCTGCAATCGAAGCCCGAACGTGTCGAAGTGCCGCCGAACTGGTAACGCGTACCGATCAGGGCCTTGCCACGTTCCAGGATACTGTCGGCCAGAACCGGCAGTTTGTAGGACTGGTTGTCAGCAAACTGGGCCAGTTCGTCTTCTGTAGCCATTTCGTCCTGCAGGGCAGCGGCGTCGGCGCGACGAGCTGCGGACTGGGCCGTGACAGTGTTCTGATAACGAGGCGCTTGCTGAGCCTGTTCTTGCTGAGAAACCGGCATGTTGGCCGAGCAACCGAACAGGAATGTAACGAGTGCGAGGGGCACGAGGGGTGCGAAGCGAACAACTTGCATGGGCACGACCGTGGCTGAACTGTTAAGAAGGCGAGACTATGCCCGCTATCCAGGTCATTTGCAAATTCAATCGAACTAAATGTGACTTATGAGTTTTTCCATGACATGTGCCGCCCGGCACTTCAAAAACACGTCCATTTGCGCGCTGTGATCGGTTGCCTCAGGATTGATTTCGGCGGTAAAACCCCCGGAAACTCTGGTCCTGATGACCGGTTCGTGAATATAGGGGAAGCTTGCCGTAGTGCCAATGGTCAGCACCGCGTCATAGCCTATAGCCAGTTGTTCATACAGTGTTTCCAGGGCCTGCTCCGGGAGCATTTCCTGAAAAAGAACGACGGACGGTCGCAAAACGCCACCACAGATTGAGCATAAAGGTGGCAGTGGCCGCTGCAGGTGCTCGCTCAGTTGCGGATCTTTTGCGCCGCAGGACTGACAGAACAGCGGAGCCATCTGACCATGAATCTCGATCAGACGCTCAGGCGGGCTGCCTGCAGCCCTATGATAACCATCGACATTCTGGGTCAGCACCCAGCACTCAGGCTTGATGCGCTGCAACTGGGCAATCGCATAATGAGCAGAATTGGGTTGCCCGCCCAGGCAGGCCTTGCCCAGTTGAGCGATGTATTTCCAGCACAGCTCGGGATCACGCCGCAGCATGGGACCGGACAATGCCACTTCGATCGGCAGACCGTCATCGGTACGGCCGTTATAGAGTCCGCCTATGCCTCGGTAAGTCGGCAAGCCCGAATCGGCGGACAGTCCGGCACCGGTAATGATCAGAATTCGCCTGGCGTGACGCAGTGCCGCCGCCGTTTGCATGACCAGTGCGTCGTCTACCACCCCAGCGTCTCTTTAAGGAAGGGAATGGTCAGCTTGCGCTTCTCCTGCAGGGAGGCCTGATCGAGGCGCTCCAGCAATTCGAACAGCGCACTCATGCTGCGGGTGCCGCGGGTGAGGATGAAATGCCCGACTTCGTCCGTCAGGTGCAGGCCGCGTCGCGAAGCACGCAGTTGCAAAGCGCGCAGCTTGTCCTCATCGGACAGGCCGCGCATCTGGAACACCAGCGCCATGGTCAGGCGGGACTTGAGGTCCGGCAGCTTGACCGGCAGTTCGCGAGGCGACTTGGACGCCGCAATCAGCAGACGCCGTC
Source organism: Pseudomonas sp. CDFA 610 (assembly GCF_021147865.1). Lineage (NCBI taxonomy): Bacteria > Pseudomonadati > Pseudomonadota > Gammaproteobacteria > Pseudomonadales > Pseudomonadaceae > Pseudomonas > Pseudomonas sp. CDFA 610. The sequence continues at coordinate 213,664 of NZ_JAGTPM010000010.1, forward strand.
CACTGTCACGCAGGCGGTTGAACAGGTGAAAAAGGGCCTCTTCCCAGTCCGGCTTGCCGACCACGGCCTGCAAGTCGTCCAGACACACCAGTTCGTACTGTTCGAGATGGTCGAACAGCTCGATCCCTTCGTCAATGACTTCGGCCAGCGGCAGATAGACCGCAGGCTCACCCATCTGCTCGAAGCGCAGGCAGGCCGCCTGCAACAGATGCGTACGCCCTACCCCGTCCTTGCCCCACAGATAAATGAGGCTTTCCGTCCATCCGGCGTCGGCTTCGCACAGCCGCTCGACATAGCCGAGTGCAGCGGCATTGGCGCCTGGATAATAATTGACGAAGGTGGCGTCATCACGCAGACGCACACTCAGGGGCAGCTGAATCGGTTTCATGCTGACGAACGGTTCGTGCGAACCGCCAAGGGCCTCTGTGTAAAGTGCGCAAAGTTTATACCCGTGACGCTGGTCGCACAATGCGACAGACCCCAAGCAAAATCAAAGGGTTGCGTCAGGCTGTGTAAAGCGATGAGGTGTTTCAGGCATCTGCGACCCTTTCACGGACCTGGCCTGCGTCTGTGAAGGGGTCGCTTGATCAGCGGCTGTAACGGCTTACAGATCAGGGTCTTCAGCCCCGGCGTAGATCTGTGAATCCTTGTACACGTCATGGGCATGACGGACCAGCACCATGATCACCGCTGCCACCGGCAAGGCCAGCAGAATGCCAGTGAAGCCGAACAGCTCGCCGCCGGCAAGGATCGCGAAGATCACCGCCACCGGGTGCAGTCCGATGCGGTCTCCCACCAGCAAAGGCGTGAGCACCATGCCTTCCAGCGCCTGACCGATCATGAACACCGCGACGATGCCCATCATCGGGTACAGGTCACCGCCGAACTGGAACAGACCCGCCACCAGCGCCGAACCGATCCCGATCACGAAGCCCATATAAGGCACGATGGCCGCCAGACCCGCGATCACGCCGATCAACAGCCCCAGTTCCAGGCCGACCAGCATCAGGCCGCTTGCGTAGATCACCCCGAGGCCGACCATGACCAGCAACTGTCCACGAATGAACGCACCCAGCACTTCATGACACTCACCGGCCAGCTTGACGATCTGCCCTTCGCGCTGGCGCGGCAGCAGGCCGCGAATCTTGCCCACCATCACGTCCCAGTCACGCAGCAGGTAGAAGCACACCACCGGGATCAGCACCAGATTGGTCAGCCAGCCGATCAGCGCCAGGCTCGACGCCGTGGCCTGGGACAGCACGATGGAGACGATATCGCCGGCCTGCCCCATGTGCTCGGACAGCGCGGCCTTGATCTTGTCGAACTTCCAGAAGCCTTCGGACAGCCCGAACTTGGTCTGCACCCACGGCAGCACCGAATGCTGCAACCAGTCGAGCATCTGTGGTGCCAGTTCATACAGGCGGTACAACTGCTTGGCGAGCATCGGCACCAGCACCAGCAGCAATGCCATCAGCACCAGTGTAAACAGGCCGAATACCGCCACGACGCTCAACGTGCGGGACAGACCTGCCCGCTCCAGACGATCCACCAGTGGATCGCCCATGTACGCCAGCAGCAGCGCCACCAGAAACGGGGTGAGGATCGTGTGCAGCAACACCACGAATGCGACCAGCAGGGCCAGCCCGCCAATCCAGAACCAACGTCGCGTATCAGTCATCAATGTCTCTCAACCCAAGGGAAAAGTGCGCTTGCCGCATTACCAGCGGAAATACAGTTGTGGCGCGGACGCCGGGACGATCATCGGAGCTGGCGCGGCGACAGGCGCCGACGCATCGACCGGTGCCGCAGGTGCAGGCGGCACAGCCGCTGCTGCCTCGCTCGCCGGTACTTCCTGAAGTTTAGCCAGCGACATCTGCGAACGAAGCTGGTCGGCGCTGCCGTTGACTTCGAATGTCACACGATCACCCTCGACCAGCATCACACGCACGCCGAACGGATCAAGCAACTGCAACAGTTGCGCATAACGTTCAAGGTTCATGCCCTGAACCTGCATCAGCAGCCCGGTTGACGCACCCGGTTTAGCCACAAAACGCGGGGCAAGACGCTGGCTCACCGACAGCAATACCGCGTCAGCCAGGGCGTCGGACGTGGCACCGGTGGCAGTGCCCTGTTCACGCTGCTCGCCCAGCCACAGATTCCACTTGCCTTGCCATTGCCCGGCGTCCTCTTTGGCATGAACCGCCAGAATCGCGTCGGCGCCATAACGCTCCGAGGCTTCTTTGAGCGGTGCGGCATCAGAGCCTTCAAGGGTCTTGGCGGTGCCGATGCCCTGCTCGCTCAGGTCCGCCAGGGGAAGACGCAACGGCAGGCCACGGTGCTGCGCGGCGCGGCGCAACGGCTCGGCGGCCGCCTGACCGTCGCCAACCAGATTGGAACCTTCGACCGAGTCATTCAGCCACCAGCCCAGAATTGACGGGCGATTGCTGCCCCAGATGGGCAAACCGGCCTGACGCAAGGCGCGGTCGGTGGTCGCCGGATCGAAATCCACCAGCAGGGTCTCGGGCGGACCCGCTTCGTAACCGTACTGGCTGATGATCTGCTGCGGGTCCTTGCGCAAGGCGGCCAGCGCCGAACCCTGAGCGGCCTTGGTGTCGCCGGTCAGGCGCAGCACCAGGGTTTCGACGGCCGCCTGAGTGGCGCGTGTACGCTCATCGGGCGACTGGCCGTTGACCGGTTCGCGCACCTGATAGAGGTTGTTCACTGTTTCAGCAAGGGTCGGCAGGCTGAACAGGGACAGACAGCCGATGAGAAGAATTCTGGAAAAACGCATGGACAGTTCCCAAACGGAAAAAAGGTAAAGAAAAAGCGGTCTCGGAAGGTGGATTCATTGAACGGACAAGCGTGAGACAGCGCTTTGCCACCAATCATTCACTGCCCGCCTAAAGTACACCCTAAACATCTGGAGTCGAAGTCGGCCCCGGCAAGACCGTGAGGTTTATTTAGTAGAACCTCCTCCTACCGTCGGCGCAAGGATGGCCCCACGAGGGCAAGCCTGATAAAATCGCGCGCCTTCGCAGACCGGCAATCGCGATGGCCCAACATAGCACTGCGCGACAGCACTTTGCTGAACGGGTGCCACCGCAGCGGTCGATACCTCCGAATCCCCCCTAAAGGCCTGGATTTTTTATGAGCAAGCAACCCTCCCTGAGCTACAAAGACGCCGGTGTAGACATCGACGCCGGTGAAGCATTGGTCGAACGCATCAAGAGCGTCGCCAAGCGCACCAAGCGTCCGGAAGTCATGGGCGGCCTGGGAGGTTTCGGCGCCCTCTGCGAAATCCCGGCTGGTTACAAGCAACCGGTTCTGGTTTCCGGCACCGACGGTGTCGGCACCAAGCTGCGTCTGGCACTCAACCTGAACAAGCACGACAGCATCGGCATCGATCTGGTTGCCATGTGCGTCAACGATCTCGTGGTCTGCGGTGCAGAGCCGCTGTTCTTCCTGGACTACTACGCCACCGGCAAGCTGAACGTCGAGACCGCGACACAGGTCGTGACCGGCATCGGCGCAGGCTGCGAACTGGCCGGTTGCTCGCTGGTCGGCGGCGAAACCGCTGAAATGCCAGGCATGTACGAAGGCGAAGACTACGACCTGGCCGGCTTCTGCGTCGGCGTTGTCGAGAAAGCTGAAATCATCGACGGCTCCAGGGTCGCCGCAGGCGATGCCCTGCTGGCACTCCCGTCGTCCGGCCCACACTCCAATGGTTACTCGCTGATCCGCAAGATCATCGAAGTGGCCGGTGCCGACATCGAAAACATCCAGCTGGACGGCAAGCCGCTGACCGAACTGCTCATGGCGCCGACCCGCATCTACGTCAAGCCGTTGCTCAAGCTCATCAAGGAAACCGGTGCCGTCAAGGCCATGGCCCACATCACCGGTGGCGGTCTGCTGGACAACATCCCGCGCGTTCTGCCGCAAGGCGCCCAGGCCGTGGTCGACGTCGCCAGCTGGCAGCGTCCGGCCGTGTTCGACTGGCTGCAGCAGCAAGGCAACGTTGAAGAAAACGAAATGCACCGCGTGCTGAACTGCGGCGTAGGCATGGTGATCTGCGTGGCTCAGGAGCACGTCGAGACTGCACTGAACGTGCTGCGTGACGCAGGCGAGCAACCTTGGGTGATCGGCCAGATTGCCACTGCTCCAGAAGGTGCTGCACAGGTCGAGCTGAAAAACCTCAAGGCTCATTGATGTCAGCCACCTGCAATGTCGTGGTGCTGCTGTCCGGCACCGGCGGCAACCTGCAAGCGATGATCGACAGCTTCAAGGACGGGGCCAGCCCCGTCCGCATTCGTGCTGTGATCTCCAACCGTGACGATGCCTTCGGCCTGCAACGTGCCAGAGACGCAGGCATCGAAGCGTGCGTGCTGGACCACAAGGCGTACGAAGGTCGCGAAGCCTTCGATGCCGCGCTGGTCGAGCTGATCGATACTTTCGAGCCCGAACTGGTGGTACTGGCCGGATTCATGCGCATACTGAGCGCTGACTTCGTCAGGCATTATCAAGGGCGTCTGCTCAACATTCACCCTTCCCTGCTGCCGCGCTACAAAGGTTTGCATACCCATAAGCGGGCGCTGGAGTCCGGTGACACTGAACATGGCTGCAGCGTGCACTTCGTCACCGAGGAACTCGATGGCGGACCGCTGGTCGTACAGGCAGTTGTTTCGGTACAGTTACACGACACACCCGCCACGCTCGCGCAACGGGTGCATGTTGAAGAACACCGGATCTACCCGCTAGCAATACGCTGGTTCGCCGAGGGCCGATTGAGCCTGGGCGAAGAAGGCGCGTTACTGGATGGCCAGGCACTCCCGGCCACCGGCCATTTGATTCGACACTAGGAGATATTATGCGCCGCGCTTTGCTCTTCGCTTTCGCTCTGCTTGCCATACCTGCTGCACAGGCCGCAGACCTTCAACCTTTCTCCGCCAGCTACACCGCCGACTGGAAACAGCTGCCCATGAGCGGCACGGCAGAACGCAGCCTGGAAGCCGGGCCCAACGGCACCTGGACACTGAACTTCAAGGCGTCGATGATGATCGCCAGCCTGTCCGAAGTCAGCACGCTGAAAGTCGACAAGGAAACCCTGCTGCCGCAGACCTACACCTTCGAGCGTAGCGGTCTGGGCAAGTCCAAGAAGGTCGATCTGGCCTTCGACTGGAACACCAAGTTCGTCACCGGCACCGACCGCGGTGATGCGATCAAGCTGCCGCTCAACCGCGGCATTCTTGACAAATCCACGTACCAGCTCGCCCTGCAGCATGACGTCGCTGCGGGCAAGAAAAGCATGAGCTACCAAGTGGTTGATGGTGACGAAGTCGATACCTACGACTTCCGCGTGCTGGGCTCGGAAAAAGTCGACACCAAGGCCGGTCAGGTCGATGCGATCAAGGTCGAGCGCGTGCGCGACCCGACTCAAAGCAAACGTATCACCGTGCTGTGGTTCGCCAAGGACTGGGACTACCTGCTGGTCCGCCTGCAACAGGTTGAAACCGACGGCAAGGAATACAACATCATGCTGCAGGACGGTACGGTGAACGGCAAGGCTGTCAAAGGCACCTGATTGACCTTACTCTGTTCGCTGCACGAAGCCCCGCTTGATGCGGGGCTTTTTATTGTCTGGCCTTCAGCACCGTGCTTGTGATGCAAAGCGCCACGGCTGCATACCGACGCAGAGCAGGGTAATGCCTTTCAGGACGCTCCGCGTCCGCACCATCAGGCAACACTGTTTATGGCAATTACACCTTCCACCAGGCCACATGAAAAATCCTTCATTTAACCAATACTTGGCCGCAGCCCACGTGTTCCGAGGGCTGCAGCGCAGTGGCTAATTTCTGACCAGCCGGGAACCTGAACGGGCTATTTACTTAGCCTGCTAACGGATTCTATAAAAGAGTCCTGCGACACATCGCCGCAGTATCCAGAAGCCTAACCATCAAGGCTGCCAAAGTCAGGAGCTAACACTATGACTGTCAGAGTTACTGAACGCGACGACGCCCACCTCTCTCACGAAGCCGTTGCCGACGGCATTCAGATCTGGGACGTGCATCAACAGGATCAACTGGTAGGCATGTTTCACATAGAATCCGAAGCGTACCGGTATAAAGAAGAGCTGGAAGCGCTGGAAAGCCAGAGCAACCATTGACCGCAACTTCAGAATCGTAAAAAACAAAACCCGCTCATGGCGGGTTTTGTTTTTCTGGCGGCGCTTACCACATCAGGTCGTCGGGCACCTGATAGGCCGCGTACGGGTCGTCCGCATCCGGCGCTTCGGTCGGGGTGTTGAGCAATACGACGCGGCGCGGATCGCGTTCCTGGATCTTCAGCGCCGCTTCGCGCGGAATGATCTCGTAGCCGCCGCCATGGTGAACAATGGCCAGCGAGCCGCTGCTGAGCTTGTTGCGCACCAGCGTGTTGACCGAAATGCGCTTGACCTTCTTGTCATCGACGAAGTTGTAGTAATCCTCGGTGGTAAGCTTGGGCAGACGCGAGGCCTCGATCAGTTGCTTGACCTGTGCGGTACGAGCTTTCTGCTCGACCTTCTCCTGTTGCTGACGATTGAGCTCCTGATCGCGCTTGACCTTCTCGGCCAGCGCTTCCTGAGCCGCACGTTTCTGCGAATCATCGACCTGAGCCTGGCCTTTGTGCACCAGACGCTGCTCTTTCTGCTTTTCCTTGCTGACCTGCTTGGCCTGCTTCTGGTTGACCAGGCCCGCCTTGAGCAACTGGTCGCGAAGTGAAATACCCGCCATCTCTTTTCTCTCTCTTAAGCAACCACTCAGCCGCAGCGGGGTGCGTTTTTTTCCTGACGTTTGGCTTCGCCCCACAGCGCGTCCATGTCTTCGAGGCTGCACTCCTCGATGGGTCGCCGGGCGTGGCGCAACGCCTGTTCAATAAATCGGAAGCGTCTGTCGAACTTGCTGTTGGCCGAGCGTAACGCAGTTTCCGGATCGACTTTAAGGTGTCGAGCCAGATTCACCACACAAAACAGCAGATCGCCGATTTCTTCGGCAATGCCGTCAGCGTCATTATCGACCATCGCTTCGAGCACTTCATCGAGTTCTTCGCGCACCTTGTCGATCACCGGCAAGGCGGCAGGCCAGTCGAAGCCGACCTGAGCGGCGCGTTTCTGCAGCTTGGTGGCGCGGCTCAGCGCAGGCAGTGCAACGGGCACATCGTCGAGCAGGGACAACTGTTCGGGCGCGGACGATTTTTCCGCACGCTCTTGGGCCTTGATCTCATCCCAACGTCGATTGACCTCTTCGTCTGTCAGACGCGGGGTTTCCTCAGGCGCATACAGCTCGCCGGTCGGAAACACATGCGGATGACGGCGCAGCAGTTTGCGGACAATGCCATCGACCACACCCTCGAATTCGAAGCGCCCTTCTTCCCTGGCCAGATGGGCGTAGAACACCACCTGAAACAGCAGGTCGCCCAGCTCGCCCTGAAGCTGATCGAAGTCGCCCTGTTCGATGGCATCGGCCACTTCATAGGCTTCTTCCAGCGTGTGCGGGACGATGGTGGCGTAGGTCTGCTTCAGATCCCAAGGGCAGCCGTACTGCGGATCGCGCAGCCGGGCCATGAGGTGCAGCAGGTCTTGAAGTGTGTGCATTGCAAAATCTCTTTCACCGCAGGGTCGCCACCGCCCTGAATATCTGCGGGCAGTGACGACGATGGATACCCTGGATCAGGGCGTCCGGTTACGGCGCGTCTCGATGATGTTCGGCAGCTGGGAAATACGCCCCAGCAACCGCCCCAGCGCGTCCAGACCCGGAATCTCGATGGTCAGCGACATCAGCGCGGTGTTGTCTTCCTTGTTCGAGCGCGTGTTGACCGCCAGCACGTTGATCCGCTCGTTGAGCAGCACCTGGGTCACGTCACGCAACAGACCGGAACGGTCGTAGGCGCGGATGATGATGTCCACAGGATACGTGAGCACCGGGACCGGCCCCCAACTGACCTGAATGATCCGCTCGGGTTCGCGCCCGCCCAGTTGCAGCACTGAGGCGCAGTCTTGGCGGTGAATGCTCACCCCGCGCCCCTGGGTGATGTAACCAACGATGGCATCGCCCGGCAGCGGCTGGCAGCAGCCGGCCATCTGCGTCATCAGGTTGCCCACGCCCTGGATCTGGATATCGCCACGCTTGCCCGGCTTGTAGCCAGTGGCCTTGCGCGGAATCAGCTCCAGCTGTTCGTTCATGCGGTCGGGTTCGACCTGTTGCTGAGCCAGGTTGACCAGTTGCGCCAGACGCAGATCACCGGCACCGAGCGCGGCGAACATGTCGTCGGCGGTCTTGTGATTGGCCTTGTCGGCGAGCTTGTCGAAATCGACCTGCGGCAACGCCAGACGCGCCAGTTCGCGCTCGAGCAAGGTTCTGCCCGCGGCAACGTTCTGATCGCGCGCCTGCAGCTTGAACCAGTGAACGATCTTGGCCCGCGCCCGCGACGTGGTGATGTAACCCAGGTTGGAGTTCAGCCAGTCGCGGCTCGGCGTGCCGTGCTTGCTGGTGATGATCTCGACCTGCTCACCGGTCTGCAGGCTGTAGTTGAGCGGCACGATCCGGCCGTTGATCTTCGCACCACGACAGTTGTGGCCTATCTCGGTGTGCACCCGATAGGCGAAGTCCAGCGGCGTCGCGCCCTTGGGCAGGTCGATGGCGTGGCCATCAGGCGTGAACACGTAGACCCGGTCCGGTTCGATATCGACCCGCAACTGGTCCGCCAGCCCGCCGATGTCACCCAGCTCTTCGTGCCATTCCAGCACCTGACGCAGCCAGGAGATTTTCTCTTCGTAGTGGTTGGAGCCGGATTTGACGTCCGTGCCCTTGTAGCGCCAGTGCGCGCAGACGCCCAGTTCGGCCTCTTCGTGCATCGAATGAGTACGGATCTGGACTTCCAGCACCTTGCCTTCCGGCCCGATGACCGCAGTGTGCAGCGAGCGGTAGCCGTTTTCCTTGGGGTTGGCGATGTAGTCGTCGAACTCCTTGGGAATGTGCCGCCACAAGGTGTGCACGATGCCCAGCGCGGTATAGCAGTCGCGCATTTCCGGGACCAGCACACGCACCGCACGCACGTCATAGATCTGGCTGAACGCCAGCCCCTTGCGCTGCATTTTGCGCCAGATGGAATAGATGTGTTTGGCACGGCCGCTGATATCGGCGGTGACACCGGTCGCCAGCAGCTCGTTTTCCAGCTGGGACATGACGTCACTGATGAACCGCTCGCGATCCAGACGACGCTCATGCAACAGCTTGGCGATCTGCTTGTACTGGTCAGGCTCAAGGTAGCGGAAAGACAGGTCTTCCAGCTCCCACTTGATGTGCCCGATACCCAGTCGGTGGGCCAGCGGCGCATAGATGTCGAAGACTTCCCGCGCCACGCGGTTGCGCTTTTCGTCGTCGGCGTTTTTCACCGCACGAATCGCACAGGTACGCTCGGCAAGCTTGATCAGCGCGACGCGCACGTCGTCGACCATCGCCACCAGCATCTTGCGCAGGTTCTCGACCTGCGCCTGACTGCCCAACACCAGCGACTGGCGCGGGCTGAGACTGGCACTGATCGCCGCCATGCGCAGCACGCCGTCGATCAGTTTGGCCACTGTTGCACCAAACTGCTGCTCGACGTCCGGCAGCGGAATCACGCCTTCGCGCACGCCCCGGTAGATGACCGCTGCGACCAGCGAGTCCTGATCCAGCTTGAGGTCAGCCAGAATCTCCGCGATTTCCAGACCGGTCTGGAAACTGGAGGTGCCGTCTGCCCAGTGATTCTTGAGTGCCTTGTCGTTCTGCTCGGCTTGCCGGGCGAACTCACAGGCCTTTTTCATGACTTCCCGGTCCAGGACCAGGTCGACGCTGACAATATGATCAAGCCATGCGTCGAGGTTGATGCTGCCGTCTGTATTTATCGGCTGGTGCGCTCTCACCTGTACCATGCTGCTTACCTTCCCTACGGCGCGATGAATAGCGCCATCAGTCGCCAGCCTTCTGAGCGAATGCCACTTGCCGGGCAAGCAAGGACCGGCATTCGCGGGCCAGTCGGATTAAATGAGATTCCCTGTCAGCCGCTGACTCGATCCAATGAACCGCTGCTCACTTACTCATTTCAAATAAAGCCATCGCCTCGACATGCGCCGTCTGAGGAAACATATCGAGTATTCCGGCACGTTTTAAACGGTAGCCCTGATTGACCAATTCGACCGTATCACGAGCCAAAGTTGCCGGGTTGCATGACACATAAAGCAACCGTCGGGCGCCTGTTTTGCCGATCTGGCGCACCACTTCAAATGCGCCGTCACGCGGTGGGTCCAAGAGTACCGCAGAAAACCCCTCGGCTGCCCAACTCGCGTTCGTCAGCGGCTGCGAAAGATCCGCCTGAAAAAACGCCACATTGTGCAGATCATTACTCACTGCGTTTGCCGCCGCACGCTCGACCATAGTCGCAACGCCTTCGACCGCCACCACTTCTTTCGCCAGCCCGGCCAGCGGCAAGGCGAAATTGCCGAGGCCGCAGAACAGGTCCATGACCCTTTCATTGGCCTGCGGTGCCAACCACTCCAGCGCCTGCTGGATCATTGCGGTATTGACCGCCGCGTTGACCTGAATGAAATCCCCCGGACGCCAGTCCAGTTGCAGGTTCCAGGGCTCCAGGCGATAGCCCGGTTGATCGTCCGGGTTTGCCGGTTGCGGATCACCCTCGCCGTGCAGCCACAACTGCGCGCCGTGTTCTGCGCAGAATGCCTTGAGAATCGCAAGATCCGCATCGGCCAGCGGCGCGGTATGGCGCAGCAGGACCGTCGTTGCAGAACCACTGAACAACTCGACATGCCCCAGCGCCTGAGGTTTGCTCAAGCTGCGCAGCATCGTCGGCAGTTGCACCATGATCGGTTGCAAGGCCTGTACCAGCACCGGACATTCCTCGATGCTGACGATGTCCTGACTGGCCGTTGCCCTGAAGCCGACATCCAGCCGTCTGGCCTTCGCGTCCCAGCGCACGGCGACCCGCGCGCGTCTGCGGTAGTCCAGTTCGGAGCCGGTCAGCGGCGGCGCCCATTCCTGAGGTGCAACGTTGGCCACGCGCAGAAGCTGCTCGGTGAGCATGCGCTGTTTCAGGGCAAGCTGTTCGTCATGAGGCACATGCTGCACGCTGCAGCCCCCGCAACGCCCGAAGTGCTTGCACAGAGGCGCACGGCGCATTTCGCTGGCGCTGAACACACGCTCGGTGCGCGCCTCGACGACCTTGCCGCGGGCATTGAGCACCCGCGCTTCAACCTCTTCACCCGCCAGACTGCCGGCGACGAACCAGGTCCTGCCTTCCAGAAACGCGATGCCACGCCCGTCATCCGACAGGCGCTCGATGGTCAGGCGCTGTTTTTTACCGACAGGCACCTGCACGGACTTGACGCCTCCAGTCGGCTGGAAGCGCAACCCTCTCTCATGCTTGGCCATCAGTTGGGCGCGTCGTAAATGCCAGTCGACAGGTAACGGTCGCCTCGGTCACAGATGATTGCCACGATCACGGCGTTTTCGACTTCACGGGAAATACGCAGCATGCCCGCCACCGAACCACCGGAGGACACGCCGCAGAAGATGCCCTCTTCGCGAGCCAGTCGGCGCATGGTGTCTTCGGCTTCGGCCTGCCCCATGTCGATGATGCGGTCGACGCGATCGGCCTGATAAATCTTCGGCAGGTACTCGTAGGGCCAGCGACGGATGCCGGGAATGGAAGCGCCTTCCATCGGCTGCAAACCGACGATCTGCACCTCGGGATTCTGCTCCTTGAGGTAGCGCGACGTGCCCATGATGGTGCCGGTGGTGCCCATGGAACTGACGAAGTGGGTGACCGTACCGCCCGTCTGCCGCCAGATTTCCGGACCGGTGGAGGTGTAATGCGCCTCGGGATTATCGCCATTGGCGAACTGATCCAGCACCTTGCCACGACCTTCGGCCTGCATGCGCTCGGCCAGATCACGCGCGCCTTCCATGCCTTCTTCCTTGCTGACCAGAATCAGCTCGGCACCGTAGGCCGTCATCGCGGCCTTGCGCTCGGCGCTGGAATTGTCCGGCATGATCAGGATCATGCGGTAACCCTTGATGGCAGCAGCCATCGCCAGCGCAATCCCGGTGTTGCCGGAAGTGGCTTCGATCAGGGTGTCACCGGCATGGATCTGGCCGCGAAGTTCAGCGCGGGTGATCATCGACAGCGCAGGACGGTCTTTCACCGAGCCGGCCGGATTGTTACCTTCAAGCTTCAACAAGAGGGTATTGCTGGTGTTACCCGCCATGCGTTGCAGACGCACGAGCGGGGTGTTGCCGACGCAATCGGCAATGGTTTGATACTGCAGGGTCATGGCGTATTCGCAATCCAGACTGCGGGGGCGCCTATCATAACGGCAAACGCTCAAACCCCATATCACGCAAAGTGCGCGGCCTATAACTGAAACGCATAAACAGACCTGTGCAACTCAGTGCATACGGACCGCAACACTAATGTGCCCACACTGTCGGTAAATGGCTAAACTCATCCCCTTGTGCCGATAAGGCCAGGCGACTGCTGCCTGAAATCGACGGACTGATACCGGTTGCTGGAGAACGAGCGTGCTGAACAAGCTGGGTATAAAAGGCCGCGTACTGCTATTGACCATTTTGCCCGCCACCCTGATGGCGGCGGTGCTGGGTGGCTATTTCACCTGGATGCAACTGTATGAGTTGCAGAGCCAGCTGTTACAGCGCGGCGAGATGATCGCGCAGGACCTGGCACCGCTGTCGGCCAATGCGCTGGGTCGCAAGGACAAGATCCTGCTGACCCGCATAGCAACCCAGACCCTTGAACAATCCGACGTGCGCGCCGTATCGTTTCTGGATACCGACCGCAGCGTACTTGCCCACGCCGGGCCGACCATGATCAGCCCGTCACCCATCGGCAGCGGCACCCAATTGCTCAGCTCGTCCGGCAATGACGCCACTCGCTACCTGCTGCCGGTGTTCGGTCATCAGCGCCACCTGACCAGCCCGATCATCCCTGCCGAAGCCGACACACTGCTGGGCTGGGTCGAACTGGAGATTTCCCACAACGGCACGCTGTTGCGCGGTTACCGCAGCCTGTTCGCCAGCCTGCTGCTGATTTTCACCGGACTGGCCTTGACGGCCATTCTGGCGGTGCGCATGAGCCGCACCATCAACGGCCCGCTGAGCCAGATCAAGCAGGCCGTGTCGCAATTGAAGGACGGTAACCTGGAGACACGTCTGCCGCTGCTGGGCAGCCGCGAACTGGACGAACTCGCCTCCGGCATCAACCGCATGGCCGCGACCCTGCAGAATGCGCAGGAAGAGCTGCAGATGAGCATTGATCAGGCGACCGAGGACGTCAGGCAGAATCTGGAAACCATCGAAATCCAGAACATCGAACTGGACCTGGCCCGTAAAGAAGCGCTCGAGGCCAGCAGGATCAAATCCGAGTTCCTGGCCAACATGAGCCACGAAATCCGCACGCCGCTCAACGGAATCCTCGGCTTTACCCACCTGCTGCAGAAAAGCGAGCTCACCCCGCGCCAGTACGATTATCTGGGCACCATCGAAAAATCCGCCGACAACCTGCTGAGCATCATCAACGAGATTCTCGACTTCTCGAAGATCGAGGCCGGCAAGCTGGTGCTGGACAACATTCCGTTCAACCTGCGAGACCTGTTGCAGGACACCCTGACCATCCTCGCGCCGGCCGCCCACGCCAAACAGCTGGAGCTGGTCAGTCTGGTCTACCGCGATACGCCGCTGGCGCTGTCGGGCGACCCGCTGCGGCTTCGTCAGATCCTGACCAATCTGGTCAGCAACGCGATCAAGTTCACCCGTCAGGGCACGATCGTCGCCCGCGCCATGCTCGAAGAAGAAACCGAAGAACACGCGCAACTGCGCATCAGCGTGCAGGACACCGGCGTCGGTCTGTCGAGCCAGGATGTGCGGGCGCTGTTTCAGGCGTTCAGCCAGGCAGACAACTCCATTTCCCGGCAACCAGGTGGCACGGGTCTGGGGCTGGTGATATCCAAACGTCTGATCGAACAGATGGGCGGCGAAATCGGCGTCGACAGTACGCCTGGCGAGGGTTCGGAATTCTGGATCAGCCTCAACCTGCCCAAGGCGCGGGAAGACAGGGAGGAGACCGCCAACCGGGCCCTTGAAGGTCTGCGTGCGGCCGTGCTGGAACATCACGACCTGGCGCGTCAGGCGCTGGAACATCAACTGGAAGACTGCGGACTGAAAACCGTGGTCTTCAGCAATCTGGAAAACCTGCTCAACGGCGTGACCGCTGCGCACGAAACGCCGCTGGCCATCGACCTTGTGGTGCTGGGCGTGACGGCGCTGGAGATTTCGCCGGAACGGCTGCGCCAGCACATCTGGGACCTGGAAAACCTCAACTGCAAAGTGATGGTTCTGTGTCCGACCACCGAGCACGCGCTGTTTCAGATGTCGGTTCATGATGTGTACACCCAGTTACAGGCCAAACCGGCGTGCAACCGCAAATTGCAGAAAGCGCTCTCCGAACTGATCGCCCCGCGGGCCGTACGCACCGATATCGCCCTGCCGCTGTCGAGCCGCGCGCCGCGTGTGCTGTGTGTCGACGACAACCCGGCCAACCTGTTGCTGGTGCAGACCCTGCTCGAAGACATGGGTGCCGAGGTCGTGGCGGTGGACGGTGGCTACGCGGCCGTCAGCGCGGTGCAGCAGGAAGCGTTCGATCTCGTGTTGATGGACGTGCAGATGCCAGGCATGGACGGCTGTCAGGCCACCGAAGCGATTCGCGCATGGGAGAACGAGCGTAATCAGACGTCGCTGCCGATCGTCGCCCTCACCGCCCACGCCATGGCCAATGAAAAACGCTCGCTGCTGCAAAGCGGCATGGACGACTACCTGACCAAGCCGATCAGCGAAAGGCAGTTGGCGCAGGTAGTGCTCAAATGGACCGGTTTGGCATTGCGTAATCCGATACCGGAACGCCAGACGGAAAGCGCCGCCGCACACGTCGGCCCATTGGTGCTGGATCACGAAGAAGGGCTGCGCCTGGCAGCCGGCAAGCCGGATCTTGCGGCAGACATGCTGGCCATGTTGCTGGCATCACTGGACGCCGACCGCGAAGCCATTCGGGCAGCGCGTGCCAACGACGATATTCAAGGCCTCATCGAACGCGTCCATCGTCTGCATGGCGCGACGCGTTACTGCGGTGTCCCGCAACTGCGCACCGCCTGCCAGCGCGCCGAAACCCTGCTCAAACAGAACGCGCCGCACACCGAAGACGCACTGGACGATCTGGACAAGGCCATTACCCGCCTCGAGTCCGAAGCGCGGGTGACGGCTTGATTACATGCTGAACCCGGGCGGCATGCGAACGCTGAGCAATGGCACGATCAAGTTTTGATTCCGCAAAAAGGACCCTCCCCCATGCGTGTACTCATCTACAGCAGCCAGGAATACGACCGCGCCAGTTTCCTCGCCGAACGCCTGCCGGATGGACTGGAGCTGAGCTTCCAGCCCGCTCGCCTGGCCATCGAAACCGCCGCGCTGGCCGAAGGTCATGAGGTGGTGTGCGCATTCATCAATGATGACCTGAGCGCCCCGATACTCGAACGCCTGGCCGCTGGCGGCACACAGCTGATCGCCCTGCGCTCGGCCGGCTTCAATCATGTGGACCTGCCTGTTGCCCTGCGCCTGGGACTGAGCGTGGTGCGGGTTCCGGCCTATTCGCCGCATGCCGTGGCCGAGCATGCGGTGGCGCTGATCCTGTCGCTCAACCGTCACCTGCACCGTGCCTGCAATCGCACCCGCGACGGCGATTTCAGCCTGCACGGTCTGACCGGCTTCGATCTGGTCGGCAAGACCGTCGGGGTCGTCGGCACCGGACAGATCGGCGCGACCTTCGCGAAAATCATGGCGGGATTCGGCTGCAAACTGCTGGCCCATGACCCCTTCCCCAATCCCGACGTTGAAGCATTGGGCGCGCAATACCTGAGCCTGCCCGACCTGCTGGCACAAGCGCAGATCATCAGCCTGCATTGCCCGCTGACCGAGCAGACTCGCCACTTGATCAATGAGCAGTCCCTGGCAACCCTGCAGCCCGGTGCGATGCTGATCAATACCGGACGCGGCGCACTGGTGGAAACGCCAGCACTGATCAATGCCCTCAAGACCGGTCAACTGGGCTATCTGGGGCTGGATGTCTACGAAGAAGAAGCCCAGCTGTTTTTCGCCGACCGCTCCGACCTGCCGTTGCAGGATGACGTGCTGGCGCGGCTGCTGACCTTCCCTAATGTGATCGTCACCGCGCATCAGGCATTCCTGACCAGGGAAGCGCTGGGTGCCATTGCCCGCACCACGCTGGACAACATCGTCGCCTGGTCGGCGGGCACGCCGCAGAATCGGGTAGAGGGTTAACCTCGCGTCGCTGCGTGTTAGGATGCGCGCAATTTTGGAGGACCCATGGTCGAACACGATTTCCGCTACAGCATGCTCAACCCGCAACATACCCTGACCGAGTGCCGCACATTGGGGCCTGGTCGCTATCAAGTCACCGGCAACGGCGGCTCGATCCACAACAACGACCAGTTGCTGGTGACCATCAAGGGCAGCAAAAGCCTGTACATGCGTCTGTCGGTCGAAAAGGTCCGGCACCTGATCAACCCTGCCGGCCAGTGGGTCGCGGTGGCTCACGGTCCGGTCTTCGACGAACTGGCGATTCACGAGTGGCAGGTCCACTGCGACAGCTGCAACGCCGAGTTGAAGTTCGAGTTCATGGTCGAGAGCAAGCTGGGCGTCAAGGCGCAGAAACCTGCTGCCACTGCACGCATTGCGGAGCTGGGCTGGAAAACCGAAGGCGAGAAGCACCTCTGCAAGAAGTGCCAGGGGCAAGCGGCATGAAACAGTTTTTGCTGACAAGCCTGATCGGTAGCGCACTGTTGGCGGGCTGCTCGACGCAAGCGCCGACCATTCGGCAGGATCAAAGCTACGTGATGGAATGGATCGGTGAACGTCCGCTGATCGACAACAGCCGCCTGACCATGACCCTGGGTGCCGACGGCCGCGCCTACGGCAATGCCGGGTGCAACCACTGGTTCGCGCCTTACACCTTGCGCGATGGCACCATCAGCTTCGGTGCCCTGGGCAAGACCCGCAAGATGTGCGCCCCGGCGCTGATGGAACAGGAAGAACGCTTCCTGAAATCCATGTCCGGCGTACAGCGCTGGGACATCTCGCCCATCCAGCAACTGCGCCTGTGGCCCGCCGAAGGCAAGCCGCTGCGGTTCTGGCTGGAAGAGAGCTGAGAAAAAACGGCTGAACAAACACATTCCTTGCGGGAGGCGGCTTGCTGGCCAGAGCGTCAATTCAGTCGATGACAGGCCGCCTGAAAAACCGAACCGCCGGCAAGTTGGCTCCCACGGTTCTCTGTTCGCGGCTGTCTGCTGCAAGACAGCACAGTTCAGCCATCACCGCGTCAGCCTTGAATCACCCCTCGCCGCGTAACGCCTTGAGCTTCTGCATCACGGTCGCGGCGGATTGCTCGCCCAGCAACTGCTCACGCATCTTCCCCTTGTCGTCGATGATGTAGGTCACCGGCAGCGCTTCGGAAGGTGGCAGGTCGTAGTGCTCGGCCGGGTCCTGCGCCAGCACGGTGAACTTGATGCCCAGTGCATTCGCGGCTTTTTTCAGCTCGTCACCCTGCAGGTTGTCGAAGTTGACGCCCAGCACCGTGACTTTCCTGTCCTTCAACTGTTCCGACAACTGATTGAATTCCGGAATCTCGACACGGCATGGGCCGCACCATTCGGCCCAGTAGTTCACCACCAGCCAATGACCGTCAATCCGGTCGCTGGCGACTTTCTGGCCGTTCTGGTCCATCCCCAGATCCGCGCCACATCCGCTGAGCAGCATGCTGCCGACAAGTGCCACCGCTGCTGCCAATCGCCTAACCATCTGTGCTTCCTTCCTCGACTCTGAAGATCGGTTACTTATGACCCGAATACGACTATTGACCGCCCGATATGTCGAACAGTGCCGTCGCGTGGGTAGAATACGCGTCACTCCCTGCAAGATGCGACCTGCAAATGACCGATCTGACGCTGTATCACAACCCCCGCTGCAGCAAATCCCGCGGCGCGCTGGAACTGCTTCAGGCCCGCGGCCTGAGTCCCGATGTCGTCCTGTACCTGGAAACCCCGCCGGACGCTGCCCAATTGCGCCAGTTGCTCGACAAGCTGGGCATCAGCGCTCGACAACTGCTGCGCACCGGCGAGGATGATTACAAGCAGTTGAACCTGGCCGACGCGAGCCTGAGCGACGAACAACTGATCGCCGCGATGGCCACCCATCCGAAACTGATCGAACGGCCGATTCTGGTCGTTGGCGACAAGGCCGTCATCGGCCGCCCACCCGAGAACGTTCTGGAGCTATTGCCGTGAGCACACCCTACATTCTGGTTCTGTATTACAGCCGTAACGGCTCCACCAGCGAAATGGCCCGCCAGATCGCCCGTGGCATCGAACTGGGCGGCATGGAGGCGCGGCTGCGCACCGTGCCGGCCATCTCCGCCGATTGCGAAGCGACTGCGCCGAGCATTCCGGAAAACGGCGCGCTGTACGCGACCCTTGATGATCTCAAGCAATGCTCGGGCCTGGCACTGGGCAGCCCGACCCGGTTCGGCAACATGGCGGCGCCGCTCAAATACTTCCTCGACGGCACCAGCAACCTGTGGCTGACCGGTGCGCTGGTCGGCAAGCCTGCCAGCGTGTTCACCTCCACAGCCAGCCTGCACGGCGGTCAGGAAACCACACTGATGTCGATGCTGTTGCCCCTGCTGCACCACGGCATGCTGGTCATGGGCCTGCCGTACAGCGAGTCGGCACTGCTGGAAACCACTGGCGGCGGCACCCCTTACGGCGCAAGCCACCACGCCGGTGCCGACGGCAAACGCCCGCTGGACCGCCACGAAACCGATCTGTGTCGCGCACTGGGTCAGCGTCTGGCGAAAACCGCCCTGCAACTGGACACACCGCGTGGCTAAAACGCCCAAGGCGCTACCGGCCAGGGAATGGCTGGAGCCGCGGGTGCGCTTCAGCCGGGCAGCGAGCCTGATCTGCTTTCTGGGCATGATCGCGCTGCTGTCAGTGTATTACCTGCTTTTCGCCGATCTGCACGGCGCGCGACCGGGCGTGATTCTGGCCATCGAACTGCTGCCCTTGCTGATCCTGACGCCGGGTATGATCAGCGGCAGTCCACGCGGCCATTCGTGGACCTGCTTTGTGATCAATCTGTATTTCATCAAGGGCGCAGTCGCCGCTTTTGACCCGAATCGCTGGCTGTTCGGCCTGCTAGAAATGGCGCTCAGCGTCGCGGTCTTCATCAGCACGCTGCTCTACGTACGCTGGCGCTTTCAGCTAAACCGCAAACTTGCAGCGCCGCAGCAGGTCTGAAGCCTCGACCTGCCTTTTGACTGTCCTTTGGAGAACCGATGCACGATTACAAATGGCTGAACGAGTACTGCCTGAACCGTTTCGGCTCCGCCAAAGCACTGGAAGCCCACCTGCCTACCCCCAAGACACCCGAACAACTGCAAGCGATCAGTGCCGACCGCTACCTGTCGACCCTGGCACTGCGCGTGTTTCGTGCCGGCCTCAAGCACAGTCTGGTGGACTCGAAGTGGCCCGCGTTCGAAGAGGTGTTCTTTCGCTTCGATCCGGAAAAAGTCGTGCTGATGGGGGCCGATCACCTGGAACGCCTGATGCAGGACGCGCGCATCATTCGTCATCTGGGCAAGCTCAAGAGCGTACCGCGCAACGCGCAACTGATTCTGGACATCGAGCAGGAACACGGCAGTTTCGGCCGGTTCATCGCCCAATGGCCGGTCGATGACATCACCGGCCTCTGGCAATACCTGGCCAAACATGGCAACCAGATGGGCGGGCTGTCCGCGCCACGCTTCCTGCGCATGGTCGGCAAGGACACCTTCATTCCCAGCTACGACGTAGTGGCGGCGCTGAACGCACAGGACATCGTCGACCGGGTGCCGACCAGCAAGCGCGATCAGGCCATCGTGCAGGACGCGTTCAATCAGTGGCACGCCGAAAGCGGCAGACCGATGTGCCAGCTGTCAGCCATGCTGGCGTTCACGGTCAACCACTGATCACGCTCAGATATTGACCACATTGACAAACCGCGAGGCGGCGGTTTCGTCGATGCGCAGGTTGGTGAAGTCAAACAGGTTACGGTCAGCCAGTTGCGAAGGCTGCACGTTCTGCAGGGCGCGGAAGATGCTTTCGGTACGGCCAGGTGTCTTGCGCTCCCAGTCCTGAAGCATCTCCTTGACCACCTGACGCTGCAGGTTTTCCTGCGAGCCGCACAGGTTGCACGGAATGATCGGGAACGCCTTGAGGTCCGAATACGCCTGAATATCTCTCTCGTGGCAGTACGCCAGCGGGCGGATCACCACATTGCGACCGTCGTCGGCGCGCAGCTTGGGCGGCATGGCCTTGAGCGAGCCGTTGAAGAACATATTGAGGAAGAAGGTCTCGACGATGTCGTCGCGATGATGACCCAGCGCCATCTTGGTCGCGCCAATCTCGTCGGCAAACGTGTACAGCGTGCCTCGACGCAGACGCGAGCACAGTGAGCAGGTGGTCTTGCCTTCCGGCACCAGTTCCTTGACCACCGAATAAGTGTCTTTCTCGACAATGTGGTATTCGACGCCCAGCGCTTTCAGGTAGGCCGGCAACACATGCTCGGGAAAGCCCGGCTGCTTCTGGTCCATGTTGACGGCGACGATGTCGAACTTCACCGGCGCGACCTTCTGCAAATGCATCAGCACATCGAGCATGGTGTAGCTGTCCTTGCCACCGGACAGGCAGACCATGACCTTGTCACCCTCTTCAATCATGTTGAAGTCGGCAACCGCTTCGCCGGCCAGCCGACGCAGGCGTTTCTGCAGTTTGTTCTGATTGACTGAAAGGGTGCCCATGTACTGGTGGTATCCGCTGACGATGACAGTGAGAAAAGGCGGCCATTTTACGCAAAACCGTAGTCGGGTTAAACAACGGAGGCGTGCCTGTGCCCACGCCTTGCGCTATCCAGCGTGCCTCAGGCTATTAACAGAATCGTGGAAATCGCCAAACGCTCTAAGCATTCGGTTATATCGACGGTTCAGGTTTCTATACTGATTCATGAAGCCGAATCCGAATATCAAGGAGTACGCTCATGATCCACCATGTCTGGGGCCTGTTCACGCACCCCGACCAGGAATGGAAGCAGATCCGCGGCGAGGAAGAGACCATCGGCCACCTTTACCTCTCGCACACATTGATTCTGGCGGCAATTCCGGTTGTTTCCGCTTACATAGGCACCACGCAAGTGGGCTGGGTGATCGGCGAGCGCCCGCCGGTCATGCTCACCCACGGCAGCGCCATCTGGATGGCGATCATGTCGTATGTCTCCATGCTGACAGGCGTGGCAGTCATGGGCAGTTTCATTCACTGGATGGCACGTACCTACGACGCGACGCCCACCCTCGCGCAGTGCATCGCGTTCGCTACCTACACCGCCACACCGCTATTCGTCGGCGGACTGGCCGCGCTTTACCCGCACCTGTGGCTCGGCATGGTGGCCGGGACTGCGGCGGTCTGTTATACGGTCTATCTGCTGTACGTTGGCCTTCCGACCTTCATGAACCTGCCTTCCGAGGAAGGGTTCATGTTCTCCAGTTCCGTACTGGCGGTCGGTATGGTCATGCTGGTCGCAATCATGGCTTTTACCGTCGTGCTGTGGGGCATCGGAATGGGTCCGGAATACACCAATTGAGCAGGAGCCAAGCGGGTCTGTCGCAGTACAGACCCGTCCATGTAAATGACCACCGGGCGGCTGGCGTTTTCAGCCGGCCTCCACATTACGGCATACTTGGCGCATTGGAGAGCCACACAGCATGCCCGAGCAACTCAATTCCCGCGTCGAAACCTGTTACCAACAAGCCGAAGCCTTCTTCAAACGCACGTTCAAACGCCCGGTCGTCAGCTTCAAGCTGCGCGGTCAGAAGGCTGGCGTTGCCCATCTGCATGAAAACCTGCTGCGCTTCAACCCGCAGCTGTATCAGGAAAACGCCGAAGACTTTCTGCGCCAGACGGTGCCGCACGAAGTCGCGCACTTGATCGCCCACCAACTGTTCGGCGGCAGCATCCAGCCGCACGGCGAAGAGTGGCAACTGATCATGCGCGGCGTTTACGAACTGCCGCCCAACCGTTGCCACACCTACGCGGTCAAGCGTCGTAGCGTGACGCGCTATATCTACCGTTGCCCGTGCGCCGACAGCGACTTCCCGTTCACTGCACAGCGCCACAGCATGGTCAGCAAAGGCCGACGCTACCTGTGCAGACGCTGCCGTCAGACGTTGGTGTTCAGCGGCGAGACGCGAACCGAATAATCGCCGCTGAAATACAGGCATAAAAAAACCCATCCGAAGATGGGTTTTTTCATGGCCTGACAATCAGACTGTTTTACCGGTATTCACCGCGTTGGCTGGCGTTGGACCTTCAGCGACGCCCAGGTCGTCTTCAGGACGGGTTTCCAGGATCGCAGAACCACCGGAAGCCAGTTCGGACTGCAGCTTGTCGGTGTCCAGCTCGCCCACCCACTTGGCAACCACAACGGTGGCAACGGCGTTACCCACCAGGTTGGTCAGGGCGCGGGCTTCGGACATGAAGCGGTCGATACCCAGAATCAGCGCCAGACCGGCAACCGGCAGGTGGCCGACGGCCGACAGGGTTGCAGCCAGAACGATGAAGCCGCTACCGGTCACGCCAGCAGCGCCCTTGGAGGACAGCAGCAGAACCAGCAACAGGGTGATCTGGTGGGTGATGTCCATGTGGGTGTTGGTTGCCTGAGCGATGAACACGGCCGCCATGGTCAGGTAGATCGACGTGCCGTCCAGGTTGAACGAGTAGCCGGTCGGGATAACCAGACCTACGACAGACTTCTGGGCACCCAGACGTTCCATCTTGATCAGCATGCGTGGCAGGGCCGATTCCGACGAGGACGTACCCAGTACGATCAACAGCTCCTCACGGATGTAGCGAACCAGCTTGAAGACGCTGAAGCCGTGAGCGCGGCAGATCGCACCCAGGACCAGTACCACGAACAGGAAGCAGGTGATGTAGAAGCAGATCATCAGCTGACCCAACTGCACCAGCGAGCTTACGCCGTAGGCACCGATGGTGAAGGCCATGGCACCGAACGCACCGATTGGCGCCAGCTTCATGATCATGTTGATGATGTTGAACATCACGTGGGCGAAGCGATCGATGAAGTCCAGCACCGGCTTGCCGTAGGCACCCAGGCGATGCAGGGCGAAACCGAAGATCACCGAGAACATCAGGACCTGCAGGATATCGCCGTTGGCGAACGCGCCGACGATGGTGTTCGGAATGACGTTGAGGATAAAGCCGACGATGCTCTGGTCTTTACCAGCAGTCACGTAAGCGGCGATCTTCGAGGCATCGAGCGTGCTGACATCGATGTTCATGCCGGCACCCGGCTGAACCACGTTCACAACGATCAGGCCGATCAACAGGGCGATGGTCGAAACGATTTCGAAGTACAGCAGCGCGTAACCACCGGTCTTGCCGACCGACTTCATGTTCTGCATGCCGGCGATGCCGCTGACGACCGTACAGAAGATGATGGGGGCGATGACCATCTTGATCAGCTTGATGAACCCGTCACCCAGCGGCTTGAGCGCCTTGCCGGTTTCAGGGTAGAAGTGGCCGATCAGGATACCGATGACAATCGCTACGATTACCTGAAAATAGAGAGATTTGTAGATGGGCTGACGAGTCGTCATTGCAGTTATCCTCAAGGGCGTCGTCGGCATCTTCACCGGATGCACGCGAGCCTATAAAGCGCTAACCCTCCTGCATTGGAGGGATTTGTTTTGTCGAGCTGCACGGGGCAGACCTCTACGGGTTAGATAGCAATAGGCGTGCCATGAAGGCAAAAGGACATCAGCACCACGTATTACAAGGGCGCTGGGGTAACGATAGCCGGAAACCGGAAAAAGAGATGGCGGTTTTCCGCCGTATTGAGCTGAAAACCGGCTTGCAGTGGCGGGTATCCGCCTTTCGCAGTGGGCACGAGCCCAGACGCAGCGCGTCACGTTCGACACCTACTCCGCCATGAAGTGAATCCTGAACGCCGCGCCGCCCAGGGGCGAATCATCCAGCGTGAGCCGTGCGCTGTAGCTTTCGATGATGTCCTTGACCACTGCCAGGCCGATGCCCTGCCCTGGATTCTGGCGGTCGAGACGCTCGCCGCGTTCAAGGATGCGAGCCCGCTGGTACTGGGGAACGCCAGGACCGTCGTCTTCGATGCACAGCTCGTCACCGGACGCCGATGCTCTGAAGCTGACGCGCACTTCGCTCAGGCACAGTCGGTAGGCGTTTTCCAGCAGGTTGCCGAGCATTTCCAGCAGCGCGCCCTCTTCCATGTGCACCTGGCAATCCTCGGGCAGGTCCAGCGTGGCCTTGACCCGCTTGTCGCGGTACACCTTGTCCAGCGTGTTGCACAGGCTTTCGATCACCGGCCGCAGCATGACGTGGTGCCGCACCAGCCCGCTCTTGCGCAGGCTGGCGCGTTGCAACTGATAGCCGATCTGCTGACTCATGCGTTCGATCTGCGATTGCAGCACGCGGGCCTGTTCGACGTCTTCGGGACGTTTGGCGATGTTTTCGCTGACGCCCTGCAAAACGGCCAACGGGGTTTTCAGGCTGTGGGCCAGGTCGCCGAGGGAGTCACGATAGCGTGCCCGCTGTTCGCGCTCGCTGCGCAGCAGGCGGTTAAGGGAATCGGTCAGGCGCAGCAGTTCACTGGGGTGCTTTTCACTCAGGCTGTCGCGCTCGCCGGCTTCCACCTGATCCAGCTCTTGGCTCAGGCCTCTCAGGGCACGCAAGCCCCAGGTCAGACCGCCCCACAACAATCCCAGCAACACCAGCAAAGCCGCGCCGAAGCCCAGATAGAGCTTCTGACGCAGACTGTTGACGGTTTCCTGATAACCGCGTAACGGCTGCACCGCGACAATACTGAAAGCGGCATTGCGCCCCCCCAGCAGGCGAATCTCGACGTCGTAGACGAAATACTCGTCGCCGTTGATTTCCTTGATCTTGGTGAACTGACTGCCCTGCCCGTCATAGTTGGGGTGGTAATCGATGTCCAGATCTTCGGTGGACAGCGAGCGCCAGACCATCTGCCCCTGACGGTTATAGATGTAGCCCATCAGGCGGCTGCCCGGCAGGTTGAACTGCTCGCCCGGCAGCACCGACGGCATCAACAGGTGGTCATCCTCGACGCGCGCCGCGGAGATCATCGTGGTCACGTCCGACGCCAACCGCTGCTCGATCGCGCCGCGCAGCGCCAGGCTGAAGCCGCTCTGCAACGCAGGCAGCATCAACAGCATGAAGATGATCGCCAGCGTTACAGCGCCCAGCATCAGACGCAGGCGAAGCGAACGAATCACGTACAGCGCTCAGTGAACAGGTAGCCCATGCCGCGAACGGTTTCGATAGGTTTGAAGGCCATGTTGCTGTCCAGCTTGCGACGCAGACGGCCGACCAGCACCTCGATCACGTTCGGATCGCGCTCGTCATCATCGGGGTACAGCTGTTCCATCAATCGCTCCTTGGGCACCACCTGCTGGTGATGAAGCATCAGGTACTCAAGGATCCGGTACTCATAAGCGGTCAGCGCCAGCGGCTGTTCGGACAACGCGGCCTGCTTGCGATTGAGGTCCAGCAGCAAAGGTCCGGCAGTGATGGTGGACTGAATGAAACCGCTGGAGCGACGCAGCAAGGCGTTGAGCCTTGCATCCAGTTCTTCGAACTGAAACGGTTTGACCACGTAGTCGTCGGCACCGGCAGCCAGCCCTTCGACCTTGTCCTGCCAATTGCCGCGGGCGGTCAGGATCAGGATCGGAAAAGCCTTGCCCAGAGTGCGCAATTGACGAATAAGGTCCAGACCGCCAATGCCGGGCAGACCCAGATCGATGACGGCCAGATCATGATTGAACTGCCCGACCTGGTACAACGCCTCTTCGGCATTGGCCACCGCCTCGACCACATGCCCCGCTTCGGTCAGACGGGTCCGCAGGTGATGCCGCAACAGCGCTTCATCCTCAACCACCAACAACTTCATGCAGCCCTCCCAGGCACAGCCCCAGCCTTAATATCAGGAATGAATCGACAGCGTCGCATCGGTACTCAGCAGCCGAGCGCTTACAGGTATATGCCGGGTTACATCATAGCTGCCCAGCAAAATGTCGCGGCTGACGGGCACGCCATTGTGGGTGCCTGTCACGACGGCGTAAACCGGCGGCGAATAAAGCGTCCCCACTGCAGCATTCCTGCGGTCCTGCTGGCCCAGTTCGTGGCTCCAGCCGTTGGCATCGTCAAGGCGTTCGCTGGTCTTGCCGAACTCGATACGCGTCGGCTCGACTCTGCCATCACCGGCTTGCGCCGCCGCACTACCACCCAGAAAAGCCAGGGCCAGGAAAAACTTGTTGATGTTCAACATGCGGACTCCTTTTGCGCTCGGGGACGCTGTCAAGGTACGCCTCAACAGTAAGGGTGCCGCCCTGAACCCCGACTGAACACCGCATGAACCTGCGCTGAATGGCCCCGAATCGGCTATTGTTGCCCTTCAATGCAACACCCACTCAAGAAGGAGCTGAACATGCGCGTGTGGATGGCAATAATCATGATGGGCCTTGCGGGACTTGCCCAGGCCGCGATCAAGACCGAACAGGTCGACTATAAAAGTGCCGACGGTACCAAACTGGTGGGTTACTACGCTTACGACGACGCGATAAAAGGCCCGCGCCCCGGCGTGCTGGTGGTGCATGAATGGTGGGGCTTGAATGAATACGCCAAGCGCCGCGCCCGTGATCTGGCCGCACTGGGTTACAGCGCCATGGCCATCGACATGTATGGCGACGGCAAGAACACCGAGCACCCGAAAGACGCCATGGCCTTCATGCAGGCCGCCCTCAAGGACAGCGATGCCGCCGACAAGCGTTTCGATGCAGGTCTTGAGCAATTGAAAAAACAGCCACAGACCGATCCTGCAAAGATCGCCGCCATCGGCTATTGCTTCGGCGGCAAGATTGTTCTCGACGCGGCCCGTCGTGGCGAGCCGCTGCTGGGCGTGGTGAGTTTCCACGGCGCACTGGTCACCAACACGCCAGCCAAACCGGGCATCAAGGTGCCGATGCTGGTCGAACATGGCGCCAAGGACAGCATGGTCACGCCCGAAAACGTGGCGGCCTTCAAGAAGGAAATGGACGACGCCAAGGCTGACTACAAATTCGTCAGCATCGACGGCGCCAAGCACGGCTTCACCAACCCCGACGCCGACCGCCTGAGCCATGGCGAACACGGCGGCCCGGACATCGGCTACGACAAGGCCGCCGACCAGAGCTCGTGGTCGGACATGCAAGTGTTCTTCAAGAAAATCTTTGGTTGATTGATCGGCAAGGCGGCTTGCCGGCGATGGCGTCAGTTCAGACACCCCTACGCCGCTTCAGAAAAAGCATCGCCGGCAAGCCGCTTCCCACAGTCCGTGATTGCGGCAAGACGTGTCTATAACGATGAGCCTTGGAGTACGAGAACGATCACTGCAAGCCTTCCCTCAAGCCTGATCCCCCGGCAAAATGCCGCTCATGACTCAACTACCTGCCCTTCCCGCCTGCTGTCCTGAACTCATCCAGCACTGGCCTCTGCCTCACGCAGTCCCCGGTGCGGTGCTGGTCAGTGGCCGTTTCGATCCGCTCAAGCTGGTCGATGGCGACTTTCAGCGCTCCGTTGTCGACAAACCTGCCAGCATCCAGCGCTCGGTTGCCAAGCGCCAGACCGAGTTTCTCGCCGGTCGTCTGTGTGCTCGCGACGCACTGCGCAGGCTCGACGAGCGTCTGTACATCCCAGGTATCGCTGAAGACCGCGCGCCGGTCTGGCCAAGCGATGTCTGCGGCTCGATCACCCACAGCACCGGCTGGGCCGCAGCAATCGTGGCGCACAAAAAGCAATGGCGCGGACTGGGGCTGGACACCGAACACCTGCTGAACCACGACCGTGCCTCGCGCCTGGCCGGGGAAATCCTGACGGCCAACGAGCTGGCCGACATGGCCAACGGTCCGGACGATGAGATCGCCCTGCGCGTGACGCTGACCTTCTCGATCAAGGAAGCGCTGTTCAAGGCCCTTTATCCCATCGTGCAACAACGCTTCTACTTCGAGCACGCTGAATTAGTGGAGTGGTCGCAAAACGGCAGCGCCCGCCTGCGCCTGTTGACCAACCTGTCCAGCGAATGGCACCACGGCAAGGAGCTGGAAGGCCAGTTCAGCGTGCAGGACGATCATCTGCTGAGCCTGATCGCGATTGCTGTTTGATCAGTGTTTAAGTGATCGTTTTCGTCGCGGTCAATCGCGCCGCGGACAATGCTCGCACCGACCGACCCACTCGACCTGATAACTCAGGCAACAGGCTTTTCGCTGCCTGCGCGGCGCGGCGTTTTCGGCCTGCTGTATATACCTCACCGTGTGATACAGCGGGTTGAGGCGACCATCAGGACGTTTGCGCTCAGTCAGCAAGGCGAGCCCTGCGGCCAATGATGCCTTGCTGCTCGCGGCGAGTCCGGTCAGGCAGGTTTCCAGCGTATCCCCCGCGCTGCTCCACAGCACACGGCTCGCCAGCCCGCCGTAACGGCTCATTGTGGTGATTAAAGGCTGCAGGTTATCGTCGAGCAGACCGGCAAAGCGCTGGAACGGATCAAGCGCCGTCTGCGCCAACGCTACGCCCTCTCCTGCGAACCGGATGCCCACCGGAAGGCCTCGCTCATCCAGCACCAGCGAAACCTGATCCAGGTGCAGCGCATAATGACGCCCCTCCAGCAGGCTGGCTGACAGCACCACCGGAATGATCTGCATGAAGTAGTACTTGGCCCACTGCGACACCAGCACTGGCAAATGGCTGGGCATCAGCTCTGTGCCATAGAGGTTCAGCAGCAACGCATCCAGCCGCTCGGGGCGCAGCAGATCGGGCAGTGCTACAGACTGCTTGCCAAGACTATGTTTCAAGCGGCCCCTCTCAATCGGCTGTATGACGTTCACGCTTTTATGGAGGCGGCTTGCTGCGACATAGCGGCATCCCCCATAAAAGCTCGGCTCACTTCGGCGCCTGCGTACGCGGCCAGGACAGGCTGAAGCATGCGCCGCCCAGGCTTTCGCTTCGCCCGATCAACGCACGCCCTTCGTGCCAGTTGATGATACGCCGCACAATCGACAGCCCCAGCCCGTGTCCGCCCGAGGCGCGTGTGCGGCTGTCGTCGATGCGCATGAAGGGTGTGAATATCTGTTCCCAGGCGTCTTCCGGGACGCCGGGGCCGTCGTCGTCCACGTCGATGCGGCAGCGTTGCGCGCCCAGGCGATAACTGATGGACACCTGCGTTTCGGCATGGCGCATGGCGTTGCTGACCAGGTTCTGCAGCGCCCGGTGCATGTAACGCGGTTCAGCCTCGACCCATGCCGTTTCACCTTCCGCCGCCGTGATGCACTCACCCCGCGAAACCTGCACTTCAGCGCGCAACGGCGCCAGCTCGGCAATCACCTGATCGATCAACGCCTCCAGATCGATACGCTGGAAATTCAACGTCGGCGCGCCCTGCTCAAGCCGGGCGTACGTCAGCATCTCATCCACCAGCTTGTCGAGATCCTGAATGTCGCTGTCCATGCCGCGCATGTACTTGAGGCGCGCCTCAGATGTAGTCGCGTCGCTGACCATTTCCAGCCCGAAACGCAAACGCGCCACCGGCGTGCGCAGTTCATGAGACACAGCGCGCACCAATTCGCGCTGGATCATCAGCGAGCGCTGCAAATGCTCCGCCATGCTATTGAAAGCCGCCGCCAGCCGCCCGACCGAATCCGAACCCTCGGTGGGCACACGCGTCTGCAGGCTGCCCTGGGCGATCAACGTGGCGGCCGCTTCCAGTTCCTGCACCCTTCTTTCCAGACGTCGCACCAGCAGGTACACCACCACCCCGATGAAACACAGCCCCAGCAAGGCAATCAGCACCAGCCACTGCAACGGATACGGATTCATCTGATACAAAGGACCGATTTCCAGCACCCAGTTAGTGTCGACGATCCCGGCCAGCACGCGGATCGAATCACCGCCCTTGCCCAGCGCCATGACCGTGTCGCCTTCATAAATGCGGCGGCGCTGGTCGTCATCCAGATCGGCCTGATCCAGCGCCAGCAGGTGCATGTCAAAACCGAAACCCTTGTCGACCCGCAACGCCTGCAGGCGCGCAGGTTGCTCATCGACCGGGTAGCGCACCAGCTCATCAATCAACAGGTAGATAGTGGCCCGCGCCAGTTGCTCGGTGATCTGCTGCACCTCGCCCGTCAACAGCAGCGGCTCCTTGTCGCTCAACTGGCGGTAAACCTTCGCCGCATGCGGGCCGATCTGCTCGACCACCACTTGCCCACGCGCCAGCCGACTGCGTGCGCTGCTGTCCAGTCGGGCCTGTTCGAAGGTTTGCAGGCTCAGCGGAATACCCAGCAAACGCTCCCAGACCGCCAGCGCACGGCGACGCTCAACGTCGTTGAGGGCGATCAGGTTATCGGCCATCACAGTGAACGTGCCGTGGGCCAGACGCTCACGGTACTGCTCGCCACGCGCCTGATTGAGGCCATGCAACGCCAGCATGCCGAGCAGCGCCACCAGCACCAGAACGCCCAGCATGCCGCCATAGATACGCAGAAAGATCGAGTTCATGAAAGGTCAGCCGCTGAACACATGGCCGCTCATGTCCTGCGCGGCTTCAGGCACAAACAGATAGCCTTTGCTGCGCACGGTCTTGATCAGACGCGGATGAATGGGGTCGTCGCCAATCTTGGGACGAATGCGCGAGATGCGTACATCGATGGAGCGGTCCTGCCCGTCATACCCCACGCCGCGCAGGGCCGTGAAGATTTCTTCACGGGACAGCGTGCGCCCGGCGTTGGCAACCAGCAGCCACAAAAGGTCGAACTCGGCACCGGTCAGCTCGATACTCTCTTCGCGCAGCCAGGCCTCGCGCAGCGCGTTGTCCACCACCAGCGGCCCGAACACCAGCCGACGCAGCTCGGCAGCGGGCACTTGTGGCGCTTCACTACGGCGCAGCAAGGCGTGAATGCGCGCCAATAGCACGCGCGGATGGACCGGCTTGCAGACGAAATCATCAGCGCCGGTGTCCAGCCCCTGAACATGGTCGGTGTCGTCGGTGCGGGCCGTGAGCATCAGGATCGGCCCGTCGTAGCGGTCGCGTACCTTGCGGCAGATGCTGAAGCCATCTTCGCCGGGCAGCATCAGGTCGAGGATGACCAGATCCGGCTGTTCCTGAATGATGCGCTCCGTCGCCAGCGCGCCGTTGCCTTCGATGCTGACGCTCAGGCCGTTGTTCTGCAGGTAGTCGCAGGTCAGTTCCGCCAATCGCTGATCGTCCTCGACGATGAGCACCTGCCAGGTATGTGGCTCCACGAGGGGCTTCCTTTTGTTGTTATCGAAAAGCGGATTCAGGCATCGCTGCTTCACGCCAATGTCCGGCAGATGTCCGGCGATTGTAGCAATCGCGCGGCAAAGCACACGACATGCCAGATGCCCCTTGCAGGCTGCTTTTTATGTGATAGGGTTCGCGCCCGTAAAAATCCGCTGTGGCCCAACGACATCTGTAAAAATCAGTGACAAACGGTCCGACGCAGCAGCCATGCGGCCTACACGCGATGTAGGTGATTCATACACAAAGTACTCACAAGTTTATCCACAGGTCGTACGTTGCAATTGATGTCCGAAACGCATTATCTTGTAGCCCGACCTGCAGTCACACCCTACATGTAGGGTTTTCTGCGAAAACTCCAGCACAACTCAATCGAGAAATTCAAGCATTTTTCTTGCGTTTGAGGGGTTGAACTTTAAGACGTAATCGGTAACCAAACCGCTCGCGCTCACACCCAGGCGACCCGGTACACGTCTTGCAACATAGAACACGCACGCTTCAACAGATCTGCAAGGGATTGGGCACCTGACCCAGTCCCTTTTTGACTTCAAAACCCGGAAGCGGCCAAACCCGCCTCCACCTCCGTTTTGGAGTCATTGAGTCGTCCGGTTGGCGACTCACTGTCACAAAACGGAACGGTGGGCAGCCATTGCCCGAACAAACTTAAAGAACGTGGAGACACCCATGCAAACAGACACAACTCGCGAGAACTCGCCGGCCACTGCGCCGTTGTCAGGCCAGGCCCAGCAGGACCTGTCCGCAACCGCCCCTGGTCAACTGCGCGTGATCAAGCGTAACGGCACTGTCGTCGCCTACACCGATGACAAGATTACCGTCGCCATCACCAAGGCGTTTCTTGCAGTTGAGGGCGGCGCTGCTGCCGCCTCGTCGCGCATCCACGACACCGTTGCCCGCCTGACCGAACAGGTCACCGCCACCTTCAAGCGTCGCATGCCTTCGGGCGGCACCATCCACATCGAAGAAATCCAGGACCAGGTCGAACTGGCCCTGATGCGTGCCGGCGAGCAGAAAGTGGCCCGCGACTACGTCATCTACCGTGACTCGCGCGCCAAGGAGCGTGCCGTTCGTGCACCGGAAGACGAAGTCCAGGCTCACCCTTCGATCCGCATTACCCGCGCTGACGGCAGCTTCGCGCCGCTCGACATGGGCCGTCTGAACACCATCGTCACCGAAGCGTGCGAAGGTCTGGCCGAAGTCGACGCCGATCTGATCCAGAACGAAACCCTGAAGAACCTGTACGACGGCGTTGCGCTGAAAGACGTCAACACCGCGCTGGTGATGACTGCCCGTACGCTGGTCGAGCGTGAGCCGAACTACTCGTTCGTCACCGCACGCCTGCTGATGGACACCCTGCGTGCCGAAGGCCTGAGCTTCCTGCAAGTGGCCGAAAGCGCTACGCACCACGAGATGGCCGACCTGTACGCCAAGGCGCTGCCTGCCTACGTCGCTGCCGGTATCAAGTTCGAACTGCTCAACCCTGTGCTGGCCGAATTCGACCTCGAGAAGCTGGGCAAGGCGATCAACCACGAGCGCGATCAGCAGTTCACTTACCTGGGCCTGCAGACCCTGTACGACCGCTACTTCATCCACAAGGATGGCGTGCGTTTCGAACTGCCGCAGATCTTCTTCATGCGCGTGGCCATGGGCCTCGCCATCGAAGAGAAAGCCCGCGAAGACCGCGCCATCGAGTTCTACAACCTGCTGTCGTCCTTCGACTACATGTCGTCTACCCCGACGCTGTTCAACGCCGGCACCCTGCGTCCACAGCTGTCCAGCTGCTACCTGACCACCGTGCCGGATGACCTGTCGGGCATCTACCACGCGATCCACGACAACGCCATGCTGTCCAAATTCGCAGGCGGTCTGGGCAACGACTGGACGCCGGTTCGTGCGCTGGGCTCCTACATCAAGGGCACCAACGGCAAGTCGCAGGGCGTCGTACCGTTCCTGAAAGTGGTCAACGACACCGCAGTAGCAGTCAACCAGGGCGGCAAGCGCAAGGGCGCTGTCTGTGCCTACCTGGAAACCTGGCACATGGACATCGAAGAGTTCATCGAGCTGCGCAAGAACACCGGTGATGACCGTCGTCGTACCCACGACATGAACACCGCCAACTGGATCCCCGACCTGTTCATGAAGCGCGTCTTCGATGACGGCCCGTGGACCCTGTTCTCGCCATCCGAAGTACCGGACCTGCACGACCTGACCGGCAAGGCCTTCCAGGAGCGTTACGAGTACTACGAAGCGCTGACCGAATACCCAGGCAAGATCAAGCTGTTCAAGACCATCCAGGCCAAGGATCTGTGGCGCAAGATGCTCTCGATGCTGTTCGAAACCGGCCACCCATGGCTGACCTTCAAGGACCCGTGCAACCTGCGCAGCCCGCAGCAGCACGTGGGCGTGGTTCACAGCTCGAACCTGTGCACCGAGATCACCCTGAACACCAACAAGGACGAGATCGCGGTCTGCAACCTGGGCTCGATCAACCTGCCGAACCACATCGTCAACGGCAAACTGGACACCGACAAGCTCAAGCGCACCGTCGACGTCGCCGTTCGCATGCTCGATAACGTCATCGACATCAACTACTACTCCGTGCCGCAGGCCAAGAACTCCAACCTGCGCCACCGTCCGGTCGGCCTGGGCATCATGGGCTTCCAGGACGCGCTGTATCTGCAGCACATCCCGTATGGCTCCGATGCTGCCGTGCAGTTCGCCGACAGTTCCATGGAAGCGGTCAGCTACTACGCCATCCAGGCATCCTGCGACCTGGCCGACGAGCGTGGCGCCTACGAGACATTCCAGGGTTCGCTGTGGTCCAAAGGCATCCTGCCACTGGATTCGCAACAGATCCTGATCGAGCAGCGCGGCGAGAAGTACATCGACGTCGACCTGAAAGAAACCCTGGACTGGGCGCCGGTACGTGCCCGCGTGCAGAAAGGTATTCGTAACTCGAACATCATGGCCATCGCACCGACCGCCACCATCGCCAACATCACTGGCGTGTCGCAGTCGATCGAACCGACCTACCAGAACCTGTACGTGAAATCGAACCTCTCGGGCGAATTCACCGTGATCAACCCGTACCTGGTTCGCGACCTCAAGGCGCGCGATCTGTGGGACTCGGTCATGATCAACGACCTGAAGTACTACGACGGTTCGGTGCAGCAGATCGAGCGCATCCCGCAGGAGCTCAAAGAGCTTTACGCGACGGCCTTCGAAGTGGACACCAAGTGGATCGTCGACGCGGCAAGCCGTCGTCAGAAGTGGATCGACCAGGCTCAGTCGCTGAACCTGTACATCGCTGGCGCATCGGGCAAGAAGCTGGACGTGACCTACCGCATGGCTTGGTACCGTGGTCTGAAAACCACTTACTACCTCCGTGCACTGGCCGCGACCAGCACCGAGAAGTCGACCGTCAACACCGGCAAGCTCAACGCCGTATCGAGCGGCGGCCACGGCCCGGACGACTCGGCCATCACCGCCCCACGCCCGACCGAAGCCGCACCGGCAGGTCCGGCACCGGTTCCAAAGGCGTGCGCCATTGACGAGCCGGACTGCGAGGCCTGCCAATAAGGCTGAGCGTCTGAGCCCTGTACGGCAGTAAACAAAAAGCCCCTTTTCAGGGGCTTTTTGTTGTGTGGTGTCCCGTCCTGAATAAGGTTTACACCTTCTGACCTTTCCTCAGGAGGACTCAATGGATTCGGGTAAAAGGCGCAGCCAGCGTGATTACACGCTAGCCTTTAAATTATCGGTCGTAGACCAGGTTGAAAAAGGCGAGTTGAGTTATAAAGAAGCTCAACGGCGTTATGGCATCCAAGGGCGGTCGACGGTGCTGGTTTGGTTACGAAAGCATGGTCGACAGGATTGGAGCCAGGGCGCATCAATTCGAGAGCCGAGGAGCAGGTCCATGACTGAGCCCACCCTACCGCTGACACCCGAGCAGCGGATCAAAGAACTTGAAGAACAGCTGGCGCTGAGCAACCAGAAAGCTCAATTCTTTGAAGCAGTCGTCAACGTTTTGAAAAATGACTACGGCGTTTCTGTCGTAAAAAAGCGACCCGGCAAGTCCTCTCGCAAGGGCACATCCAAGACCTGAGTATCAGCAGGGCTTGCCTGTTCATGGGCATTTCGCGCCAAGCGTATTGCAAGCGTAATCGCGCGTTTGATGCCAAGGTCCGCCAGGACCAGGAGGTGGTGGACTTCGTTCCGGAAAAGCGTCGTCGCCAGCCAAGGCTGGGCACCCGCAAGCTTCATTATTTGATGAGCGCCGAAGGTCCTGCGTCGTTTTGCGTGGGCAGAGACCGCTTGTTTACAATTCTTCGTGATGCGCGTGAACTGGTTCCGCGCAAGCGGGCCTATCACAAGACCACGCATAGTCATCATCGTTTTCGCCGCCATCCCAACCTGCTTAAAGCAGGCCCGGAACAAGTCGTGGCCAATGGGCCTGAACAGATATGGGTTGCAGACATAACCTATCTGCCCACGCAAGAAAGCGTGGCCTACGTGAGTCTTGTAACCGATACCTACTCACGAAAGATTGTGGGTCATCATGTGCATGAAAGCCTTCATACGGAGTCGGTGATCAAGGCGCTGGAAAAAGCGGTGGGTGAGCGAGAAACCGATCAGATGCTGATCCACCACTCCGACCGTGGTGCCCAGTACTGCTCCGATATGTATCAGCGGCTGCATACGATGCATGGCATCAGGTGTTCGATGACGGATGGTTATGATTGCTATCAGAACGCTATGGCCGAGCGAATAAACGGGATTTTGAAGACCGAGTTTTTATTACACCGGCCTAAAAATCTGGCAGACGCCGTAAAAATGGTCGATGAGTCGGTGCTGATTTACAACAAAGAAAGGCCGCATCTGGCCTTGAAATACAAAACGCCCGATGCGGTGCATCGAGCGTTTTGAGACTGAAATAGGTGTAAACCTATTTCAGGACTAGACATGGCGTTTACGCTTGAATCATCGACGGGATGCGTAGTCCCGTCAATCAGCGCTGATAGGGAATAACCTTGTCCCTGGCCAGATCGACCATGAGCTGATCAAGCATCTGCCTGGACGCTTCGATGTTCGGCGACGGAGCATACCAGGCGCTTATCCCGACACCCTCCCGTGAATAACGATAGGTCTTCACCGCCTGTCCATCCTTGTAGAGCGTAGCCCGCACGCCTTCCTTATAGGGGTAAGGCAAGGGCAGCGTGAACACCGTCACCGAGTTTGCCAACCAGACGTAGTTGTCACCTTTTTCATCCACACTGGCGAGCATCAGGGTATAGCCGGTGCGGTTGAAGCCCGTGTTCAACGTCGAAAAGGCGCCGGTGTTCATCAATGCCTTGAATACTTCCCGCTGCTTGAGGCCTTCCAGTCTGACAACGAACCCTCCCTGATTCAGCGCGAGCGTCACCGGCACATAAGGCTGGCTGGCGTGGTAATCCAGAGGCTTCATGGGAGTGGCACAGCCGACCAGGAGCAGACTGCTCACCAAGGCTGCGGTTAGCGCGTATCGAACAGTCATCGTGTGGTTCCAGCAACAGGGATCAGATGGTCTTGTTGAACATCGTGGGCAAAGGCATGGGCGATTCGATTGAGGTTCTGAACATCTACCTCGGCCCCCATGTCCAGCAAGAACGTATATTTTTGAGTGTTATTGCGATACCGATAACGCTTGAGGACCTTGCGGCCCTGCGACACCGTAAATTCGGCATCGGTGCCAACCTCCCGCGATAACGGCAGCAGGAACAACGTCGCGCTACTGAGCAACACCAGTGGATACGGAGGGTATTGTCGCTTCACCTCCATCTGCACATGAACGCTGTAATCCTCTTCACTCCCGACGTCAGCCTCAATAGCACTGAAGACGCCGGTTTCACGCAGATCATTTCGCAGGGTCGAAGCGCGCTTCAGGTCATTGACCGTGACGTGCAAGGGTGCAAGGTAGGCCTGCCCCTGCGCCAAGGGCATCTGCGAAAGCGTGTTGGTCGCTGCGCATCCACTCAATAGCAGAACCATCAACGAGCAACCGCATTGCTTCATGGTCGACTCTCGTCAGCGACCTTGGGTGCGAGACCTTTGCCTGGCGTGTCATCAATGAAGAAGGGACCGGTGCCGGTGAGATCCAGCGGGAGAAACTGCAAGGCAGGCATTTGTGGATGCTGACGCTTGGCAACAACGCCATCACGGGCCATTTCGTTGCGCCATAGAAATGCACAACCTGCCTGAAGGATGCAGGTGGAACGGAACTCGCCGATGTAATAAGCCTTGCCCGGCTCAAGATGCATCGACCGCGTGAACTTCTCCTTGGCGGACAAGCTAGTGCTGTACGCAATCTGTCCCGACGTCACAAGGGTGTAGAGGTCAAAATCATAGAACTCGTAATCGCCAGGTGTCAGCGGCAATACGAAAACGCTGGCAACACCATCGGCGTCCTGTATGTCGTCGGACGTTTTTTGTTTGAAATCACTGGTCCAGAGACCCATGGCGCCGTTTTGGGAGCCACGCTTGCGAAACAGCAGGGCCTGACGTTGCGCAGGGAACAGATTGACGAATTTTGGTCCGAGCGAACCGACCAGATAAGCGACAGGCGCATTCGGCGCAGGTTGCAGCGGCTCACTCACCACGGATGCCGTTTGAGTACAGCCGGCGGCGATGCCCATCACTAAAGCCAGAGCGGTTGCTTTGAAGAGGCGGAACATGGACTTCCTTGACTGGCTGGAGACTGTGCGGCCAGGAAGCGATTGACATGATCACGGCCTCCCTGGCACTCATTTTTTGCGACGCGAAGATTACGGCATTAGCCACTAACTGGCCAGTATTACCGAACGACGCCCTGCCCGGCTTCAATCGATGCTTTCCGACACCAGACCCGGCACCGTCTTCGCCTTTCGTCAGGGATTTACAAAATATTTCCAGCGTCATATCGGAGAGTCATTCACGCCTGCGACAGCGTCGGTTTTCGGCGTTTCGGTCGAGAGGCACGCCACACAAGGCTCACAGAAAACCGTGATCGAAAACAGAGCAGAAAAACGCTGAAAACGACAGATGCCTGAAACGTGATCAAGCTCATCGGCCCGATTGCCGAGCGCGAACAAAACCTATATGTTGTGTCGATAGTTTTCGGGGAGCACTAAATGGACGATTTCATCAGCCATAGTGACGCGTCGCCCGTCAAGCATGAATCAGCGTTTGAACGTAAAAAATCGCGCAAAAAATCACGCGCTGTCTTCACTGGCATAAGCCAGTACGGATGAAAATCTGTATAATCTCGCGCCTCTTCAGGGTACTTGAAATGACCACCTTCTTCGGCAAGCTGGCTCACCTGAACGTAACACCGACAGCACCATCGCTGACGCACAGGCCGACAACCCTGGCGTTCGATCTGCCGGACAGCCCCGACTTATGAACGCGGGCCTGACAGATCAGTCTCAGTAAGACCCATCGAGAAACCTCGACACATTTACGTTGCCAGCGCGCCTCTATCGCAACGCTGGTCACATGCACTTTAAAATCCAACCGGTCGCCGCAAGGCAACCCTCACGCACAGGAGCTCCACCACCATGCTGAGCTGGGACGAATTCGATAAAGAAGACGGCGAAGTAGTTGCCAAAGCGGCCAACGCCGGTCACGCCAACGAAGCCAACATGGACCGCCTCGACAGCGCCGGTGGCGCAGCGGCCCAGGAAGCACGTGCCGTTACCGCCAACGACTCCGCAGCCCTGATCCGCGCCAAGAAAGCGCTGGACGCACTGGACGTCGCCGAAGGCCTGGCCGAACTCGAAGGCGCCAGCGCTCGCGTTGCCGTTGACGAAAAGATGATGATCAACTGCCGCGCCGACCTGAACCAGCTCGTACCCTTCAAGTACGACTGGGCCTGGCAGAAGTACCTGGACGGTTGCGCAAACCACTGGATGCCGCAAGAAGTCAACATGACCGCCGACATCGCCCTCTGGAAAAACCCGGAAGGCCTGACCGACGACGAGCGCCGCATCGTCATGCGCAACCTGGGCTTCTTCTCCACCGCCGACTCGCTGGTTGCCAACAACCTCGTGCTGGCCGTGTACCGCCTGATCACCAACCCGGAGTGCCGCCAGTACATCCTGCGCCAGGCCTTCGAGGAAGCGATCCACACCCACGCTTACCAGTACTGCATCGAATCGCTGGCCATGGATGAAGGCGAGATCTTCAACATGTACCACGAGATTCCATCGGTCGCGAAAAAAGCCGCCTGGGGCCTGAAGTACACCCGTTCGATCTCCGATCCGAAGTTCGAAACCGGCACCGTCGAAACCGACAAGGAACTGCTGCGCAACCTGATCGCCTACTACTGCGTTCTGGAAGGCATCTTCTTCTACTGCGGCTTCACCCAGATCCTGTCCATGGGCCGTCGCAACAAAATGACCGGCGTCGCCGAGCAGTTCCAGTACATCCTGCGCGACGAATCCATGCACCTGAACTTCGGCATCGACGTGATCAACCAGATCAAAATCGAAAACCCGCACCTGTGGGATGCCGAGATGAAAGAAGAAGCCACGCAGATGATCCTGCAAGGCACTCAACTGGAAATCGAATACGCCCGTGACACCATGCCACGCGGCGTACTGGGCATGAACGCAGCGATGATGGAGGACTACCTCAAATTCATCGCCAACCGTCGCCTGAGCCAGATCGGTCTGAAGGAAGAGTACCCAGGTACCACCAACCCGTTCCCATGGATGAGCGAGATCATGGACTTGAAGAAAGAGAAGAACTTCTTTGAGACGAGGGTTATTGAGTATCAGACAGGTGGGGCGTTGAGCTGGGATTGATAGTCCGGCTTTGAGCTAGATGTAATGAAAAGCCAGGAGCGGAAGCTGCCTGGCTTTTTAATAGATAAAAATCAAAATATAACTTTAAGCAAGATGCCATTTTACGTGCTACGAAAGCCAATAATATTTAAGGAATACTACATCGCAATGAAGCCTTTACTTATCATATCGTCACGAATCCTCCAAATTTCACTACACTGCCTCTCTGTAGGTAACTTCTGAGAAGTTACAGATACGAACTTCAAAAGACTGATTTGCTTGGGCGTTAGGTGGTCATGCTTCAAACCCCAATTAAGCATCCTACTCCACTCTACGCTTGGCACTTCAACAACTTTAATTTGAACATCAATTCCATCGTCCGTTCTTTGAGTCCGCCTAGAGGATTTTGACTCATCAACAGCAGAGCTAATATCAGTAAGGTTTTCATATAACTCAGACTGAATCGAAATATCAAATTCTTTAACCTGCTCCCAACATACTTGCATTTTGGCCCATTCTGTAACGTTATCTTTAGGCCTTTCTGGATCAGTCAACACGTTAAAAACAGCCTTAGCTATTATGGTAATTTGAGAAATAAGCCAATCTGGTGTGCGCTGCAAGTCCCAAATTGCGCGTAAGTTTAATTGCTTACCTAATGCCTGTTCGGATATCATATTATGCAGCTTAGCAACCGTATAGGTAACAATGTTGGCTCTGTACCCCCCTTGATACCAAGACTGCTGACTTACCAAAGCTTCAATTTTCTTAAAAAGAATAGATAAGGCTACAAGCGAACGAAAATAATCTTCATTATAAATCTTGCCATCACTAGCCCAAGCCTTAGAAATAACATCAGCAAAAACTAAAAAATTCTTCTGTGCGCCCATACTTACTTTGTGAGGCATCTCTCGCCAGCTATTTTCATATTTAGCCACGTCAGTTTTGTTAAATAATTGTGCTTTAGGATTTTGAATGAGAAATTGGGTTTTCTGAGCGGTAGTGAGCTTTGCCTGCTCATTAGAAAATTGTCCACGCGCACGCTCGTAGAACCAATGTGTACCGTGCTGTGCACCACCGCTAGGGGAAGTAAATATGCGTCGAGAAAATTCTTCTATTCGAACATGATAGGGGTGATTAGAGAAGAAATCGGCATCGCTAACTTTATTTTGACTGTTAGCACATCTAGCAATTTCCGGAGTTAGCAAACCGACACGCTCAGAAGGGAGAATAGATAATTTCATTTGCACCATTACCTTAGAAAGATCCGCAAAATCCTTTCTTCCTGAAGCCCCTCGTTTTGCATAAGCTAACGAAGCGGTTGTCTGGCCACCGTTAACAATCTGTAAATTGGTAACATTCGTGATACGCGGACCAGCCGACGTATCTTGAATTATCACATTTTCGGCAGTCGCCGCTATACCATTATTAAAAGCAAAAAACATTTCCGGACGATTACGTATCGTATTTTGAATTGCAGAGTTCACTTTACCCTTAGCGCTGAGAAAAGTTCGCACATTACCTTCAAGTAGCCTGCTTCCGTACTTATCATATATATCGGCCAGTAGGTCACCAGAGATCATGCAAAGATATGCATCATAATCACCACCTGACTGAGCAGCAGCCAAGAATGGCAACCCCGAACTTTTAGCCGTACAAAAATCCACAAGTAATTCATCTCGACCAGTTGCAGATATGTATGCCGAGTGAAACCGCACAACATCCCAAACATGAAACTCTACCGGAATGCCATTTATATCTCGATCAACCCAATTCTTCTTTTTTATTTTTGAAAATCTATCGCTAACGAAGTATAATTTGTACTTCGAAATTTTCGATTGCCAATCCATTAGATCGCAAGCAAGACCGTAACCTGGGTGACTTTCATCGATTGACCCGTCAGTTAGCTCACCACTCAACGCGGCCTCCAAGTACAGACGAACTTGATCTAGAGCCCCCGTAACGTCTTGTGCAACAAAACCAACTAACTCGTCATCATTCTCAAAATCAGCAACAATTAAAGCTAACGAACTATCAGCCTCATCGTAAGAATAACCATCAACTCTTATTTTTTTTCTACTAACATTAAAACCTTCATATCGGCAATTCTCAAAGGCATAAAGCTCTTCAGCATCTAAAAGACGCTCCCCGCACTCATCCACAAATGCAGCTCGAATAAAGTCTTTTGTTGATTCTGCCCTTGCCCTTACCGTTTCAATAAATTCTTTATGAAAGCTTTCTAAATCCATGTGCCACCCCTCACTAAAAAATAGTGAATTTAAATTCTTTGCACTTTGAAAGGTCGAGCTTATAATTTACATCACTGATACCTGCGGGTAGAGCGTCTGACATAATGCATGGAAAGCCTGAAACCACGCTGTAAGCCGAACATTCTCTCATCGCAAAATTCAGTTCATTGTATTCAGAACGCTCTATATAACCAATTTTAAACAAAGACCTATCAAACAACATCCTAGCCTCATAAGAAGCGCCAAACAAAGACTTTAGCCTTTTCACAAGAGAATTAAGAGTAAATGCTCCTGTAGAAGAAGGAGAACAGTTAGCTAATTCAAAAACAACCAAAGTAATAGAACGATTTCTAGTATCGAGTTGACGCTCAGAAGATATCGTGATTGCGCTGGCTCCCGGCCTAACTGTTTTTATTTCCCATGCAATCGTATTCATTTGAAAATCTTGATCGGCTAGGTACGGACCAACCCAACTACTAACTGCAGGGCTGCTGCCGTATATCTCGACCATCCTCTGTAGATACAGAAGCTCTCCACAGAGACCTCTAATCTCCGCTTCTGTCAAAAGACCTACGCCACCTCGTTCAAACAGCAAACGCCAACTCATCAACCTGTTTAAAACAAATTCTAATGCCACGGAAGCGTCAGAAATATCACGTGATGATTCTATTAAATCACCACAAAGCAAGGTAAACATATCGAGGAGCGAAAAATCCTCAAGCGTTAAAAACAAAGACCATCGCCCGTCCGGCCTTATAACGGTTTTAATATTGACTGACTTCAAGCCACTTTGAAACTCTGGTTTTTCATCACAAATCAAAAGTAATGTATGTCTAGAATCGCTATCGAAACCTAAATAAAAATCCAGTAAATGAGTAGAATCAGTGCGACTAAAACCGCTTTTCGTGTCCTCAACGAGGCATAGTCTCCAAGACAACACTGAGTTATTCATCATCTTCTTCGTCATCCTCATCATCGGACTGAATGTTTGATGCATCGCCTGAAAGAATATTTCTTAACTCTACCAAATTTATCCTATAAGAAATTCGATGACTAGCGACGTCAAGCTGGGGAAAGCTAAGCCCTATAGCAACTAATGTTTCACAACCTTGTGGAACAACCGAAGCGGAATTTTCGGTATCTTTTTCCTGTATGAGATGAATAAGCAACAATGGTCGCTGGCGAACAGCAGTGTATATATGACCTGGTATATTTTTTGTTTTATTCTTAGGATCGGATCGAAACGCTTTCTCAACGTTTTCTATTTCCAGTGCTTCCAAGCCTATCTTTTCATCAGCCGCAGACCCCACTCGCAATTTAGTGCCGTTTATAAGCAACGCGCGAATGGCATTATCATCAGTTATTCTACGTTGCCTCGGATTCACCAAAACCCCTGAAACGAACTCAAAGCAATCACCACGCCCGCTAGGAAGAGCAACGTCCCAAGTTTGGAGTTTATGGTCATTTGAGTTTTCAATAAAATCGGCCAAACTAGAGGTTTGTAGCTTTATACTGAGCGGATGACTTATAAAAGCCCGCAAAAATTTAACTATTAAATCCTTCGAAACCCTCAACCAAACAGGAAAATCTTTTTGGACTTGCAAATTCCTCTCTGAAACATCACGAATAAAATTTTGTGCAGCTTTGTAATTGCCAGCTAGCACCGCAGAATCTTTTAGCAGCCTAGGAGACTCTAGGCTTTCTTGCGTTATAGATACCGTCTCAACTATTTCATCGGTATCACGCATTTTATTCTTTGCGGTGATCATTAAAGACTCAGGATGAGATCTAACCTTTAACCCGAAGTCGATGGGTTTGAGCCTTGATAACTGCATTCTTTTGACAGTATTTCTCAGCTCATCAGTAGCCTCAGATATATGCGAATAAAAATCGAACATCTCGTCAGTCATCCAAATCTTAAAAAGATCCTCGTAACCCACCCTATATCCAAACCATCGACCCATTTGAAGCAATGCGTCGTACATTTGCGTACCACGGA
Source organism: Pseudomonas sp. CDFA 610 (assembly GCF_021147865.1). Classification (NCBI taxonomy): domain Bacteria; kingdom Pseudomonadati; phylum Pseudomonadota; class Gammaproteobacteria; order Pseudomonadales; family Pseudomonadaceae; genus Pseudomonas; species Pseudomonas sp. CDFA 610. The sequence continues at coordinate 258,332 of NZ_JAGTPM010000010.1, forward strand.
AAAAATAGCTAACGCAAAGTCCCTCCAAGGTGAGTCCCCGAGCTAGGCTGTTGCCGCCAACAGCGATCACCCTCAATCCAGACTCTTTATAAGATGAATAATCCAAGCTTGCTGGCCCGCTTTTTTGGTTCACCGCCACTACTTGAATCGGTAAATTAGCTGCTGTTAAACCAGCTTGGATTTCACTCCATGGTATATTCAGCTTACTGTAAAACCTATTAAAACACTCATACAATCTGCGAAGCGATGTATTACGCAATGCATCGACAGTCGCCAGCGATGCATAATTCCTAATATCTGACTGCATTGAGCGAACTTCAAAATCCAGTATATTGCGCACTTGGTTTTGAACAAGCGTGAAATGACTGACATTTACCAACATAGACCGATGCCTCGGCATATCTGAGCGCAAATCCATAATCGTATTAACGATAAAAAAGCAAAGGACCGCGTCAAGTAGGCTATCAGGTACTGCCTCGATTAGGCTATCTGAGGATTGTCCTTTTGGAAAGTATTCCTCAGCGTCATCAATACTTTCAACACAATCAATATCTGCTTTTTCACCGAATATTCTATGAGCCCCAACATAATTAGATGGCGCATCAAGCGAATATATGAAATCACGAGGAAAGAGATCATCCCCCTCCATTTCACTTGTACTATCAGGATTTATAAAAACATTAGCAAAAGGCGTTGCCGTAAACCCTACATAGCTAGAGCGGGGAAAAACATTTAATAGCCCTCTAACCCCTGAATTTATAGCGGTAGCTTTTACAGGGTTGGTATTGATGGAAGCGTTATCAGCCTCATCATCTATAAGCAAAAGTGGTAAATCTATATTCCCGGATCCATTTGCATTAAAAGTAAGAAGCCAATTGGCAAGATTTTCTAAGATCCGTCTATTCTTTTTTACCACTAATAAAACCGGCTCTTTATAATCTTTTAGCTTGAAGCCTAGTTGATTTATGGTAGCCGCCTTGAAGTCACCCACTGTCGAAGTAAACACACCAGCAGATCTTGCAGCATCTATCAAACCGACACCAATCTCCTTACGATGGCGCTTCCGATTATTAACAACGCCAGAACTATCCAACCCTACAAATCCTGAATCCAGTCTTTCCTGCGTTTGCCTTCGCAAGCTTTCTAGAGTCCCTGTGAGTAATATAACCAATTTATAACCAGCATCTGCGGCTTTACATATAAGACCTGTGTAATTAGATGTTTTACCGGATTGAACATCACCCATTACAAGCCCACGGCGAGGCCAACCTATAGAAGCTTTAGGGTTGCCCAGTAAATCTAATATATCATCTGTAACTTTATCTAAAGAACTAACAACCTTGGGGCCCCATCCTTGTTTAAGCAGGTCTGTTTGATAGCGATCCCAATAGAACGGATCTATGTCAGCTTTTCGCGCACTAAGCCAAGGATTGTGCTCATCGTAGACATAGCTCCCAAGCCCCATATCTACGGTCAATGCCACATGTAACCGTTTTATAACCTCATCAAACTCCAAGTCAGAAACAGAGTAGATTGGTAAAGCTCTAAGACAGTTGGACAGCTCAAGAATTTCGGATTCAGTTGGAATGCCGTCAACTGTTAGAGTTGTGATAACGCCTAGTTCTAAACGACGTCCGTTGACTGACAACTGCCCTCTAGCCTCATTACTCATAGCTCATATTCCTTTATAATATCTTTAGTCAATTCAGGATGTAAGTTAAACGGCTCTAACAGATGAAGTGTAGATAATAGTCTTGAACGCAAAGCTGAATCTTTAGGCATCTGAGAAAACAGTGTCCCCGCCAAGTGCCTCAGCATTTCAATAGCTTCAACTTCGTTAAATCCAGATTTAATATCTCCAGCCATCCGAGAATAAAACAGATCCGCTGGAAAGGAACTTTCAATAACACTCAGCAATAGTTCAAATACAGGAATACTATTATCCGGCAAACTTTGTCGATGCTGAAAAATCAGAGGATGATTACGATTTATATCGTAACGAACACTGCCCCTATCGATAATTTCATTCCAACCAGGAATTACATCCAGAGCTTCAATTTTTCTACCTTTAAAAATAACAGTTCGTCCACTGACCTCCCTTATCCTCTCAACCGTCCTTTTAAGATTTGCTCTAACAGCTTCTGGAGGATGAGCTGCAGATTTTTTTATATCGAGAGTCCAGAGATAATCTAAAGAGTTAGGTATATCAACTCTAACCCTAGCCAACTTACTCAACTCATTCTTTCTCGCCAGTCGAAACCAAGTCCCCCAGATAATAAGCCTTTTATTTCTGTAAATATAAAATCCCTGCTGGCTTTTTATGCCTTCACCGCCACCAGCGCGCTTAATATCAGAAGACGTCATTTTGTTCAGATGAGGTAGTATATAGGGCTTAACCGAAACCTTCTGACCTTCAACTTTAAAGTTATCGTCATCTAATATTTGAGTAGACTTATGCTTAGTCCAAAAAGGATCCACCCCTTCAAGAACCGCCCCATTTAAGGATATTTTTAACCGCTTTTTGGAATTATCATCTAAAATAAATCGATGAAATACCAACGAAATATGATCATGCACATATGACATCTTTTCGTTCATAGCGGATTCAACCGATTTTTCACCAGCGGTTAAATTATCTAAATTTTGCCATACTACGACTGTACCAGACTCTCGCTCATTTAAATCTCTAAAATGCGGAAGTACTTCCCAATCCTTAGGATCAAGGGCAAGCATGACCCAATTACCACGACTTATTACAATATCCAAATCCCAGCAAAACGCACTGATACATCCTTCATATTTTGAAACTACGGTAAGACGACGACACTGCGACAACGAAGATGTTTTCAGTCCTAGACCATAACGACCCATGTCGTCACTTTTCCGCTGGTGCAGAGGGCTTGTGCTCCCATGCCTCATGGCATCTCGGAGAACATCTGAAGACATGCCTACGCCATCATCAATAACGGCTATATATGGCCGATCAAATGGACGAAACTCAATATTTATAGTTTTAGCTTTAGCAGATATACTATTATCTATTAAATCTGCCAAAGCAGATTCCAACGTATAACCAATAGATCTCATCGACTCAAGAAGAGAAGCCGCATTGGGTGGGTTTTGAACTTCTCTCATAAAAAATGCGCCGATTGAGCATTCCGGACAGTAACCTTATTTCTACTCAACATTCCATGTTCCCCGATCAGCAGGCGTTGCTATTATGACTCAGTAATCCCATGCGCTTAGGCTAAGCTCGCGCTCATCAGTAAGCCACTGGCCATCATTCATGTCATAAAACAAGCAAAAGTGCAAGTTAACTTCTTACTCAGAGGAAAATTCCTTCGATAAGATATTTGTTTTTCTTGAAATAATTCTTTCAATTACAGCAGCGATATTTTTTGCAAGCAAAGGCGGTACAGCGTTTCCGACTTGGTGATACTGCTGAGTTCGGTTCCCTAAAAAGAAGTAGTTATCTGGAAAAGTCTGCATACGAGCAGCTTCTCTTACTGTGAGACTTCGGCATTGATTCGGATCATAATGTATAAAATAATGTCCATCTTTGGAAATATGACTAGTAATAGTAGAGGATGCTTGGTCTCTTACTTGAACTCTGAATCTGTCACTAAACTTACCAGTTTCCCAGTTTTTATGTAGCGGTGCTAAACCTGGCAAATCGAACTGACCATGACCTTTTGGTGAAATATTATGTGCTTGCGCATAAGTTGCCGCATAGACGTAACGCTTCAGATCTGAACTCATATGCCCTCTAGCTTCATGATTTAACCAAACGCTTAAATCCGGATCCAAGAACCATTCGTCTAAATGATCGTCATCAATCTTGCCGCTCCAATATTTATCCTTGGCAACGCGCAAACTTCCTGTTCCGAATCGCCCTCCTGAGAAGGAGTCTCTAACGATTTTCAACTCTACCTCTAGCAAGATATCTTGCTTTCCTGACAGCAGAAGGTCCCTACGCAAACTGCTCAGGTGGTCCAATACTTCACGGCACCAGCTGTCAGGATTATCATTACCTCGAGAAAGTGTACTTCTAAGTGGCGGTAGATTTCCGATCATATCGCTTACTGTAGCTCCCTTCATAGGAGTCAGCTTATGCTCTTCTGAACCATCGACATATTCTTCGGAAATTCCGACTAGTATTACGCGATGTCGACTTTGAGGAATGCCATACTTTTCCGAGCGAATGACAAAGCCACTAAGGTCAAGATCGTCTGTACTCATACCAGACTCATAAAAGTCATCGGACGCTAATGAAAAGATCTTATACTTTGCACCTACACCCGCTTTAAGGCCAAGAGCTGCGTCAGGATCGGCTAAGTCTTTTAATATCTGAGGAAATATTTGTTCTCCACCTATTTTCGAAGATAGAATACCTTTCACATTCTCCATAACAAAGACGGCAGGTTTTTTACTTTGTATTATCCTTAAATACTCTCGGTATAAAAAATGTCTACTGTCGTCCTCGGCCTTGTATTCAGAGTTCCCCTTGTTTCTTGCCCGCCCAACTAGTGAGTATGCTTGACAAGGAGGCCCACCAATTAGAACCCATGGCTTACTCGTATCAAGTTTCTCATCAAGTATAGCATCTAGCTCCGAATTACCTTCTGGAGTTCCAAGTTTTATCTGGCGTGCTTCGCGGTCCGCATAGGCCCATTGCTCACGGCTATTTTCTGTCCATGGTTGGATAGCACCGTCAGTCTCGCAGAATCGGTAATAATCCTTTAATCCATCCGGATTCTGGCTTTTTAAGGCGCGATAAAAAGCTCTTAGCCTAAGCGTATTTCTCGCGAACTGATCCATTTCTGCGGAGACTAACACTTCAAAGCTTCTTCCATTATTTAGTGAGGAAAAGCCTTCGCCAAGGCCACCGGGACCGGCAAAAAGGTCCACGACCTGCAAGGGCTCATCTTTCTTCATGTGTAAATCTGCCAAAGGGTGAACGTAATGGACGTCGTAGACAGTGCGACACGATCGAGAATGATGTCTGCAATCAAGGGGAAAAACACGCGCCCCGAGCTTCTTGTGAGAAAATTTCTTCATGCTCATGGATTTCGGTTCCGGCTCCATCGGAAAGATCTACCTGGAAATCCCGACATTGTAATGCCGAAACTGAAGACCTGTATATTTGTCCATGGATGTTTTTGGCACAGGCACGCCGGATGCAGGTACGCAACCATGCCGAAAACAAGACCTCTATTTTGGGCTGAGAAATTTGCCAAAAATGTGAAAAGAGATCTTCAATCGTCCTTGACCCTTCAGCAATCAGGCTGGAGGGTGATCACAATATGGGAATGTCAGCTCAAGGACCCCAAACCTGTAATGAGTGCTCTTATAAATCAGCTAAATGAGTCGCAAAACCTCTAGACACGGGTTCATGACCGCATCAATTAAACCGTAGCGCTTCTTGTGAATATTTTCAGAAATCTCCTACAACGTCGGACCTTGCCCAGACTGCCAATGCCACCTACCCTCTGCACCGCGCCTAAGAAACGCCAAGAAATCCAATGTAGCGGCCTGATCGCTTCCGATAAATGCGGCTTTGTACCTGCGGCTCTCGGCCGCGCGTACTAAAATCTCTGTTATGTCGGGTGTGGACTAATACAAGACCCGAAAGGGGAATACGTCCGGCCTTTCTACATTGGGGTTTCTTAGCTCCCGACACCCAGCCTAGAAAGCTGAAAATGTAGAGATTACGTCATGTCTAATTTTCTATCAGACCTAGCAGCAGATGCATTACGCCCCACCCTCTTCCACCGCCACAACCGCCCGCTTCAAGCCCTCCTCTTTGAACACCAGCCCTGGTTCAGCGCCCGCGATCTGGGTCGTCTCATCGGCTGGCCGCTGAACGAGCGGACGATGCGTAAGCTCGATGCGGACCAGTACCGGATGATGACGCTTGAGCAGCACAGCGGCCCTGAGTCGGAGTTGATGGTGAGTGAGTCGGGGGCTTACGCGATGTTGGTGCATCACTATCATGCGGAGAATCGCGGACTGCGGCAGTGGTTGACCAACGAGGTGGTGGCGACGCTGCGGGACGCTGAGGTGCCGTCTGATGATCACGCGCCGCACCTGAGTTTGCTGCAATGGCCGGCCTTGTCGGTGAGTGTGTTGCATTGGCAGAGCGAGCCGTGGATCAGGCTGCGGGACATGCCATTGATGGTGGCGCATCCGCAGATGCAGGTTCAGCCGGCGCCGCGTCGTGTTGGCAAGCCGTGGTGGCGTTCGGCATTGCCGGTGTTTCGGCTGGGGTAGTTACGATAAAGTGGCCGCAACCCTGAGTCACGGCCCGGTATAACCAGATAATGCCTCGGTCAGTTTTTTAAGCGACTGCGGTATTCGCTGATCATTTCCTTCGTTACGTCTTCCTTGAAGCAAACCGGCGCATAACCGCCCTCTCGGCTGTATGCGCTGCGCTTGCCGCATCGGCTGCCATTACGGGCTGAGTTGTAAGGGCAAGGGCAATTGCCGGAATAGCCGTCAATGGAATCCTGGATGATTGCTCTGACAATGGTGGCATCTGAAACCGTAGCTTCTTTGGCTTGGGCGGAAAACGCGCACGCCAATGCAAGTACGGCGAGGAAACTCATCCCTGTCTTTCTCATGGCTATTCCTTAGCTGATGCAGACGAATGTCTGTTGCAAGGTTTTACCATGACATCATTGTGCCATCAAATGATTTTATACGTCGTGTCGTGAGGTCTATCTGTAACCCAACTGAAAGAACGCTCATTCATCAGCACGTGAGGGCGCTTTGCGTTGATCAGCATTGAAAAGTCCGAGACAAACCATAGCGTCCAAATAAAGTGGAATCAGCTCGATACCGAACCGGTGCAGACATCACGCAAGAATCACGGTTGTCGCTGGTAGCGTCGGAAGTCCAGAGATCCGCGCTGCCCTGCGAATGGATAAGCGTTAGTCTCTAGACCAACAGGAAACTGGTCACTACCGCCGTAGGAAAACTCTCTATTCCTTGGACGGGCAAATATTTTGTTGTAATCAAACAGGATGAAACGCGATCTTTCGTTAACAGGTAACGGCACCACCCGTTGCCCTTATGTCGGACATGGACTCGTCTTGCTTAGATTTACCGGTTCAACATTCACTCAGGGAGAATTGAATGCTATTGAGAGGCGTCGTGCCGTCATGGTTTGACATAGAAAATCGCATCACTCATGCGATGGGCTATCAAGGGGGGAGCGCAACTTATCGCACATATGCGAACTAGGTTTTGTACGAAAAGTCGGCGAGCGAAGGTCAGGCAAGGCAAAAACAGGCGAGGAAGCGGAGTCTACGTGTTGTAAATGAGCATTCCGAGCCTGTTTTTAACGCAGCATCACCGAGCGCAGCCACTTTTCGTACAGAGCCTAACGAGTTGATTCCATTGGGCTCAAGATTCGCCGCGTCAGTAGCGTCAGGACTGCGTTCATCCATGCTGAATGGGAAGCAGGCCGCGTATTGAGGCAACGCTACGCAGACCTCGACATTTCCAGCGTTCTGAACGATCTGATGGATGCCGTGAGTCAAATGGCAATGATCGTCGCAGGTAGCGTATTGACGGGCGCGACCCTCGGTGCAGGCTTCGGAGCTTTCTTCGGCGGCGTAGGCGCGGTTCCATCAGGTGTTGCGGGCGCAGCAATGGGATTGCAGGTCAGCACCTGGATACTCGGCGTGCTCGGTCTGGAGTCCATCGCCGAGTTCTTCATCGACGGCTTACCGAAGATTGCTGAGCACTACGTGAGAGGTATCAAAGCCGCATGGAACGGACCTCGCGGCGAGCCCGGCCTGAGTCCTTTTATTCAGGATGATCCTTATGCTCAACAGAGTGCGACTCATCACATCGCCCTGGGACATGTTGAAGTCGTGACTCTGCTTCTGGGCGCCATCGTCGCCTACCTCACGCGAGGCAGAGGGAGCGCGACAGTACTCGCGCAGGAAATGCGAGCCAGCCCCAAGGGCGCGCGTTTGGGTCAGTGGATGCTCGAGCATCAGGACAAGCTGAAAAGACGGCCCGATCTGCAGGCATCAGAACCGCGTAAGGGTTCGTTGGCAGATCAGGAGGTTCCGCAAGCTCATAAACCAAAGGCGAAAAGTGCAGAGGTCCAAGAGAAACAGACTTCAAAAGCTCCAAACATAAGCACAAATACGATCGATTTCGAAGGGCACGTCCTAGGCTCTGTACGAAAAGTACTGTCTCAAACACCGCATGGCACAAGCCAGTGAGACCATTGCCGCATAACTTTTTCCGAGTTTGTCGAAGCGTGTAAC
>NZ_JAGTPM010000011.1:0-265222 GCF_021147865.1 Pseudomonas sp. CDFA 610
CGCGATGAGGGGTTTTGTCTGTGTGGCGTCTACAAAAGCCCCCTAACTCTTGCCAGTGATCCAGCGTCCAACCTGCTTCCGGCGATCAGGTTGCATACCCTGCCTTCAACTTGTGAGTGGCAATCCCCGGCGCTTGCCCTTATGGTTTGGCCTCAGGTTTCACTCGTTAACGTCAAGGAAGCAAGCATGCCCGTTACAACCTCGCTGAGCGCTGGCTTCATGGTGGTTCATGGCAACCGCCCGGATGAGCTGCGCAGTCTGGTTGTTTCCTGGATGCGGCGTTATCCCTTGGCCCCGCTGGAGAACGAGATTGCGTTGGTGCAGAGCAATGGCATCGCCCAATGGCTGAAGCTGGCTCTGGCCGAGGATGCTCAGGATGAGGACCTTGGTGGATGCGGTATCGCTGCCGCCATCGACGTTCAGTTGCCCGGCAGTTTCATGTGGAAGCTCTACCGGACAGTCCTGGGTCGAGACGAAATCCCCGAAACCTCTCTGCTCGACAAAGGCCCGCTGACCTGGCGACTCATGCGTCTGTTACCGGAGCTCATCCACCAGCCTCATTTCGAACCGCTGCAACGTTTCCTCACGGCAGACACCGATCTGCGCAAGCGCTATCAATTGTCGGAGCGTCTGTCGGATCTGTTCGACCAATATCAGGTATACCGCGCTGACTGGCTGGAAGACTGGGCAGCCGGGCGTCATCAACTGCGTAACGTAAGAGGTGAGCCCAAGCCGCTGACCGCTTCCAACTGCTGGCAGGCAGAGCTATGGCGAGCGCTATTGCACGATGTCGGTGCCGAAGGTATGGCCCAGAGTCGTGCAGGCGTGCATCAGCGTTTCATCGAGCGCATCAGTATGCTGACTGAAGCGCCTGCCGGACTGCCTGCGCGTGTCATCGTATTCGGCATTTCATCACTGCCTGCGCAGGCGCTCGAAGCGCTCGCCGGGTTAGCCCGATTCAGTCAGGTTTTGCTCTGCGTCCATAATCCATGCCGTCATCACTGGGCCGACATCGTTGCCGACAAAGACTTGCTGCGCCATCAGTACAAGCGTCAGGCACGCAAGACCGGCATGCCACTGGTGCTCGACCCCGAGGCTCTGCACCAGCACGCGCATCCCTTGCTCGCTGCATGGGGCAAGCAGGGTCGTGACTACATCAATCTGCTCGACAGTCATGACGACCCGCGCAGCTATCGTGCTTCGTTCAAGGACGAGCGCATCGACCTGTTCAGCGAAAGCGAACCCAGGAACATTCTGAATCAACTGCAGGACGACATCCTTGAGCTGCGTCCTCTGGATGAAACGCGGGAGCTATGGCCAGCCGTAGACGCTCTCAAAGACCGCTCCATTCGCTTTCACGTTGCTCACAGCGCGCAACGGGAAGTCGAAGTGCTGCATGACCAGCTCTTGGCCCGTTTCAGTCGTGATCCCGAATTGCGTCCGCGTGATGTGATCGTCATGGTCCCGGACATCGACAGTTACGCGCCGCACATCCGCGCCGTTTTCGGCCAGATAGAACGCGATGATCGCCGCTTCATCCCTTTCACGCTGGCTGACCAGGGGCAGCGTGGCCGCGAGCCTTTGCTGATCGCCGTCGAGCACCTGCTGAAACTGCCCGACAGCCGCTTCCCGGTCAGCGAGATTCTCGACCTGCTCGACGTCCCCGCGCTACGCGTACGCTTCCGGATTCAGGAGCGTGACCTGCCGACCCTGCATCGCTGGATCGAAGGCGCAGGCATCCGTTGGGGCCTGAATGCACCTCAACGTGCGGGGCTGGGTTTGCCGGATGCACTGGAGCAGAACAGCTGGCACTTCGGCCTGCGCCGCATGCTGCTCGGCTATGCCGTCGGTGCCGGTGCTGCTTACGAAGGGATCGAACCCTATGATGAAATCGGTGGGCTGGACGCCGCGTTGATCGGCCCGCTGGTGGCCCTGATTGACGCGTTGGAGGCCGCTCATGGCGAACTTTCGAAACCGGCCACCCCGACGCAATGGGGCGCTCGTCTGCAAGCTGTCCTGCAACTCTTCTTCGCTGCCGACAGTGAGCACGACGATTACCTGCTCGCCCAGCTCGAAACCCTGCGCGAAAGCTGGCTGGAGACCTGCGAAACCGTCGGTCTCATTGATGAACTGCCGTTGACAGTCGTTCGTGAAGCCTGGCTGGCCGGACTGGATCAGGGGCGGCTGTCCCAGCGCTTTCTGGCAGGTTCGGTCAACTTCTGCACGCTGATGCCCATGCGGGCAATTCCCTTCAAAGTGGTCTGTCTGCTGGGCATGAACGACGGTGATTACCCACGTGCCCAACCGCCGCTGGACTTCGACCTGATGGGCAGTGACTACCGTCCCGGCGATCGTTCGCGACGTGAAGACGACCGCTATCTTCTGCTGGAAGCACTGCTATCCGCCCGGGACCAGCTTTACATCAGTTGGGTCGGCCGCAGCATTCGTGACAACAGTGATCGGCCTGCATCGGTGCTGATCGGTCAGTTGCGGGATCATCTGGCCAGCGGCTGGAAGCTGGCCGGTGAGGCAGATGCAACCGGCAAGCTCGATGAGGGAGAAAGGCTGCTGAAAGCGTTGACGCTGGAACATCCATTGCAGCCGTTCAGCGCCCATTATTTTCATGAAGGCACCGGCTATTTCAGTTTCGCCCGCGAATGGCGACTCCTGCATGAAACCGATGCCGTAGTGCCCGTTCAGGCTGTACTGCCAGCACACGAACAGGACGAGCCGCTGACCATCGCCCAATTGCAGGACTTTCTGCGCAACCCCGTTAAGCACTTTTTCAGCCAACGTCTGAAAATCTACTTTGAAGTTGCCGAAGCCCCGCTGGCCGATGAAGAACCCTTCGTGCTCGACGCGCTTGAGCGTTATGGCCTAAGCGACAGTCTGCTCAATGCCGCCATGGCCCAGCCGGACAATATCGATAGTGCGCTGCAGGCCCAGGCGCTCAAACTGCAGGCCAGCGGCCTGCTTCCGCTGGCAGGTTTCGGTACGTGTATGCAGCAGGAACTGATCAAGCCGCTGCCCGATGTGCTCAGGCGTTATCAGGACCTGTTGACGCTCTGGCCCGAGCCGCTGAGCAGCGCGCTGCCGATCAGTTTCAGCCATAACGGCGTGAGCATCGATGGCTGGCTGGGCGGTCTGCATCGCAACGGCCAAGGCGAGTTGCTGCTGATCACCGCGATTCCCAACAGCATTGGCTCGAAGAAGATCCGCAAGTGGCACAAGCTGATCCGGCCCTGGGTGAATCATCTGGTCGCCTGCGCCTGTGGATTGCCGCTGAGTACGGCGCTGGTGGCCAGTGATGAAACCCTGATGCTGGCTCCACTGGAAAAAGACGCCGCGGTCACGACTCTCAATCATTTGTTGATGGCCTGGCTGCGCGGCATGCAACAGCCTTTGCCGGTTGCCGTGAAAACCGCATTCGCCTGGCTGGGACAGCCTTTGGACAAAGCCGAAGCCGCCGCCCGCAAAGCCTATGAAGGCGACGGCCAGACCACTGACGGTGAGCGTCGGGAAAGCACGGCGCTGGCCCGCCAATACCCGGATTTTGACGCCCTGATGGACAGCGAAGAATTTGCCGGCTGGTGCGACACACTCTACAAGCCGATCTACGATGCGCCCTGGCAATCGCTTGCCAGCGCGGAGGCCGGTGCATGAACGACATGACGCTCCCATTGGCGCTGCGCTTTCCGTTGCGCGGCAGTCAGCTGATCGAAGCCAGCGCCGGTACCGGCAAAACCTTCACCATCTCGGCGCTGTATTTGCGCCTGGTGTTGGGGCACGGTGATGAATCATCAGGCTTCGGCCGCGAATTGCTGCCGCCACAAATACTGGTGGTGACCTTTACCGACGCCGCGACCAAAGAACTGCGCGACCGGATTCGTACCCGCCTCGCCGAGGCGGCGCGATTCTTTCGTGATGAAATCGATGCGCCCGATGACCTGATTGCCGAGTTACGCGAGCAATTCAGCGCCGAACTCTGGCCAAGCTGTGCCAATCGGCTGGACATCGCGGCGCAGTGGATGGACGAGGCTGCGGTGTCCACGATCCACAGTTGGTGTCAGCGCATGTTGCGCGAGCACGCCTTCGACAGTGGCAGTCTGTTCACCCAGACCCTGGAAACCGATCACAGCGATCTGCTGGGCGAAGTGCTGCGCGATTACTGGCGTCGATTCTGTTATCCCATGAGCGGCGATGCGCTGAACTGGGTACGTGAACACTGGAGCGGTCCAGCGGCCCTGTTACCCCGCGTGCGGGGGCTTTTCGGACGTGAGCGCACTCTCGGCACTCAAGAGCCCGCCGAGTTGATCGCCGCGTCCCTTTTGGAGCGTCGTAAGGCACTGGCCGCGCTGAAAGCACCCTGGACCGTCTGGACCGCTGAACTGCAAGCGATCTGCATGGACGGCGTGGCCCGCAAGATTGTCGATGGCCGCAAGATGCAGGAGCGCTATTTCAAGCCCTGGTTCGAGAAGCTTGCCGCTTGGGCAGCCGACGAAACGGTTGAGGCGCTGGACCTGGGCACCGGTTTTACCCGACTGACACCCGAAGGCATTGCCGAAGCGTGGAAAAGCGACCCGCCTTCGCACCCGGCCTTCGACGCAATGCAAGCGCTCAAGGCCGCGCTTGATGGTTTGCCGAAGCCCGATGCCGCAGTGTTGCAACATGCTGCGCAGTGGGTCAGCGCGCGTTTTGAAGAGGAGAAGCGTCGCCGTGCGGAAATGGGCTTCGACGACATGTTGCTGCGGCTCGACAGCGCCTTGCACGGTGCCGGCGGTGAGCGACTGGCGACCCTGATCCGCGAACAGTTTCCCGTCGCATTGATCGACGAATTTCAGGACACCGATCCTGTGCAATACCGCATCTTCGAGAGCATCTATCGCCTTGAAGACAACGATGAACAGACCGGCCTGTTTCTGATCGGCGACCCCAAACAGGCGATCTACGCGTTCCGTGGTGCAGACATCTACACTTACCTGCGCGCCCGTCAGGCCACCTCGGGTCGCTGGCACACGCTGGACACCAACTACCGCTCCAGCCATGCGATGGTCGCGTCGGTCAACCATGTGTTCGAACGCGCCGAGTTGCGTCCGGAAGGGCGCGGCGCGTTTCTGTTCCGGGAAGGCGAACACAATCCCGTGCCATTTTCCAAAGCGCTGGCTCAAGGGCGCAAGGAGACGCTACAGGTTGATGGCGCAGCGCTCGCGGCATTGACGGTCTGGCGTCTGGAAAGCGATCAACCGGTATCCGGCGTTGCTTATCGTCAACAACTGGCGGCCAGTTGCGCGAGTGAAATCGTGCGACTGCTCAATGCAGGTCAGCAAGGTCTCGCCGGGTTTGCCGCGCCAGACAAGGCGCTGCGTGGCCTGCGTCCCGCCGACATCGCCATTCTGGTGCGTGACGGCAAGGAAGCCCAGGCTGTGCGCAACGAGCTTTCGGCGCGCGGCGTGCGCAGCGTCTATCTGTCGGACAAGGACTCCGTGTTCGCCGCACAGGAAGCGCACGATCTGCTGTCGTGGCTCAAGGCCTGTGCCGAACCCGATTCGGAGCGCACGCTGCGGGCCGCGCTGGCCTGCATCACCCTGGACCTGCCGCTGGCCGAGCTGGAGCGCCTGAATCAGGACGAACTGGCCTGGGAACGGCGCGTCATGCAGTTCCGTGGCTATCGCGCCATCTGGCGCACTCAGGGCGTGCTGCCGATGCTGCGTCGTCTGCTGCATGACTTCGCCTTGCCACAGACACTCATGACCCGCACCGATGGCGAGCGCGTGCTGACCAATCTGTTGCACCTGTCCGAACTGCTGCAACAGGCCGCGGCCGAACTCGATGGCGAACAGGCCCTGATTCGTCACCTCGGTGATCATCTGGCGCTGTCCGGCCAGGCGGGCGAAGAGCAGATCCTGCGGCTGGAAAGCGACGAGCAACTGGTCAAGGTCGTGACCATTCACAAGTCCAAAGGGTTGCAATATCCGCTGGTGTTCCTGCCGTTCATCTGCTCTTCGAAACCTGTGGACGGCAGTCGCCTGCCGTTGCAGTTTCACGATGCCGACGGTCATGCGCAGATCAGTCTGCAGCCCACCGAAGCGTTGATTCAGCAGTCGGACGACGAGCGTCTGGCCGAAGATCTGCGACTGCTCTACGTCGCCCTGACCCGCTCGGAACACGCCTGCTGGCTGGGCGTCGCAGACCTCAAGCGCGGCAACGCCAACAGCTCGATGCTGCACCGTTCGGCGCTGGGTTACCTGCTGGGTGGAGGTGCGGTGCTTGGTGAATCGGCTGATCTGAACGTCTGGCTGCGTGATCTGCATGCGGGCTGCGAGGCCATTGCGCTGCAGCCTGTGCCCGAACCGACCGGCGAAACTTTCAGCGCGCCGCGTAACGAAGCCTCTCTGCTCAAGCCGCTGGTCCCCAAACGGCGTGCTGCCGAAAACTGGTGGATCGCCTCGTACAGTGCGCTGCGCATCGGCGACACGATCACCGCCGGTGCCGACCAGTCTCCGGACAGCCCGCAGGCGCAGAAACTGTTCGATGACGAACGCCTTGACCCGCAAGCGCCTCGCGACGTGCCGGCCAGTGGCGGCGATATCCATCGCTTCCCGCGGGGTCCGAACCCCGGCACCTTTCTGCACGGTCTGCTGGAATGGGCGGGCAACGATGGCTTTGCGCAGGCCGCCAGTGACCCCGAACGTCTTGAGGATGCGGTCGCCAGGCGCTGCAACCGCCGCGGCTGGAAAGGCTGGATCAATACCCTGTGCGACTGGCTGCAGCATGTGTTGAACATGCCGCTGCGTCTGTCACCGGATACCGCGCCGGTTGCGCTGGGCGAGCTGGATCAACCCAATCAATATCGCGTCGAAATGGAATTCTGGTTCGCCAGTAATCAGGTCGACGTCAGGCAGATGGACGCCCTCGTGCGCCGTTTTACCCACGACAACGCGCCACGCGCTGCCACTGAAACTGTCTCGCTCAACGGCATGTTCAAAGGCTTCATCGACCTGACGTTCGAACACCAGGGGCGTTATTACGTTGCCGACTACAAGTCCAACTGGCTGGGTCCGGATGAGACCGCCTATACGGAGCTGGCGATGGAGGCCTCGATTCTCGACAACCGCTATGACCTGCAATACGTGCTCTATCTGCTGGCCTTGCACCGACAGCTCAAGGCGCGGCTGGCCGATTACGACTATGACCAGCATATGGGCGGCGCGCTGTACCTGTTCCTGCGCGGCGCCCATGCGTCCACTCAAGGCGCGTATTTCACCCGGCCGCCGCGTGAGCTGATCGAAAGCCTGGACCTGCTCTTTCAGGGCAAACCCGTACCGCAGGCATTGTCAGGAGCCTTCGCATGACTCGCTCGTTCGAAGAGCTGTTGCCTACCGCGCTGAATGACGTCAGCCTCACAGACCTGAGCCCGCTGCACCGCGTTCAGGATTTGCTGATCCTTCTGGAACGCTGGGTCGAGCGAGGCTGGTTGCGCGCACTGGACCGTGCTTTCGTGGCTTTTCTCAGTGACCTCGATCCGCAGGCCGATCCGCTGGTGCTGGTCGCCGCCGCGCTGACCAGCCATCAATTGGGACACGGCCATGTGTGTCTCGACCTTTACGAAACACTGAAAGAACCTGATTTCGCCCTGTCTTTGCCGCCGGAAGGCGATTTGCAAAGCGGGCCGATGCTGTTGCCTTCGCAGCTGCTGGCGGCACTGGACGGTGCTGCATGGTGTCAGGCACTGGCGGACAGCATTCTAGTGGCGCGTGCAGGAGACTCCAGCGTCGAGGCGCTGCAGAAGCCCTTGGTGCTGTCGGATCGACGCCTTTACCTGCGCCGCTATTGGACCTACGAGCGGCGCATCGCGGCGGCGTTGCGTCAGCGGCTGGCGCAGGACGAAGCGCCGCCGACAGAGCTGGCGCAGCGTCTCGAGGCCTTGTTCGGCGCGGCCAACCCAGCGCCGGACGCCATCATCGACTGGCAGAAACTGGCCTGCGCACTGGCTACGCGTCGAGCTTTCAGCATCATCACTGGCGGACCCGGCACCGGCAAGACCACCACCGTGGTGCGCTTGCTGGCGTTGCTGCAAGCGCCTGCCGTGCAGAGCGGCAAGCCTTTACGCATCCGTCTGGCAGCGCCGACCGGCAAGGCGGCGGCGCGATTGACCGAGTCCATCAGTCAGCAGGTGCAGAGTCTGGATGTCAGCACCGAGGTGCGGCAGAGGATTCCTGCCGAAGTCACCACGGTTCACCGCTTGCTGGGCAGTCGTCCCGGCACGCGGCACTTCCGTCATCACGCAGGCAACCCGCTGCCGCTGGACGTGCTGGTGGTCGATGAAGCATCGATGATCGACCTGGAAATGATGGCCAACCTGCTGGACGCATTGCCCGCCCATGCACGAATGGTGCTGCTGGGCGACAAGGATCAGTTAGCCTCCGTCGAAGCAGGCGCTGTACTCGGCGACCTGTGTCGCGACGCTGAAGAAGGCTTTTACAGCCCCGAAACCCAAGCCTGGCTGGAAGCCGTCAGCGGCGAGCAACTGGACAAGGGCGGTCTGCGTCAGGGCGATGCGCAACAGCATCCATTGGCGCAACAAGTGGTGATGTTGCGTCACTCGCGCCGTTTCGGGCAGGGCAGCGGTATCGGACAACTGGCGCGACTGGTCAACCAGCAACAGGACCAACAGGCGCGTGCGTTGCTGGCGGCAGGCAGTCACAGTGACCTTTTCGCACTGGCGCTCAAAGGCGACCAAGACCTCAAGTTCGAACGCCTTGTACTCGACGGCCTCGGCAAAGGTGAGCAGGGACCGCAAGGCTATCGGCACTACCTGAACGTGTTGGCCGACGAACGCCCTGGACAAGGCTCGACGCTCGATGACCAATGCTGGATTGTGTGGGCACGCTCCGTGCTGGAGGCCTTCGATTCGTTTCAACTGCTCTGCGCCGTCCGCAAAGGTCCTTGGGGCGTGGAGGGCCTGAACCAGCGCATCACCCACGCGTTGTTCACTGCCAACCTGATCGAAAGCGAGCAACAGTGGTACGAGGGCCGCCCTGTACTCATGACTCACAACGACTACGGCCTGGGCCTGATGAACGGCGACATCGGCATCACCCTGCGTCTGCCGGAACGGGAAGGCGAGCACACGCAGGTCCTGCGCGTGGCGTTCCCACGTAACGATGGCAGCGGCGGCGTGCGCTTCGTCCTGCCCAGCCGACTCAACGAAGTTGAAACCGTCTACGCCATGACCGTCCACAAATCCCAGGGCTCCGAATTCGCTCACACCGCTCTGATCCTCCCTGAAGCCCTGAACCCGGTGCTGACCAAGGAACTGATCTACACCGGCATCACTCGCGCCAAACATTGGTTCAGCCTGATCGAGCCCCGCCAGGGCGTGTTCGAAGAAGCGCTGCGGCGCAAGGTGAAACGATTGAGTGGGTTGATGTTGGGGCTTTGAAGGCCTGCTCACCGTGCAGCGTCGATACTTTTTTGGGGGGCTGCCAGGATTGGCGGTCACCCGATATATCGGTCGTCACGGCATATGCCGACAGCACGGTTATTGCTTGGCAAGTCTCTCCAGCCTGTCAGGCTCAACCGAGATGAATCCCATGAGCAAGCCCCTCGTCCAGTGGTCGATCAACCTGCGCAGAACTGCGGTCATCGTCGTGGATATGCAAAAAGTCTTCTGCGAGCCCACAGGTGCGTTGTACGTAAAAAATACCGCTGATATTGTCCGGCCCATTCAAGGGCTGCTGAACGCCGCACGCGCGGGTGGGGTGATGGTGGTTTATCTGCGTCACATTGTGCGCGGTGATGGTTCGGATACCGGGCGCATGCGCGATTTATACCCCAACGTGGACCAGATCCTCGCGCGGCATGACCCGGACGTCGAGGTTATCGAAGCGCTCGCGCCTGAGCCAGGTGACGTAATTATCGACAAGCTGTTCTACAGCGGTTTCCATAACACGGACCTGGACACTGTGTTGCGTGCGCGGGATGTCGATACCATCATCGTCTGCGGCACGGTCACCAACGTGTGTTGCGAAACCACGATCAGGGACGGCGTGCACCGCGAGTACAAGGTCATCGCCCTGAGCGATGCCAATGCGGCAATGGACTACCCGGATGTCGGATTCGGTGCTGTATCCGCCGAGGACGTTCAGCGCATATCGATGACGACGATTGCTTATGAGTTCGGTGAAGTCACCACGACTGCCGACGTCATTCAGCGTATTGAAACTGCCTAGAAACAGTGGACGAGCGTGTGCGCAGTTGTGGCCCGTTTTTCGTCACTGCGCCTTCAAACCATGCACTCCGTTTCAGACCATTTGATCCGGTCCGAGGGCACGGAAAGCTAACGTTTTGTATGCGTTATGAATTTCTCCAGTGGCATGGTTTCTGCTCACGCCTCGATGACCTTCACCCTTGGAGGCCAGCCTTTTCCGAATCCTGTCAGCGAGAGGAATCAGCCGTATGACTCTGCAATATGTGCCCATCGTTAACCTGGCCCCGTATTTTTCAGGAGAACCGGACGGCAAGGCAGCCGTGGCGCAGGCGGTCAATCAGGCGTGCAAGGACATCGGTTTTCTGGTGATCACCGAACACCGGATTCCCAAGGAGCTTATAGACAGGGTGTCGCGTCTGACCCGGCAGTTCTTTGATTTACCCTTGGCTGAAAAGCGCAAGGTTGACCGACCCAGCCCGGAGATGGTGCGTGGTTACAGCGCGATAGCCGAAGAGAGCCTGTCGTATTCGCTGGAGGAAAGTGCGCCGGGGGACCTCAAAGAGTCCTTCTCCATCGGGCCGAGCAACGTGCCGGATGAAGACTACTACCACAACGCCGAAGCGGGTTCGCACTTCGCCCCCAATGTCTGGCCTTCGCAAGCATTGCTGCCTGGATTCAAAGAGGCGTATCAAGCCTACTTCGACGCCATGAGCGAACTGGCCCAGTCGCTGATGCGCCTGTTTGCCCTGGCGCTGGAGCTGGACGAGCATTTTTTCGACGACCGGATTGACCGGCATATCAGCATGTTTCGCAGCCTCAGCTATCCGGACATCAAGACCGAAGTCGAGGCGGGGCAGTTACGGGCCAGTGCGCATACCGACTACGGCAGCCTGACCATCGTGCGTCCCGACAACGCGCTGGGCGGTCTGCAAGTGCGCAATCAGCAAGGCGAGTGGGTCGATGTGCCGTATGTCGAGAATGGTTTTGTCGTCAACATCGGCGACCTGATGATGCAGTGGACCAACGACCAGTGGATTTCCACGTTACATCGCGTCGTCAACCCGCCGATGACCAGTGAGCAGGACAACCGTCGTCAGTCGCTGGTGTTCTTCCATCAGCCCAACTACGACACCTTGATCGAGTGTCTGCCAGGCTGCCTGCCGGATGGCGCCACGCCTCGGCATGCGCCGGTCACTTCGGGCGATCACTTGCTGTCCAAGTTCGTCAAACAGACTACCTTCGGCGGCAGCAAGGTGGCCTGACATGAACTCACTGTCTTACGTCAACGTGTTCGCCCAGGACATCGTTCGCCTGAGCACCTTCTATTCGGAGCTGTTCGGCTTCCCCGAAATCGAAGCAATCAGATCGCCGATCTTTCGCGGGCTGGACACAGGCCAATCCAGCATCGGTTTCAATGCGCTCGACGCCTATGAGTTGCTGGGCCTCAACGAGTTCGCGGGCAGCAGCGGGTGCAAGTTCCTGCTCAACATCGACGTCTCGGAACAAGCCGAAGTGGATCGACTTGTGCCGGTCGCGGTAGAGCAGGGCGCGACGCTGATCAAGGCACCGTACCTGACCTATTACAACTGGTATCAGGCCGTGCTGCTGGACCCTGAGCGGAATGTTTTCAGGATCAACTTTATGCTTTGAAACGGCGTTGCTTTCATGTGTGCTGACAGTGCCTTATGGCCGGAAAGGGTCTGGTCTCCCCGGACACTGTTTCAGACGAGAAATTACGTCAGGCACTGTTTTGGCAGTGTCGATCCTGCCGAGATCATCAAGATAGATGTCTATCGTACCTCCCCATTCAGGCGTGATGTCGATGCAGCGTTTGAAACCCTTATCAGTCCACCAATCGAACATCATGAAGAACGCCTCATCAGGGAATATGGGGCTGAACTCAACGGCTGAACCGCCGTGCCTGATATCACCCCTATGGATTCTGTCCTGAGTGTTCCAAACGTATCGAAACTCCTCCTTGCTATTCGGAGAGAGGTTGACCGCTACGATCGGGGAAGCAAAATACCAAAAAGCGACAGTAAGGATGATGAGCAGAAGAATGATCCAGCGGCCATACCGGATCTTGAGTTTATTGACAGACATGTATTTGGACGCCTTTACCCCACGCCTGGGGCGGGACTGCAAGCACTTCGTCCATGATAATTTTGGCCGTGATGCCTCCGTTGGGGTGTTGTTGATAGAGCTTTACTCCAATGCTAATGGATATTCGGTCGGGAGCATCATCCCAGGCCCTCAGGCCCTCTACATCACCGGAGCGGTTCGGACCGGGGAGCTCCCATTGGGCCTTGGGCTTTGTAAATACCTCCTCAACCTTCCGTCCGGCGTCTGAAATTATCTGCTCGGCTCCAGCACCATCCAACAGGACGCTTTCGGAAAGCCCTCCGGCCATACCTACATATCCGTAATGGACGTTGGACCAGATGTCATAAAAATAATCGTACTCACCTTGTTTGTGCCAAACACCACCAATTGTTCGACGAATGATCGGCTTGTGATCCCACGGGCGATTTTGACCAACACGTTCTGTCCAGATGGCAAAAGCCTTTGCTTGCATGCCTGCCGCCATGCTGTAAAAATCCGGGCCGGGCCCAAGGCGCAAGTAAAATGAGAGCGCCTCGTACTCCTTCATTTTTGCAGCCGCATCGAAGCTATTGAGCTCTCTCATCTGCCGAACTTCCGGGCTGTTGATGTTGGTGTTCATCTCGTCAGCAATGTAGGTCGCCAGCTCTTCCATCCTGTCTGGATCTTTGCAGACGGCGTGTTCCACTTTTGGCTCAGTTTTCGTCTCTGGCTCCTTACCGGCTGCTTCAGGATCTACCAAAGCATCCGCTGCCAGAGCTTTTTCCTTGAGCTTCGGATCAGCCAACAAGGTCGCCATCTTTTCATCGTCTACAGAGCCGTCTGGCCGGAAGGCTCCAAGCGCCATGAAGTTAACGATCATTGCGCCGCCGGCGTCCTCCATGACGAATCCACCACCGACGTCGCCTGAGCCCGTGATGATTGTCCCGCCGTGACTGGTAGGGCTTCCCAAATGAGCCATAGGACGACCATTCACCAGAATGGAAGGAAACCCGGTAGTCAGTACCGCGCCGCACCCGCAGGTATCACCAACACGGGCGGAGCCCATAAAATTGATATTGACGTCACTTGATGCCGAGGCAATAGGTGTTATGCCGTGACCAGGCATGGGGCAGAGGTGTTTGTCACCCAGCCGGGCAGAGGAAATCATGAATCATCCTTGCGTCTTTCGTTTCTTGGGACATAAAGCCAAGCTTCAGCTGGCTCGCGGCAGGTTGCCGCAAACGAATGGATGAGTCAGTAGGACGAGTCCTAATCATGATTGGCATGTACATTGAGTGGCGTACTGAAAATCTGATACTCCCAAAGTCAGGTGCACTCGCTTCGTCCTACCTTATTTGTTGCTGCTTTTAGAGGCTTGATCTGCAAACCGGAGCCCCTGTGTTTTGCCCAATAACACGTCCCGGTTCATCTCCGTCACCTCCCTCACGTAATCCCACAACACCGTAATCCGCTTCAACTTCCTCAAGTCCTCCCGGCAGTACATCCAGAACTGCCGAATGATCTCCACTTCATCTCTCAGCACCGGCACCAGTCGCGGATCCTGCGATGCCAGAAAGCACGGCAGGATTGCCAGTGCGCGGCCCTGCAGGGCGGCGGTGTATTGGGCGATGACGCTGGTGCTGCGCAGTTGCGCCTGGGCGTTGGGGAGCAGGTTGCCGAGGTAGAGCAGTTCGGAGCTGAAGGCCAGGTCGTCGACGTAGCTGATGAACGGGTGTTGGCTCAGGTCTTCCTTGCGCTGGATCGGCGGGTGGTTGTCCAGATAGTCCTGCGTGGCGTACAGGCGCAGGCTGTAGTCGCAGAGTTTGCAGCACACATACGACCCGTGTTCGGGGCGTTCGAGGGCGATGACGATGTCGGCTTCGCGTTTGGACAGGCTGATGAAGTGTGGCAGCGGCAGGATGTCGACCGAGATGCTGGGGTAGGCGTCGAGGAAGTGGCTCAGTTGCGGCGTGATGAAGAAGCTGCCGAAACCTTCGGTGCAGCCTATGCGGATGTGCCCGGACAGCGCCACGCTTGAGCCGGAGACCTGTTCGCAGGCCAGGTGCAGCGTGCTTTCGATGGACTCGGCGTAACCCAGCAGGCGCTGACCTTCAGCGGTCATGATGAAGCCATTGTTGCGGGACTTTTCGAACAGCAATGTGCCGAGCGAGTTTTCCAGCGAGGTGATGCGTCGCGACACGGTGGTGTAGTCCACCGCCAGACGCTTGGCGGCGCTGCTGACTTTTCGGGTGCGTGCCACTTCAAGGAAAAACTTCAGGTCATCCCAGTTCAACAGCCCCAGGGATGTGATGTTTTTTTGCATGTTGAGCCTGCTTTTATGTGCGTTCTTGTTAGAAGTTTGCACATCTATACTCCAAAGCACGCCCTCTGACCATCCAACAACAACGCTGTCAGGGAGACCGTGACGGCCGCGCCTCGAGTGCCTGGTGAGTCCGGTGTGCCTGAAGGGAGAACGGTTGAAATGAACGCCTCATTGAACAAGAACAACACGGCCGTGGCTCGCGTGAAACTGCTGATCGACGGCGAATGGGTCGACTCGCAAAGCAACGAGTGGCAGGACATCGTTAACCCGGCGACGCAGGAAGTGCTCGCGCAAGTGCCATTTGCCACGCCGGACGAATTGAACGCGGCAGTGGCTGCCGCGCAAAAGGCGTATCGCACCTGGCGGGAAACACCCATTGGTGCGCGCATGCGCATCATGCTCAAGCTGCAGGCGCTGATTCGAGAACACTCCAAACGTATCGCAGCAGTGCTCAGTGCCGAGCAGGGCAAGACGCTCGCCGATGCCGAGGGCGATATCTTTCGTGGACTGGAAGTGGTTGAGCATGCCTGTTCAGTCGGCACGTTGCAGATGGGCGAATTTGCCGAGAACGTAGCCAGTGGTGTCGACACTTACACGCTGCGCCAGCCCATCGGCGTATGCGCCGGGATCACGCCGTTCAACTTTCCCGCGATGATCCCGCTGTGGATGTTTCCGATGGCTATCGCCTGTGGCAACACCTTTGTGCTCAAGCCTTCCGAACAGGACCCACTGTCGACCATGCTGCTCGTCGAACTGGCGGTCGAGGCGGGCATTCCGGCCGGCGTGCTCAATGTGGTGCACGGCGGCAAAGAGGTCGTTGACGCGATCTGCACGCATCAGGACATCAAGGCCATTTCCTTCGTCGGCTCGACGGCCGTTGGCACCCATGTGTATGACCTGGCGGGGCAGCACGGCAAGCGTGTACAGGCGATGATGGGCGCGAAGAACCACGCGGTGGTGCTGCCTGACGCCAACCGCGAGCAAACCCTTAACGCACTGGTGGGCGCAGGTTTTGGTGCGGCCGGGCAGCGCTGCATGGCGACCTCGGTGGTGGTGCTGGTCGGCGCATCCAGGCAGTGGCTGCCGGACCTCAAGGCACTGGCGCAGAAGCTCAAGGTCAATGCCGGTCATGAGCCGGGTACCGACATCGGTCCCGTTATTTCACGACGCGCCCGACAGCGCATCGTCGATCTGAT
Source organism: Pseudomonas sp. CDFA 610 (assembly GCF_021147865.1). NCBI lineage: Bacteria > Pseudomonadati > Pseudomonadota > Gammaproteobacteria > Pseudomonadales > Pseudomonadaceae > Pseudomonas > Pseudomonas sp. CDFA 610. The sequence goes on from NZ_JAGTPM010000011.1 coordinate 15,812, forward strand.
TGAAAGCGGCGTACGTGAAGGCGCGACGCTGGAGTTGGACGGCCGGGACATTTCAGTGCCGGGCTACGAGGGTGGCAATTTCGTCGGGCCGACACTGTTTTCGGGCGTCACCACCGACATGCAGATCTACACCCAGGAAATCTTCGGCCCAGTGCTGGTGGTGATCGAGGTGAATACGCTGGATGACGCCATCGCGCTGGTGAACGCCAACCCCTTCGGCAACGGCACCGGACTGTTCACGCAGAGCGGTGCGGCAGCGCGCAAGTTTCAGAATGAAATCGACGTCGGCCAAGTGGGTATCAATATTCCGATTCCGGTCCCGGTGCCGTTTTTCAGCTTCACCGGTTCGCGGGGTTCCAAGCTGGGCGATCTGGGGCCATACGGCAAACAGGTGGTGCAGTTCTACACTCAGACCAAGACCGTTACCAGTCGCTGGTTCGATGATGACAGCGTGAATGACGGCGTGAATACCACGATCAATCTGCGCTGAGCCCAAGCAGTTCCGCGAAGGAGAATAACAATGAACATTGCATTCATCGGCCTGGGCAACATGGGCGCGCCCATGGCTCGCAATCTGATCAAGGCCGGGCACTCGTTACACGTGTTTGATCTGAACACGACTGTACTGGCCGAGTTCGCCGAACTGGGCTCGCAGATCAGCGATTCGCCCAGGCAGGCAGCGCATGGCAGCTCACTGGTCATCACCATGCTGCCCGCAGCAGCTCATGTGCGCAGTGTGTATCTGAATGATGACGGCGTGCTGAAAGGCATCGCTCCCGGTACGCCTGCGGTTGATTGCAGCACCATCGATCCACAGACCATTCGTGACATTGCCGCTGTGGCTGCGCAGCAAGGCGTGGTGTTGGGTGACGCGCCGGTCTCGGGCGGCACTGGCGGCGCGCAGGCGGGCACCTTGACGTTCATGGTGGGCGGTTCACCTGAGCATTTCGCAACGCTCAAACCTGTGCTGGAACAGATGGGCCGTAACATCGTGCACTGTGGCGAAGTCGGCACAGGTCAGATCGCCAAGATCTGCAACAACATGCTGTTGGCGATCTCCATGATCGGCGTGTCGGAATCGATGGCGCTGGGCAATGCGCTGGGCATCGATACGCAAGTCCTGGCCAATATCATCAACACCTCGACCGGTCGCTGCTGGAGTTCTGAAGCCTACAACCCGTGGCCGGGCGTGGTTGAAACTGCTCCTGCATCGCGAGGGTACACCGGCGGTTTCGGGGCCGAACTGATGCTCAAGGACCTGGGGCTGGCAACCGAGGCGGCAAGGTCAGTGCAGCAGCCGGTGATTCTGGGGGCTGTCGCGCATCAGCTGTATCAGGCCATGAGCTTGCGTGGCGAGGGTGGGAAAGATTTTTCGGCGATCGTTGAGGGGTATCGCAGGAAGAGCTGAGGTTCTTGTCACATCTTGTCCAACCTTTATGAATGCAGATGCATACGATTCTCTTTTACTTGTGAATCGTAAGGAAGCTTCATGCATTCTCCTCTTCGTTTGCGGCCTGTGGCTGTGATGGTCAATGTCGCTCTGGCCTGTCTGGCATCGGGACAGGTCTACGCGGTCGAGCCGGTCGAGTCGGCCAATGTGCTGTCCCTCGAAGACGTGGTGGTGACCGCCGCCGGTTTCGAGCAGAACCTGGAGGATGCACCGGCGTCGATGACGGTCATTACCGGTGACGAGTTGCGCAAGCGCTCGTTCCGTGACCTCACCGATGCGGTACGCGAGGTCGAGGGCGTTACCGTCAATGGCGGGGCGAATGAAACCGACATATCCATTCGCGGCATGCCAGCCGACTACACGCTGATTCTGGTCGACGGCAAACGCCAGAGCGCCCGTGAATCGCGGGTCAACGGCAACAGTGGCTACGAGCAGAGCTTTATCCCACCCGCCGAAGCCATCGAGCGCATCGAAGTCGTGCGTGGGCCAATGTCTTCGCTGTACGGCTCGGACGCGATTGGCGGGGTGATCAACATCATCACGCGCAAGGTTACGCCGGAGTGGGGCGGTTCGATCACTTATGACTACTCGGCGCGTCAGCACAGCGATCAGGGCAATGCGCGGCAGACACAATTCTTCCTTGGCGGTCCGCTCAAGACCGACCTGCTCGGCCTGCAGGTCTGGGGGCGTTATCTGGATCGTCAGGCAGACGATGACATCGAGCAGACCAATGGCTTCAGTAAGGCCGATCACCGCGACATGACCGCCCGGCTGTCGATCACGCCGACGGTTGATCACGACATCCTGCTGGAGGCCGGTGCGACACGCCTGAAGAACGGCGATGGCCTGAGCGCCAACTGGGCGACGCGAGAGCAGGAGAACAACCGCGATCACTGGTCGATTTCGCACCAGGGCCGCTGGGGCTGGGCAACATCGGATGTGTCGCTGGCGCACGAGAAATCCAGCCGGGAAGGCAAGGCCAGCGCAGCCCAGACGGATGTGCTGGGCCGCAAGCCGACGGTTGAAAACACCGTGCTGGACGCCAAGCTGGTGATGCCGACTGAACGCAATATCACCACCACTGGCCTGCAGTGGAACGACACGACGGTGACTGACTGGAATCAGGGCCTGGGCGACCGCAAGGATTATGAATTCTCGGTGGTGCAGAAAGCGCTGTTTGCCGAGAACGAATGGTCTATGACTGACACGTTCGCGCTGACTACCGGTCTGCGCATGGACCATCACGAAGAATACGGCGTGCACTTCAGCCCTCGCGTGTACGGCGTGTGGCGCGCGACTGACGACTGGACGTTCAAGGGCGGCGTGGCCCGTGGTTTCAAGGCACCTGAAGTGCGCGCCGTGGTGCCGGGCTACTCGTACCTGCGACGCAATACCTTCGTGATGTTCGGCAACCCCGACCTCAAACCCGAGACCAGCACCAACTACGAGCTGTCGGCGTTGTGGTCCAACCGCAATGACCTGTCGGCTGGCGCGACAGTGTTCTACAACGACTTTCAGGACAAGCTCTCGACCGTCACCACAACGGAGCGCTGGAACGGCTTCATCGTGATGGACCGCGTCAACGTCGACAAGGCGGTGATCAAGGGCATCGAGCTGAACGGTCGTTGGGACATCACCCCGGACGTGGCGCTCAAGGGCAACTACACCTACACCGATTCGGAACAGAAAAGCGGCGCCAACGCCGGTGCGCCGCTGGCCCTGACACCTGAACGCAAGGCCAACCTGCGTGCCGAGTGGACCCTTAACGACCGCACGCAATTGTGGGCCGCGACCAACTACTACGGGAAGGAATACGGCAACACCGTCAACGACGAACCGTCGCCCGCGTACACGACTGCGGATCTGGGGGGATCGTATGAACTGACTAAAAACGTGTCGTTCAATGCCGCGCTGTACAACCTCACCGATAAGCGTCTGGATGACGAAACGTACGGTACGGTGAATTACGGTCGCACGCTGTGGGCGAGTACGACCGTGCGGTTCTGATTCAACCGCCGTGTTGCCTGACGCGCGGGCGTGGAATCACTGGGTAAATGCAAAACCTGTGGGAGGCAGCTTGCTGGCGATACGTTTTTTCAGGCGAACTGTGAGTGGCTGGAATGACGCCTTCGCTGGAAAGCCGCCTTCCACGGCATGTGCGCTCAGTCAGTCGCCGTTGTTTACGTCCTTTGTCGTCAGGCGCCGGGCAGTCGCACTATGGCGCACAGTCCGGCGGGCGGGCGGTTTTCCAGGGTGAGTTCGCCGCCATGGGCCTGGACGCAGGAGCGGGCGATGGCCAGTCCCAGGCCCAGTCCGCCGCCCTGTTTAGTGTCTGCGCCGCTCTGACTCAACTGTACGAACGGCTCGAACACGTGCGTCAGCCAGGCCTGCTCGATACCCGGTCCATGATCCAGAACCTCCAGACGAATAGGCCCGTCGGGCTCGGTCCACACACTGACGCTGGCATCGCCCGCATGTTTGAGAGCATTGTCGATCAGGTTGGTCAGGGCACGCTTGAGGGCCAGCGGTCTGCAACGACACCTAATCTCATCCTGACCGTCCCAGCCAATTGGCTGACCCATACTGCTGTAACGTCTGGCCAGGTCATCCAGAAGGCCGGTCAGCGAGATGTCGACCATCGCTTCCTGTACCGCATCACCGCGCACGAAATTCAGGGTTTCGCGCACCATCGCCCGCAGCTCGTCGAGACTTTCCAGCATGTCGTCGCGCTCTGGCCCGTCCTCAAGCAATTCCAAGTGCAGACGCAGTTCGGTGAGCGGTGTGTTCAAGTCGTGACTGATGGCCGCGAGCATCCGTGTACGGCCTTCGACATGCCGGGCAATGCGCTCCTGCATCACGTTGAATGCGGTGGTCAGGTCGCGGGCTTCCTGTGGGCCGGTCATGGGCAACGGCGGTATCCATTCGCCCCGGCTGACACGTTCGGTCGCCTGCGCCAGGTTTTGGATGGGCTGCACGATCCGTCGCATGAAAAACACCACGATCAACAGCACCGGAATGGTCGTCACCGGCAAGGTGTAGGCGAGCATGCGCCCCCATTCATAACCTCCGGCCGGATGCTGGATGGCGTTCAACTGCGAGCCGTTGAGCAGGTCGATGCTGGTGCGCAACCGCAAGGGCGCCCAACCGGCTGCGACGAACACATGCTCGCGGGCCGGTCCGCCGCTGATGCGTTCAAGCTGCATGCCGATGGTGGTTTCGTCGGGCAGGGTCAGACGCTTTCTCAGGTCGGCGACCAGCCGGTGTTCTTCGGCGCGCATGTCCAGCGTGTTGGCGATGGGGTCTTTGGACACCCACAGTTCCGAGTCGGGCGTCTGCATGGCACTCAACAGATGCGACGCATCGTCCGCTGAAAGACCCTGCGCAGCATGGTAGGCGGTGATCAGCCGTTCAATGGCCAGCGTGCGTGACAACGGGTGAATCAATGCACCGGTGCGTTGCAGGTACAGCATGGCGACGCCATTGGAAGCCAGCAGTGCGAGCAGCAACAGCAAGCCCAGTTGCTGGGTCATGCGTTTCGGCCACAGACATTTCAGCCACTTCATGCGTCGAGCACGGTGACGTCAGCCGCCAGCAGATAACCGTCGCCCCAGATGGTGCGCAGTAGCGCGGGTTCGAGCGGGTTGTCGTCAAGCTTGCGGCGCAGGCGGCTGATTTGCCGGTCGATGGCGCGGTCGTAGACGTCGTTGCCGGGCCGCGCGGTCAGGTCGATCAGGCGTTGGCGACCAAGAATACTATTGGGGTGATTGAGCAGCACACCCAGCAACCGGCTTTCCACGGTACTGAGTCTGACTGTTGAGCCGTCGCGTCGTACCAGCGTGCCGGTGCGGGCGGCAAAGCTCATGCCTGCGAACGCGTAGTGACGATGCTGCGTAGCGGTTTCGCCGGGTGTCACGACTGTGGTTTCAGGTCGCGTCGGACTGCATCTGCGCAGTACGCTGTTGATCCGTGCGACCAGCTCGCGAGGTTCGAAGGGCTTGGTGATGTAGTCGTCTGCACCGATGTCGAGGCCGCGCACCCTGTCGGCCGCCGTGTCGCGGGCCGTGAGCAGGATCACCGGAATGTTCTCGCGCCGGTGCAGGCGGTTGCACAGTTCGAAGCCATCGCCGTCCGGCAGCATCACGTCCAGCACCACCACGTCAAAGCGCTGCTGCTTGAGCAGTTGCCACATGCCCGCCGCGTCTTCGGCCGTGCGCACCTCGAACAGATGACGTCGCAGGTACACCGCAAGCGGGTCGCGGATCTTGCGATGATCATCCACCACCAGAACGCGTGGGGTCGGGCGAGGTGAAGTTAACGCGCACATCATGATGGTCCTGCGGCACGGGCTGGAGAAGCTGTGGATGATTCTCATTGGTGGGCGCGATCTTATCCCATTCACGCTCCGGGTGCTGGATGACGTGTGTTTGGTGTTTTGCGCTAGGTAAACGCTTCAGGACCCGCTACTTTGGTCAGGTTCGACCACCGCAAGGATGCAGGTACACCTTGGGGAGGTAGTGCAGCGCCACTGCCCTTCACGCGGGCAGTGGGTATCAAACGTCCCGGATTCAGGAAGAAGAGACTGCTCATGAAGTTCGAACCCCTCGCCAGATCGCTGATTGCGACGGCACTGATTGTTGCGTATTCCCCCACTTTCGCCGCTTCCCAGGCGCCGGTCGCCGCAGAGAACGGCATGGTCGTGACGGCCCAGCACCTGGCCACCCACGTTGGCGTCGATGTACTCAAGGACGGCGGCAACGCCGTCGATGCTGCGGTTGCAGTCGGTTACGCGTTGGCGGTGGTTTATCCCGCAGCCGGTAACCTGGGCGGCGGCGGTTTCATGACCGTCCAGTTGGCCGATGGCCGCAAGACCTTTATCGACTTCCGCGAAAAGGCTCCGCTGGCCGCTACCGCCAACATGTACCTGGACAAGGAAGGCAATGTCATACCGGACCTGAGCGCCAAAGGCCATCTGGCCGTCGGCGTGCCCGGCACCGTTTCAGGCATGGAGCTGGCGCTGAGCAAATACGGTACTCGCAAGCGCGAAGATGTGATTGCCCCTGCGATCAAACTGGCTGAAGACGGGTTCATCCTGCGCCAGGGCGATATCGACATGCTGCACACCGCGACCGACGTGTTCAAGGCGGACATGGCCGATTCCGGTTCGATCTTCCTCAACAAGGGCGAGCCGCTGCAGGTCGGCCAGAAACTGGTGCAGAAAGACCTGGCCAAGACCTTGCGTGAAGTGTCCGAGAAGGGCAGCGACGGTTTCTACAAAGGTTGGGTCGCCAAGGCGCTGGTCGACTCCAGTCAGGCGGGCAAGGGCATCATCACCCAGGCCGACCTCGATCATTACAAAACCCGTGAACTGGCGCCTATCGAATGCGACTACCGTGGTTATCACGTGGTGTCGGCACCACCACCGAGCTCCGGCGGCGTGGTCATCTGCCAGATCCTGAATATCCTGCAGGGCTACCCGATGAAAGAGCTGGGCTTCCGTTCGGCGCAGGGCACGCACTATCAGATCGAAGCCATGCGCCACGCGTATGTGGATCGCAACAGCTATCTGGGCGACCCGGATTTCGTCAAGAATCCTATCGAGCACCTGCTCGATCCTGCCTATGCCGACAAACTGCGTGCTGCAATCGATCCGCAAAAGGCCGGTGATTCGAACAGGATCAAGCCGGGTGTTGCGCCACATGAAGGTAGCAACACCACGCACTACTCGATTGTCGACAAGTGGGGCAACGCGGTCTCGGTGACCTACACGCTGAACAACTGGTTCGGTGCAGGCGTCATGGCCAGCAAGACCGGCGTCATCCTCAACGACGAGATGGACGACTTCACCGTCAAGCCTGGCGTGCCCAACATGTACGGTCTGGTCCAGGGCGAAGCCAATGCCATCGCGCCGGGCAAGACGCCGCTGTCATCAATGAGCCCGACCATCGTTACCAAGGATGGCAAGACCGTGATGGTCGTCGGTACGCCAGGCGGCAGCCGCATCATCACCGCGACCCTGCTGACCATGCTCAACGTCATCGACTACGGCATGAACATCCAGGAAGCGGTCGATGCGCCACGTTTCCACCAGCAATGGCAGCCGGATACGACCAACCTGGACACCTTCGCGGTCAGCCCGGATACGCTGAAGATCCTCGAAAGCTGGGGCCACAAGTTTGCAGGTCCGCAGCCCATGAACCATGTGGCAGCAATTCTGGTGGGTGCGCCGTCGCTGGACGGCAAGCCGGTCGGCAACAACCGCTTTTACGGCGCCAATGACCCGCGTCGCAATACCGGGTTGTCGTTGGGGTATTGAGTCCAGAGGTATCGCGGCGAGCAAGGGGTTGTGTCTGTATGTCTGACACACCGCTTGCTCGCCGCACACACCGCACTGTGGGAGGCGTATCTCTGGTAATCAGTTACGCACCCACCGTTGACGGCTCCAGCCGCTCAGCGCATCCACGGCAAATACCAGTACCAGCATCGCAAGGATGACGGTACTGGCCTGGGCTTCCTGAAACAGGCTGAGGCTGACATAGAGCATCTGTCCCAGACCGCCCGCGCCGACGAACCCTAGAATGCTTGCCATGCGTATGTTGTTCTCCCAGCGATACAGGGTGTACGCCAGCAGTTGCGGCCAGAGGTTGGGCAGCGTGCCGTAGGAGAACGCCTGCCATGCGCTGCCACCTTGCAGACGAATCGCAGCGGCGGGTTCCGGTGCAGTGTTTTCCAGCGCTTCGGCGAACAAGCGACCCAGCACGCCCGTGGTGTGCAACGCCAGTGCCAGCGTGCCTGCGTTGGGGCCAAGCCCTGCGGCCAGCACCATCAGCACGGCCCACACCAGCTCTGGAATGGCCCGCAACGCATTGAGCAGCAAACGGCTCAGACTGCGCATCGGCCAGCCCAGGCGACCTGCGGCGGGCAGGGCCAGCAATAATCCGCCGATCACCGACAGCAGCGTGCCGAGTGCCGACATCGCCAGAGTTTCCAGTGCGCCCTTGCCGATGGCCTGCAAGTGACCGGCGCTCAGGTCCGGACTCATGAAGCGCAGGGCATAACGGCCCATCTGCGTCAGGCCTTCAGGGCTGCTCAGGCTGAACAGGTCCATGCCCAGATAAATGAACGAGCCAACCACCGCCGCAATGATCGCGATCAATAACAGCCAGTTGCCAGCCCGTCTCATGTGAATCTCCCGCGCAGCAGGCGGCTCAACTGATCGGCCAACAGCACCAGTACCAGAAAGGTCAGCAGCATGCTCGCCACTTCGGCTCCGGCGAACATGCGCATCGACAGGTCGATCTGTTGACCCAGACCACCCGCGCCGACGAAGCCCATCACCACCGACGCGCGGACTGCGCATTCCCAGCGATACACCGTGTACGAGGTCAGTTCTGCCGCGGCATTGGGCAGGATGCCGTACGCCAGCGCGGCAAATCGTCCGCTGCCCGCCTGCATCAGGGCATGGGCCGGGCGTTGATCAACGGACTCGAAAATTTCGGCGTAAACCTTGCCCAGCATGCCCGCGTAGGTAATGGCGATAGCCAGCACACCTGCCGTGGGACCCAGCCCGACGGCACGCACGAACAGCAGCGCCCAGACGATTTCCGGCACGCTGCGCAGGAAGATCAGCAGGCCGCGCACCGGCCAGCGCAGGCATTGACCGAGCCAGCCGGGCTGGCCCGCACGTGACGCCGCAGATAACGACAGCGCCGAACTGGCCAGCAGGCTTGCCGGTATGGCCAAAACCAGCGCCAGAGCCATGCCCGCTGTGGCAATCGCCAGCGTCTGCAAGGTGGCGTCGATCAACAACGAAAGAAACTCGGGGTTGTGGGCGGGCGGCCAGAAGCCGGCCACAAAACCGCCCATGGTCCGGGCGTTTTCCGGTTGCAGCAAAACAGTGGGATCGAGTTCAGCCAGACGGATGCCCGGCCACAGCAGTGCGACAGCCAGCAGCGCCAACAACAGGCGCGGTATGGCGGCCGGGTCGCGTCGATCACGACTCAGCATCGTGGCGTCCAGGGCGCAGTGGCAGGTGTTTCGGTGGTGGCCGGTGTGCTCAGCTGTTCGTTGGCGTAAAGCGTATCGAGGTGTTCCCGGCTGACTTCGCTGGCGTTCAGGTCGAAATGAATCTGCCCGTCCCGCACGCCGATGATGCGCGGAAAATGCGCCAGGGCCAGCTCAACGGCATGCAGGCTGGCGACCAGCGTCACGCCGTGTTCAATGGCGTGCTGACACAGCAGCGCCAGCGTGTGGTCCGCCAGGCGGGGGTCCATTGCCGACACCGGCTCGTCCGCCAGCATCACTTCCGGGGCCTGATACAGGGCGCGGGCGATACCGACCCGTTGCAGTTGCCCACCGGACAACTGCTGGCAGCGCACGAACAGCTTGTCCGCCAGATCCAGACGCGCGAGCACGTTGCGCGCGCCTGGCACGTCGAGTGGGTGCAACAGGTTGAGCAACGACTTGCCCAACCTCCACTCACCGAGTTTGCCGGCCAGCACCGCTGTCACCACGCGCTGGCGCGGCGGCAGAGGCGGGGCCTGATGGATCAGCGCAATACGACGGCGCAATTGCTGACGCTGCCGACTGGAAAGCTGCCAGGGACTGCTCCCCAGTATTTCCACTTGCCCTGCGCTGGGCCGCAGAGCGCCGGCCAGCAGGTTGAGCAGCGTGGTCTTGCCCGCCCCGGACGGACCGATCACCGCCACCCGCTCGCCCTGCGCGATGCTCAGTTCCAGGCCCCTCAGCGCGAGCGTACCGTTACTGTGGCGCAGGTCTGTCCCGGACAGGCGCAGCGTCATTTCAGCAGGTCGGCAGCGCGGGCAGCCTCTTCGATGCCCTTGTAGTTTTCCGGTCTGGTCTCGATGAAGCGGCTGGCTGCCTGCAGATCAAGAATCGCTTTCTGCTCCGGGTTGGCCGGGTCCAGGTCCAGGAACGCCTGCTTGATCTTCGCCGCCAGGCCCTTGTCCAGCGTGCCGCGCACGGTCCAGTTGTAATCGAAGTAGGTCGGCGTGGTGGCGAAGACGCGCACCTTGCTGGTATCGACCTTGCCGTTGGCGACCAGCTTGTCCCACACACTGGCATTCAGCACGCCAGCATCGACCTTGCCCGCCTGAACCCAGGCCGCAGTGGCGTCATGCGCGCCCGAATAAGCAACGCGGCTGAAGAAGGTTTCCGGCTTGATGTCTTCCTTGAGCATGAAGTAGCGCGGCATCAGGCTGCCGGACGTGGACGACACGGAGCCAAACGCGAAGGTCTTGCCTTTCAGGTCCGCCAGGCTTTTCACGTTCGGATCGGAGGTAATGAATTTGCTGGTGAACTGCGCGTCCTGCTCACGCTGTACCAAGGGCACGGCATTGCCGGTCTTGAGGTTGACCTGCACGAAGGTGAAGCCGCCCAGCCAGGCCATGTCGAGACGGTCGGTGGCCAGCGCTTCGACCACCGCCGGGTAGTCGGCGACCGGAACGAACTCGACCTTCATGCCCAGTCGCTGCTCCAGATAGGCACCCAGCGGCTTGAACTTGCGTAGCAGTTCGGTCGGTGCTTCGTCGGGAATGGCCGACACGCGCAGCACATCGGCCGCGTGGCTGGTCAGTGCGGTAAAGGACAGGGCAAGGCCGGCGGCCAGCGCCAGGGTACGCTTGAGCATGAAAGTTCTCCGGTTCAATAGCGGAAAAAACGACAAGGCAAAGCGACTCTGGCCAGGCAGGCACGCTTCGATGGATTCGGTACTGGAGCGCGGGATTATAAGAGGCGCGGCGAGAAAGGCCAGTTCGTCAGGCGTATCGTTTTGATGGCATGACCGAACGGCGACGCCGTTTGCGCTCAAACCGCAACAGACCCTAGACTCCGCAGCCTGTTTCCCCGTTACCGAGAGTGTTGCGATGAGTGAGCCAATCCGCCTGACCCAGTACAGTCACGGAGCTGGGTGTGGCTGCAAGATTTCCCCCAAGGTGCTGGACGTGATCCTGGCCGGCAGCGGCGCGCAGAACCTGGACCCGAACCTGTGGGTCGGCAACGCCTCGCGTGACGATGCCGCTGTCTATGCGCTGGACGATGAACGCGGCGTGGTGTCGACCACCGACTTTTTCATGCCCATCGTCGACGATCCCTTCGATTTCGGCCGCATCGCCGCAACCAACGCAATCAGCGACATCTATGCGATGGGCGGTGATCCGCTGATGGCCATCGCCATCCTCGGCTGGCCGGTCAATGTGCTGCCGCCTGAAGTGGCCCGCGAGGTGATTCGCGGCGGCCGTGCGGTCTGCGATGCAGCGGGTATTCCGCTGGCGGGCGGACACTCCATCGATGCGCCCGAGCCGATTTTCGGCCTGGCCGTGACCGGCGTCGTGCAGAAGAAACATATGAAGCGCAACGACACGGCGCTGGCGGGCTGCATGCTGTACCTGACCAAACCCTTGGGCATCGGCATTCTCACCACCGCCGAGAAGAAGGCGAAACTGCGCGAGCAGGACGTCGGTCTGGCGCGTGACTGGATGTGTACCCTGAACAAGCCCGGCAGCCGCTTCGGCAAACTGGCCGGCGTGATGGCGATGACTGACGTCACCGGTTTCGGTCTGTTGGGCCATCTGGTCGAAATGGCCGATGGCGCAGGGCTGACGGCACGTCTGGATTACGCCGCCGTGCCGCGTTTGCCGGGTGTCGAGCATTACATCGCCGAAGGCTGCGTGCCGGGCGGAACGTTGCGCAACTTCGAAAGCTACGGCGACAAGATCGCATCGCTCAGTGATGCGCAGCGCGACCTGCTATGCGATCCGCAGACCAGCGGTGGTTTGCTGGTGGCGGTCACCCTGCAAGGCGAAGCGGAGTTTCTGGCAGCGGCTGCCGAGTCGGGCCTGCAATTGAAGCCTGTCGGCACACTGCTTGAGCGACAGACCCATGCCGTCGAGGTGTTCTGATGGCCGACAACAGCAGTGATTACCGCGCTCTATTTCTCAACGATGTGCCGATGATGGATGCCCGGGCGCCGGTGGAGTTTTCCAAGGGCGCGTTTCCGGGCGTGATCAACCTGCCGCTGATGACTGACATCGAACGGCAAAAGGTCGGCACCTGCTACAAGCAACATGGGCAGGAGGCGGCAATCAGGCTGGGCCATCAACTGGTCTGCGGGCCGGTCAAGGATGAGCGCGTCGAGGCTTGGCTGGCGTTCGCCAAAGCCAACCCGAATGGTTACCTGTATTGCTTTCGTGGCGGGCTGCGCTCGCAGACCGTGCAGCGCTGGCTGCAGGAGGCGGGGGTCGATTATCCGCGCATCATCGGCGGCTACAAGGCGATGCGGACCTTCCTGCTCGACACCCTGCACGACGCGGTGACCGAGTGCGATTTCGTGGTGCTCGGCGGCATGACCGGCACCGGCAAGACCGAGGTCCTGCCTCAGCTCGCCAACAGCCTTGATCTGGAAGGCATCGCCAACCACCGTGGTTCCAGCTTCGGCAAACGGGCGACCGGCCAGCCAGCGCAGATCGATTTCGAGAACCGTCTGGCCATCGACCTGCTCAAAAAGCGCGCCGCCGGTATCGAGCAGTTCGTGCTGGAAGACGAAAGCCGTCTGGTGGGCAGCTGCAACGTGCCGCTGGAATTGCACCAGACCATGCAGGACTGCTCGATGGTCTGGCTGGAGGACAGTTTCGAAAACCGGGTCGAGCGTATTCTTCGCGATTACGTGACCGACCTGTGCGCCGAGTTCGTCAGCCTGCACGGCGAAGACACCGGTTTCGACCTGTTTGCCGAGCGCTTGCTGCAAAGCCTGAAAAACATCCACAAGCGCCTTGGCGGCGAGCGTTTGCAGCGACTGCAAGCCATCATGCAGGACGCGCTGGACGAACAGCGCCGCAGCGGCAAGGTCGATCTGCATCGTGGCTGGATCGAAGGTCTGCTCGGTGAGTACTACGACCCCATGTACGCCTACCAACGCGAGCACAAGTCCTCACGTATCGAGTTCGCCGGGACCCAGAGCGAAGTGGTTGCATACCTGCGCGAGCGCAAGGCAAAAGCGCGGTCGTGATCGTTCCCCGCGCATCTGCGGGTGATGTGACTCGGATCAATCAGTGTCGCTGCTCCAACGCATCCAGCAGCGCCCTGGCGTAACCGGGCAGGGCGTTGAAATCAGCGGCGCAGAGCAGCAGTTTGCGGTCGGCCCAAAGATCGCTCAATCGCACTGCGACAAAGCGCAGTGGACGGGTCGCACGGTCCACTGCGGCCTGCGGCACGATACCCAGTCCGGCGCCGTGGGCGACCATGCGCAAGACGCCATCAAACCCTTCGGCACGCACCCGGATGCGCATGCGCTTGCCCATGTGCAACGCCTGTTCTTCAATATGAATGCCCAACGCGCTGTTGACCGACAGGCCGACAAACTCCTCATCCAGTGCCTGTGCAAAGCTGACACGGGTCAGCTCGCCCAACGGATGGTCAGGCGGCATGACCAGCGTCAGCGGATCATCCCGGAAGGGCAGGGTTTGCAGATCGCTGGCGTCTACGGCGTCGGAAATGATCCCGACATCCGCCGTCCCATGACGCAGCGCGTGCAGGATGCGCAGGCTGGTCTGTTCCTGAATGTCGACATCAATGTTGGGATACGCCACCAGAAAATCCGCCAATCGTTCCGGCAGGTGCTCGCTCAGCGTTGAGGTGTTGCACAGCAGCCGCACCTGGCCTTTGAAACCCTTCGCGTAATCCGCCAGATCGAACTGCATTCGCTCGACCTGTTGCAGGATCACCCGTGCATGCTGCGCCAGCGCCTTGCCCGCAGGCGTCGGCGTCACGCCACGTCGGCCTCGTTCAAGCAATGGCGCCTGCAATGACGCTTCCATCGCCCGAACACGTGCGCTGGCCGATGCCAGTGACAGGTGACTGCGCGTTGCGGCGGCAGTGATGCTGCCGGTCTCGACCACGTGCTGAAAAAGACGCAGGTCGGTGAGGTCTAAGTGCATGTAAAGACAATCCCTGGCTGATCAGCCTCTGTCCATGCCAGAGGCTGGCTGAGTATAAGCCAGATTTTCAACAGGCTCCTGAAGACCCAGAATCGCGTCATGAATACACTCTTCGATACGTATCAAACGCTGGGTACCGGCCTGATCGCCTTGGTCTTCGGCACCTTTCTGCTCGCAGGCACCGTCAAAGGCGTGATTGGCCTCGGCCTGCCGACTGTGTCCATGGGCTTGCTGGGGCTGGCTATGCTCCCGGCGCAGGCTGCCGCCTTGCTGATCATTCCGTCCATCGTGACCAACTTCTGGCAACTTGCGACAGGCGGGCACCTCGGCGGGCTTATCCGGCGTCTCTGGCCGATGCTGGCGATGGTGTTCGCAGGCACCTTGGCCGGTTCGTTCTGGCTGGGCATGAACGGCGATCATTCTATGACGCAGGCATTGGGCGGGGCGCTGCTGCTGTATGCGCTGAGCGGTTTGTTCCTGCCGATGCTCAAGGTGGCTGCGACGACCGAGCGCTGGCTGGGTCCACTGTGCGGCCTGCTGACCGGCGTCATCACCTCGGCGACGGGTGTCTTCGTGATTCCTGCCGTGCCGTATCTGCAGGCACTGGGCCTGGAACGTCATCAACTGGTGCAGGCTCTGGGGCTGTCGTTCACGGTTTCGACGCTGGCGCTGGCCATCGGTCTGTCCTCGAACAACGCACTCGGCGGCAGTGAACTCGGTGCTTCATTGTTGGCGCTGATCCCGGCCCTGCTGGGTATGCTGATCGGTCAATGGTTGCGGCAGCGGATCAGCGCCGCCGTGTTCAAGCGCACCTTCTTTATCGGGATGGCGCTGCTGGGGCTGCACTTGCTGATGAAGGGCTGAGCATGTCGATGCGGCGAATCTGGAAGTCGCTGACCAGATACTCAAAACGCTTCTCGTACAACGCGGTCATGTGCGGCTGCGCGGAGTGAACGTCCAGGTCCTTTTTCGACGCCCAGACCTCGAAAAAGATGAACAGCGTCGGATCCTGCTGATCGCGCAGCATGTGGTATTCGATGCAGCCCGGCTCGCTGCGGCTCTGTGCAACGTAAGAACTGAACAGCGCTTCGAACTCGGCTGACTTTTCCGGGCGGGTATGGGCGTGCAGGATGAAGCCGTAAGGTGTGGGCATCGAAGCATTCCTCTGCTGAAGTGCTCGCATTCTAAGTCAACAATGGCGTCATTATTCGTGACTTCTGAGCAAAAGTGATTTGCCTTTCCTCGGCTTATTCATAAGCCGCTCCGTCTTTATTCTTCTCCCCATCGATTAATGACGGGTTCCGCCAATTCATAGGGCAGGGCCGAGCATCCAGAGGTCTGGCATGAAAAAAGTATTGTTTCTCAACGGCGGTAAACAGTTTGCTCACTCGGACGGCCGCTATAACGCGACCCTGCACGACGCTGGCGTGGCATTCATGGACCGCGCTGGTTACGACGTGAAGGAAACCTTCATCGACGGTGGTTATGACGTGGCTGAGGAAGTGCAGAAGTTTCTGTGGGCCGATGTCATCGTCTGGCAAATGCCAGGCTGGTGGATGGGCGCGCCGTGGACGGTCAAAAAGTATATCGACGAAGTGTTCACCGAAGGGCACGGCAGTCTGTACGCCAACGACGGTCGCACACGTTCCGATGCCTCGCAGAAATACGGCAGCGGCGGCTTGCTGCATGGCAAGCAATACATGATTTCAGCCACCTGGAACGCGCCGCAACAAGCCTTCGACGACGCTTGCTACTTCTTTGAAGCCAAAGGCGTCGATGCTGTGTACTTCCCGTTTCATAAGGCCAACCAGTTCCTTGGCATGACCGGCCTGCCGACGTTCCTTGCGGTGGATGTGATGAAAGTGCCGAACATCGAAGCTGATGTGAAACGCTATGAAGCGCATCTGGCCAAGGTATTTGCTTGAACTGCGGTTAATATCCCCGGACTCTTGAGCGGGGAACAACAGTGAAAGCCAGGTCCGATGAGTTGCAGGTGTTCGTCTCGGTGATCGAAAGTGGCTCCATTTCCGCCGCAGCCGAGAAGATGGGGCAGACGCCGTCGGGGATCAGCCGTACCTTGTCGAGGCTTGAGGCCAAGCTTGAGACCACATTGATCAACCGCACCACGCGGCGCATGGACCTGACCGAGGAGGGCAAGTTCTTCCTGACTCGAGCGCGTTTGATCCTCGAGCAGATGGAAAGTCTGGAAGAGCACCTGATGTCTTCAAGGCAGATACCGGCCGGACGTCTGCGCATCAACGCCGCGTCGCCTTTCATGTTGCATTCGGTGGTGCCGCATGTGGCGGAGTTCAGGCAGCGTTATCCGGATATCCAGCTGGAACTGAACAGCGATGACTGGTTCATCGACCTGCTGGAGCAGAACACCGACATCGCAATCCGCATTGGCGCACTGCCCGATTCGACCCTGCATGCCCGCGCACTGGGCAGTTGCCTGCTGAACATCGTCGCCAGCCCTGCGTACCTGGAACGCCACGGCACGCCACAAACAGTCGAAGAGCTCTCCCGGCACACTCTGCTGGGATTCAATCAGGTGGAGGTGCTCAATCACTGGCCGCTGCGCCATGCCGGGGGTGATCGCTACCCGATCAAACCTGGTGTTGCTGCATCCAGTGGCGACACCTTGCGTCATCTGGCGCTGGAGGGGATCGGGATTGCCTGTCTGTCCGACTTCATGACCCATGAAGACCTGCGAGACGGAAGGCTGCTCGGCATTCTGCAAGACGCCGACAGCGGCTATCGTCAGCCGATCAACGCGGTGTACTACCGCAACTCGCAGTTGGCGCTGAGGATCCAGTGTTTTCTGGATTTCATGCAGGAGAAATTGAAAGACTACGCACAGTGAGTGTGTTTGGAACAACGAGCGTACGCGTTCCGCAGCGGCGCAAAACCGATCAGCGCCTGTCGCGCAACCACTCCACCATGCCCAGCCCGGCAGCCCGCCCGCTGGCGAAGCAGGCCGTCAGGAGATAGCCGCCGGTCGGTGCTTCCCAGTCGATCATTTCGCCGGCGCAGAACACGCCGGGCAGTTGCCTGAGCATCAAGCGCTCGTCCATGGATTCAAACGTCACGCCACCTGCGGTGCTGATGGCTTCGTCGATAGGCCGTGGTCTGATCAGTCGCAGGGGCAGTGCCTTGATTGCCTGGCTCAGCAGCGTCGGATCATCGAAGGCTTCGCGTGGCGCCAGTTCTCGCAGCAACGAGGCCTTGGCACCGTCGAGACCCAACTGACTGTGCAGGTGCCTGGACATCGAGCGCGAGCCGCGAGGTTTGCTCAGGGCCTTGTGTACATCGCCCAGGGACTTTCCGGGCAGCAAATCAATCTGCACGCTCGCCGAGCCGCTGAGGTTGATCTGTTGCCGAATCTGCGCCGACAGCGCGTACACCAGACTGCCTTCCACGCCCGTTTCGGTCAGCACGCACTCGCCCAGACGCAGCGGTTGCCCCTGCAAACCCATGGCGATGTTCTTCAGCGGGGCACCGGCAAACTTGCTGCGCAGCAACTCGCTCCAGGCTGAGACCTCAAAGCCGCAATTGGCGGCCTGCAAAGGCGCGACATTCACCTGCTGCGCTTCAAGCCAGGGCACCCAGGCGCCATTGGAGCCCAACCTCGCCCAACTGGCGCCTCCGAGTGCCAACAGCGTGGCAGCCGGTTGGAGCGTCAACTCACCTTCGGGATGGGCGATGCGCAGGTGGCCATCGGCGTTCCAGCCCAGCCAGCGATGCCGGGTGTGGATGATCACGCCAGCGTCCCGCAGGCGTTTCAGCCAGACGCGCAGCAAGGGCGCGGCTTTCATGTCCGTCGGGAACACTCTGCCCGAGCTGCCGATAAAGGTGTCGACACCCAGATCATGAATCCACGCGCACAAGGCGTCCGCATCGAACTGGCGAAGAAGCGGCGCGATCATCGGCGAGCGTTCGAAATAGCGTGACAGAAAATCAGAGTAGGGCTCGGAGTGAGTGATATTCATGCCGCCCACCCCGGCCAGCAGAAACTTGCGCCCGACCGACGGCATGCCGTCATACAGGTCGACCCGAAACCCGGCCTGGCTCAGCACTTCTGCCGCCATCAGGCCAGCAGGTCCACCTCCGATAACGGCAACGGATTGAGGTTCGGAGGCAGTGAGGTCGGTCATGATCAGCTGAATATCGATGGCGGGAAAGTGCGGCATTCTACCCGAGATTTGCTGCCCGGCCTGTCACAGGCCCAGATCCTGCCAGACCCGTTGCGCGCTGTGATGCAGGATGCCGTGCCGCCGGGCCAGCGCCTGGCGGTCCTTGCTGTAACCGCCACCAATCACGCCCATGACGGGGATATCGCGACCCAGGCAATGACGCAGTACAGCCTCGTCGCGATCTGCCAGACCCTGATCGGTGAGTTGCAGATAACCCAGCGCGTCATCCTTGTGGACGTCCACGCCTGCGTCGTACAGCACCAGATCCGGCTTGTAGATGGGCAGCAGGTAGTTGAGCAGGTCATCGACGACGTTCAGATAATCGCTGTCGCCCATGCCCATCGGCAGCGGAATATCCCAGTCGCTCCGGGCCTTGCGGGCCGGGAAGTTCTTTTCGCAGTGCAGCGAGACGGTGATGGCGTCTTCTGTTTCGGCCAGAATACGCGCCGTGCCGTCGCCCTGGTGCACGTCGCAGTCGAAGATCAGCACCTTGTCCACACGCCCGCTCTGCAGCAGGTACTGGCTGATCACCGCCAGGTCGTTGAAGATGCAGAAACCCGCCGGATAGTCATAGTGCGCATGGTGGGTGCCTCCCGCCAGATGGCAGGCCAGACCGTGTTCAAGCGCCTGATCGGCCGTCAGCAGCGAGCCACCCACGGCCCGGATGGTGCGGCGCGCCAGTGCCTCGCTCCACGGCAGGCCGAGACGGCGCTGATCCTCGCGTGACAGGTCGCCGCTCAGATAACGGCTGATGTAAGAGGGATCGTGTGCGAGGGCCAGAATATCGGCCGGACACAGCTCTGGACGTAATAATTGAACGTCGCGGGTCAGGCCGCTGTCGATCAAGTGATCGCGCAGCAGACGGAACTTGTCCATGGGAAACCGATGGTCAGCCGGAAATTCCGGGCTGTAGTCGTCGTGATAGATCAGTGGCAGGGACATTTTGCGTCCGGTCAAAGGTCGAAGCTCGATAGTGCCAGTTATGCGCCTTGTCGCACAGTTGGCTGCAACTTCAACAGATTACACTTGCGCCCGAAGATGACGGTTACGGGGGAGATCGATGGAACCGATACTCAAGCTGGACAGCGCCCGATTGCTGATGCGGCAGTGGCGCGACGACGATTTGCCTGCGTTTGCCGCCATGTGCGCCGACCCGCAGGTCATGCGATATTTTCCCGAGCCCCTCAGTCGTCTCGAAAGCGCCGCCATGATCGGGCGGATGCGCGGGCATTTTGCCGAGCTGGGTTTCGGTCTGTGGGCACTTGAACGCAAGGATAGCGGTGCATTCATCGGTTTTACCGGGCTGGGCGTGGTGGGGTTCGACGCGCACTTCACGCCCGCCGTCGAGATCGGCTGGAGGCTGGCACGCGAGCACTGGGGACTGGGCTTCGCCAGCGAAGCGGCCTGGACCGCGCTCGGTTGCGGTTTCGAGCGCTTGAAGCTTGATCAGATCGTGTCATTTACGGCCATGAGCAATGAATCCTCGCAAAAGGTGATGCAGGCGATCGGCATGCTGCGCGATCCTTCCGACGATTTCGAGCATCCGAACGTGCAGGACGGGAACCCGCTCAAGCCGCACGTGCTTTATCGCATCAATCGCGAACAGTGGCTCAATACCCTGAAACCCTGACTGAGCCCGCCGCCTTATTTCTGTATCATTTCACTTTAATAGCGCAGGCCTTGCGGGCCTGCCGCGAACACACCGACCGTCGCTGCCGGGCGAGTGCGGGTACGTTTTGTGCGAGGAATGAACATGAGCCAAGTGCTGGATGATCTGGTTGAGCTGCTGACGCTGGAACCTATTGAAGAAAACCTGTTTCGCGGTCGTAGCCAGGATCTGGGCTTTCGCCAGCTGTTCGGCGGTCAGGTGCTGGGGCAATCGCTGTCTGCCGCCAGCCAGACGGTCGAAGAGGACCGCCACGTTCACTCACTGCACGGCTATTTTCTGCGACCTGGCGATGCCGGGCTGCCGGTGGTCTACCAAGTGGACCGTGTGCGTGACGGCGGCAGTTTCAGCACCCGTCGCGTCACGGCGATCCAGAAGGGCAAGCCGATCTTCACCTGCAGCGCATCGTTCCAGTACGACGAAGAAGGCTTCGAGCATCAGGCGGCGATGCCGCAGATCGTCGGGCCGGAAAACCTGCCTTCCGAACTTGAACTGATGCAACAGCGTGCACACCTGATCCCCGAAGCGGTGCATGACAAGTTTCTGCGCCCCAAACCCATCGAGTTTCGTCCGGTGACTGCTGAAGACCCCTACAACCCGCAACCCGGTGAGCCGGTGAAGTATGTGTGGTTCAGGGCCGATGGCACTCTCAATGACGCGCCTGCGCTGCACAAGTACATGCTGGCCTACGCCTCGGACTTCAACTTGCTGACGACCTCGCTCAAACCGCACGCCAAGACTGTCTGGCAGCGCGACATGCAAGTGGCCAGCCTCGATCACTCATTGTGGTTCCACAACGACCTGCGTGCTGACGACTGGCTGCTGTATGCCATGGACAGCCCGTGGGCAGGCAACTCCCGCGGTTTCTCGCGCGGCAGCATCTTCAATCGCGCCGGGCAACTGGTTGCTTCGGTCAGTCAGGAAGGGCTGATCCGCCATCGAAAGGATTGGGCATGACGCTGCATGACATTCGCCACTGGGTGTTCGACATGGACGGCACGCTGACCGTCCCCGTACACGATTTCCCGGCCATCAAGCGCGAACTGGGCATCCCGCAGGACGCCGATATTCTCGGTCACCTCGCGGCATTGCCTGCGGCCGAGTCCGCCGCCAAGCACGCCTGGCTGCTGGAGCACGAGCGTGAGCTGGCCTTGGGTTCGCTGCCTGCCGACGGTGCTGTCGAACTGGTCCGTGAGCTGGCGGCTCGTGGTTATCGCCTGGGCATCCTGACGCGCAACGCGCGCGAGCTGGCGCACATCACGCTGCAAGCCATCGGCCTTGCCGACTGCTTTGCGGTAGACGACGTACTGGGACGCGACGAAGCGACACCCAAGCCCCATCCGGCCGGCCTGTTGAAACTGGCCAGTGCGTGGGACGTGGAACCGAAGAGGATGGTGATGATCGGCGATTATCGCCACGATCTGGATTGCGGCCGGGCAGCGGGTGCGAAGACTGTTTTGGTAAACCTGCCGGAGAATCCATGGCCTGAGCTGGCGGACTGGCATGCCGTGGACTGCGTGGCATTGCGCGGTATGTTGAACTGACAGGCGGCCTCATCGTCCGCGTTAAGCACACGCGTTTATCTGAATGAATGCAGAACCCGTGGGAGGCGGCAAGCAGCCTCCCGCAGTCCGGTATTTGCTGCGCGACAGCGCCCCGTCGAAGATGTGGTGGCGCCTCCCACCGTTTGAGTTGAGTTCACTTCGGGTGTGCTTCCCATCAAAACGGCTTGAACAGCACCGCCTGCCCTTCAGGTGACGTAAACATCCCGTCGCCGTTATGGCCGACCTTGGGCACGACCACGAGACGCTGATTCAGGCCTTCCGGGTGGCGTTTCTGCAGGTAGCTGAAGTAGTTCTGGCCGCGTATCAGGCGATAGGCGCCCTGGGCTTCAGCCGCGCAGGTCTTGTCCAGTGCCGGATGGTTGCGATCGGTGTCCAGTTCGCCAAGCAGGTAGGTGACGTCACGCTTTACGTAACCTTTTTCGATATCCGCCGGTTTTTCCTTGCCTGAATAGAACGGCATCTTGTTGAGGCCGTATTTCCAGTCATTGAAGTTCGGGCAAGCCTGTGCCGTCACAGACTCAGGCCGCTCGGCATCGAAATAGGCATAGGACGACGGGTTGGCAATCACGTAGCGCAGCTTCACGCCTTCGCGGGTCAGCAGGGCGTCTTCCTTGCCGCCGATCATCGCGTAGCGCTGCACCACCTGCGCGCCGCCGGAATGGCCGGCGATCACGATTTCCTTGAGGTTGGGAAACAGTTTGCTGTCACTCAGGCGCTTGAGGATGTGGTCCAGCACCAGAAACGAGCTGATGGGCTTGGGATCGCTCGCGGTCGCGCCTTCCATCCAGCTGTTCTGGCGCCAGCGCAGGATGTTGTCGGACAGGTGATGAGCGACGACGTCCTTCTCATCCAGAAACTGCGGCGCAATCAGCAGCGTCTTGCTGCGTTCCTTCGACTGGTTGGCGGCGCGCTCGATGCTGCGCAAGTAAGTCTGTGCATTGCGCAGGCGGCCGTGCAGCACGATCACCACACGCTCGATTTTCGGTTTTGGGTGAACCCATTCCTGGCTGAGCCCCAGTGTTGCCTCGGCGCCATTGATGGCCAGACGGTCCGGGCTGATCGATTTAACCGCTTGATCCTCGGCATGAGCCCCGAGGCTCACGAAGGCAGTGCTTAACAACAGGACCAGAAGCGGTTTAATCATGTGCTTAGAGACTCTTGGCGGCGAAAGTATCGCATTGGGTGATTTGGCCTTGCGCAAAGCCGGTCTTGAACCAGCGTACTCGCTGGGCCGAAGTGCCGTGGGTAAAGGAGTCCGGTACGACTCGACCACTGCTTTGCTGCTGAAGACGATCATCGCCGATGGCGTTGGCTGCGTTCAACGCTTCTTCAATATCACCCGGCTCAAGCCAGTTCAAACGATTTTGTGCGTTGTAGGCCCAAACACCTGCGAAACAGTCAGCCTGAAGCTCCTGACGGACCAATAAACCGGTGCTGCCCTCCATGCGCTGCCCAGACTTGCGGGCGGCATCGACCTTGGCGGAAATACCGAGCTGGGTCTGTACGTGGTGGCCGACTTCGTGGGCGATCACATACGCCTGAGCGAAGTCGCCGGCAGCTGAGAAGCGTTGCGACATCTCGCGGAAGAAGTCCAGATCCAGATAGACCTGCTGGTCGGCGGGGCAGTAGAACGGACCCGTCGCGGAGGTTGCGAAACCGCAGGCAGAGTTCACCTGGCCGCTGAACAACACCAGTGTCGGGTCCTTGTACTGACGACCGTTCTGGGCAAAGACTGCGCGCCAGGTGTCTTCGGTGTCGCCCAGAATGCTGCGCACGAACTCGGCCTGTTGATCATTGGCCGGTGGTGCCTGACGTGTCTGCGAACTGGTCGGAGCGCTTTGCTCGGTCATCTGGCCGGTGAGTTGTCCGAGAATCTGCATCGGGTCCTGACCGGTCAGTAATCCGATGGCGACGACGATCACGATACCGCCCAGGCTCAATCCCTTGCCACCGATGCGCATGCCACCGCCACCGCCGCCGCTACTTTCACCACGTGCATCAACCACGTTGTCGCTGCGTCGGCCTTTTTTCCAGAGCATGTCGGATCCCTCTTCTTGTCGTGCAATGAGTGTCGCTGGTGAAACCAATACGCGCCAACCGGTCCCCTGCCAAGTGAAACACGGGCGGCGCAATGCATGATGCGAGGTATAGAGGGTAGGGGAGACCGATTGGTTCTAAGAAGCGGCGCCGCGATACCGGTTTTCTGAATCCGGGCGGCGCTGCTCTGGTACTCAATGTGCTTTTGCGAGCGTGCTCTCCGGCACTTCTGCAGGGGTAGCGTCGGCAAAGCGGTCCACCTGCCGCAGCGTTTTGAAGCCGGTCATCCATGCGCCGACCACGCCCAGCGTGCAGACACCGCCCATGATCGCGGCTGGAATCGCACCGATCAGCGAGGCGCTGGTGCCTGCGCGGAATTCGCCAAGCTCGTTGGAGGAGCCGATGAACAGCATGTTCACCGCGTTGACCCGGCCACGCATGTTGTCCGGTGTCGAGAACTGTACCAGTGCCGAGCGTATGTAGACGCTGACCATGTCCGCAGCCCCCGCGATCAAAAGCGCCAGGCACGACAGCCAGAACAAGGTGGACAAGGCAAATACCAGATTCGCCACCCCGAACAACCCCACTGCCATGAACATGGTCATGCCGACATTGCGATCCAGTGGACGCATGCTCAGGTACACCCCGGTCGCCAGCTCACCCAGACTCATCGACGCGCGAAGCATGCCGAGCCCTTGCGGGCCAAGGTTAAGCACTTCGTGGGCATAGATCGGCAGCAGCGCCACCACGCCGCCCAGCAACACGGCGAACAGGTCCAGGGATATGGTGCCCAGAATGATCGGGCGTGAGCGGATGAAGGCGATTCCGGCCGTGAATCGACCCCAGGCGCTGTCGCTCAGGTCCACCAGTTTGCCTGCGTAAGGCGTCGCGACCCTGACCAGCAGCAGGATCCCGGCAATGAACGCTGCCACGCACACTGAATAGGTCAGCTCTGCGCCGCCCAGCCAATACAGGTAGCCGCCAATCAGCGGACCGCCGACCGTCGAGCAGCGCATGATCACGCTGTTGGTGGCAATTGCCGAGGCGAGCTGTTCGCGCGGTACGATCTGCGGCAACAGGCTTTGCAGGGCGGGACCGGTGAACGCGCGGGCGCAGCCGTAAAGCATCAGCGCGCCGTAGATCAGCCGCAGGTCCTGCAGATTCATGGCCGAGAAAACCAGCAGAATCAGGCCGCATACTGCTTGAACGCCCCAACTGATCATCAGGATGACCTTGCGGTTGTAGCGATCGATCAGATCGCCCGCAGGCATCAGCAACAGCAGCATGGGGATGAACTGGGCCAGGCCGACATAGGCCAGCGCCATTGGCTCGCGGGTCATGTCATAGACCTGCCAGGCGACCACCACTGCCTGAATCTGCATGGCGAAGACCGCCATCAGGCGCGACAGGATGAAACTGATGAAGCCGGGCTGGCTGGACAGTTTGACGGATGTTGAAGCAGCGGGGGATTCAGAGCTCAAGACAGACTTCCATCGAAGCAGTGTGTTCGCGTTACGGGTTATACCTCAGCTTATAGATAGGATGCTAACGAAAAGTTGACAGTTTTTCTGGCCTGGATGTGCATATAGAGCGTTTCCACGCCCGGCGCTCAGCGTCACACGTAAGTCCGGAATAGCCGCCAGGCGGGACTAAAACCCGAGTCGCTGACTCAACGCATAACCTGTGGAAGGCGGCTTGCCGGCGAAGCGATTTTTCAAGCGCCGCATCAGTGACTGGACGGGCCTCATCGCCGGCAAGCCGCCTCCCACAATCCGGTGCCTGCTGCGAGACTCATGGGCACCGGTCTTCAGTCTCAGCGCCTGACCAGCAATACCCCCGACTCCATGTGGTGGGTGTACGGGAACTGGTCAAACAGTGCACAGCGCTCGACCCGGTGGGTGTCGTGCAACTGGGCGATGTTGGCCGCCAGGGTTTCCGGGTTGCACGAGATGTACAGAATGCGCTCGAAGCGGCGGGTCAGCTCGCAGGTGTCTGCGTCCATACCTGCACGCGGCGGATCGACAAACACACTGCCGAATTCGTAGCGCTTGAGGTCCACACCCTGCAGGCGACGGAACGGACGAACCTCGTTCAGCGCCTGGGTCAACTCTTCGGCAGACAGACGCACCAGCGTGACGTTGTCGACCGCGTTGTCTTCCAGATTGCTCAGCGCAGCATTGACCGAGGTCTTGCTGATTTCGGTCGCCAGCACCTTGCGCACCCGGGTGGCCAGCGGCAGGGTGAAGTTGCCGTTGCCGCAATACAGCTCCAGCAGATCGTCATTGCGCTCGCCCAGCGCGTCATACGCCCAATTGAGCATCTTCTGGTTTACCGTGCCGTTGGGCTGCGTGAACGCGCCTTCCGGCTGGCGATAGCTGAACGTGCGTCCGGCAACGTCGAGCTTTTCGGTTACATAGTCACGCCCGATGACCAGACGCTGGCCCTTTGAGCGCCCGATCAGGCTGACGTCGAGCTCGGCTGCGAGTTGTTCGGCTTCGGCCTGCCAGGCGTCATCCAGCGGGCGGTGATAACACAAAGTGATCATCGCATCGCCTGCCAGAGTGGTCAGAAAGTCCACCTGGAACAGCTTGTGGTTCAGGTTCGGGCTGGCTTCCCACCGCTCGCGCAGTACCGGCATCAGCGCATTGATACGCTCGCTGGCAATCGGCAGGCCGTCGAGCAGGATCGGGGTCTTATTGTCACCCGGCGCGAACATCGCGTAGTAACGCTTCTGGTCCTCGCGCCACAGGCGGAACTCGGCCCGCAGGCGGTAGTGCTCGCGTGGCGAGTCGAATACCTGAGGTTCAGGCGCATCGAAGGGTGCCAGCAATTCGCGAAGGCGTACGGTCTTTTCTGCAAGCTGACTTTCGTAGCCTGCGGGGTCGAAAGGAACACTCATGCGTTGAACCAGCCCAGCTTGATCACGAACAGGATCGACAGGATCACCAGCGCGGCATTCAGCTCGCGCCCGCGACCCGACAGCAGTTTGATCGCCGTCCAGGAAATGAAACCAAAGGCGATGCCGTTGGCGATGGAATAGGTGAAAGGCATCGCCAGCGTTGTAATCACTACAGGCGCGGCGACGGTAATGTCGTCCCAGTCGATTTCAGCCATGCCCGAGGCCATCAGCACCGCGACGAACAGCAGGGCAGGTGCTGTCGCATAGATCGGCACGCTGCTGGCCAGTGGCGCGAAGAACAGCGCCAGCAGAAACAGGATGGCCACCACAATGGCCGTCAGGCCGGTACGGCCACCGGCGCTCACGCCAGCCGCGGATTCGATGTAGCTGGTGGTGGTCGAGGTGCCGAGCAAGGAACCGGCCATTGCCGCCGTACTATCGGCGATCAGGGCACGGCCCATTTTCGGCATGTGGCCGTCCTTGCCCATCAGCCCGGCGCGCTTGGCCACGCCGATCAGGGTGCCGGAGTTGTCGAAGATGTCCACGAACAGGAAGGCGAAGATGATGCTGACCAGACCGACGTCCAGTGCACCCATGATGTCCAGTTGCAGGAAGGTCGGCGCCAGCGAGGGCGGCATCGACATGATCCCGCCGAATTCACTGAAGCCCAGCGTAATCGAAGCAATGGTGACCGCCAGGATGCCGATCAGCACTGCGCCTTTGACCTTGAGCTGGTCCAGTGCAACGATCAGAAAGAAGCCCAGCGTCGCCAGAATCGGTGCGGGCTGCTTGAGATCGCCCATGCTGAGCATGGTGACCGGGTGGCTGGCCACGATACCGGCGTTTTGCAAGGCAATCAGCGCCAGAAACAGACCGATACCGGCCGCAATGGCCGAGCGCAGGGGCAGGGGAATGCTGTTGATGATCCATTCGCGGATACGGAAGATCGACAACAGAAAGAACATCACCGCAGACAGGAACACCGCACCCAGCGCCACCTGCCACGTATGGCCCATGTGCAGAACCACGGTATAGGTGAAGAAGGCGTTCAGGCCCATGCCCGGTGCCAGGGCAATCGGATAATTGGCGATCAGACCCATCACGGCCGAACCGATGGCGGCGGCCAGGCAGGTCGCCACGAACAGCGCGCCCTTGTCCATGCCAGTCTGTCCGAGGATGCTCGGGTTGACGAACAGGATGTAAGCCATCGCCAGGAACGTCGTGACGCCCGCGAGGATTTCAGTCCTCACGTTGGTGTTATGTGCCTTGAGTTGAAACAGCCTTTCCAGCATGTCTGGCTCCCCGTGACGCGGCCTGCGTCGTGAATGATTCAACTCCAACAGCAAAGCACAGGCCGCCTGGGCAGCCCGCAAATTGATGCGGGTCGGAAAAAGCCGCGCATCATACCAGCAGCCAAACACGATGGGTGCGCGTGGATAACGGCTTTTGGATGATCTGCACGCCTGTCCATCGCTGTCGAGAAACCCTGAACGTTGCAAATCATGCGAAGTCGTACCCCCTAAGACGCATAAAAAGTGCGCTGTACGAATACCTACCGTGAGGTTTCCATGAATGCTCCGAACCCGATTCCCAAGGATGTCGCAGGTCATGCGATCTCGCTGACCCTCAATGGGCAACTGCGTCAACTCGATGTACAGCCCTGGACCACCCTGCTTGACCTGTTGCGCGACCGGCTTGATCTGGTCGGCACCAAGAAAGGCTGCGACCACGGTCAATGCGGTGCTTGCACCGTACTGCGCGACGGTAAGCGGATCAATGCCTGCCTGACGCTGGCGATCATGTGCGATGGCGCCGAACTGACCACCATCGAAGGCTTGGCGGATGGCGACACGCTGCATCCGATGCAGCAGGCATTCATCAAACATGACGCTTTCCAGTGCGGCTACTGCACGCCCGGGCAGATCTGCTCGGCGGTCGGCCTTGCCAATGAAGGGCGTGCCACCAACCGCGCCGAGATCCAGGAACTGATGAGCGGTAACCTGTGCCGCTGCGGCGCCTACAGCAACATCCTTGCTGCTGTGGAAGACGCCTTGCCGCAGTTTCACGACGCCACCCAGACTCAGGCTCAAGAGCAGAAGGTGAGCGCATGAATCCGTTCACCTACAGCAAGCCTGCCGACATCCGTTCCGCCATCGACCTGAGCGGTCCTGCCACGCGATTCATCGCGGGCGGTACCAACCTGCTCGACCTGATGAAGGAAAACGTCGCTCGCCCAGAGCACCTGATCGACATCAACGACCTGCCGCTCAAGGACGTGACTGAAACCGCCTCGGGCGGCTTGATGATCGGCGCGTTGGTCAGTAATGCCGACCTGGCCTGGCATCCTCTGGTCGAGCAGCGGTATCCGCTGTTGAGCCAAGCGCTGCTGGCTGGCGCATCGCCGCAGCTGCGCAACATGGCCAGTACCGGTGGCAATCTGTTGCAGCGCACTCGCTGTTACTACTTCTACGACGCCAGCGTGCCGTGCAACAAGCGCGAGCCGGGCAGTGGTTGTCCTGCAAAAGACGGCCTCAATCGCATTCACGCGATCTTCGGCGCCAGTGATGACTGCGTTGCGACGCATCCGTCTGACATGTGTGTGGCCATGGCTGCGCTGGAAGCTGTGGTGCATGTAGAAGGCCGTGCCGGCCGCCGCACCATTGAGTTCGCAGATTTTCATCGTCTGCCGGGCGATGCGCCACAGCGTGACAACCAGTTGGCCGACGATGAACTGATTACTGCCATCGAACTGCCCGCGCCACGCTTTACGGGTCACAGCGCTTACCTGAAGGTTCGTGACCGTGCGTCCTATGCGTTTGCGCTGGTATCGGTCGCGGCGGCACTGGAACTGGATGGCGATGTGGTGAGCGATGCACGTCTGGCGCTTGGCGGTGTGGCCCACAAACCGTGGCGCGATAAGCAAGTCGAGCGTTTGCTGATCGGCAAACCCGCCACTCGCGAATCTTTTGCTGCTGCCGCAGACGCCATGCTGGCTGACGCGCAGCCGCTCGAGCACAACGCGTTCAAGGTCAGGCTGGCGCGCCGGGCGATCATCCGCGCCCTGAGCGACGCAGCACTGGGAGGTACTGCCCAATGAATGTTCCCTTCTCCCCGATGGGCAAGCCCGTAGACCGAGTCGACGGCAAACTGAAAGTCACCGGCGGCGCACGTTACGCTGGAGAGTATCCCGAGGACGGACTGCTGTTTGGCAGTGTCGTCTCCAGCACCATCGCCAATGGCCGTGTGCTGAGCATCGATACCTCCGAGGCCCTTAAAGTGCCGGGCGTGGTTGCAATTCTGGACCATACCAACCGTCCATCGCTGGCCAGCTATGACAAGAACTACGAGGACGCTGATTCTGCAGACGGTTCTCCGTTTCGGCCTCTTTATAACGACAACGTGCTGTACAGCGGTCAGCCGCTGGCGCTGGTGGTGGCCGAGTCGCTGGAAATGGCCCGGCACGCAGGCTCGCTGATTCGGATCACCTACGAGCAGCAGGCACACCAGACCGACCTGCAGGCCGAGTTGGCACAGGCTCACGACGTATCGTCCAGCCTGCCCAAGCCACGTGGCAACTTCGAGGCCGAACTGGCCAGCTCGGCATTGAGTGTCGACGTGACCTACAACACGCCCAGCGAGTACCACAACCCGATGGAACCGCATGCGTCGACCGTTCTGTATCAGGCCGACGGCAGCCTGCAGATCCACGACAAGACCCAGGGCACGCAGAACTGTCAGGATTACCTGCACAAGGTCTTCGGCCTGGAAAAAGACCGGATTCGTGTGTTGGCCGCCTTTGTCGGTGGTGCATTCGGCTCGGGCCTGCGCCCGCAGTATCAATTGCCACTGGCCGTGATGGCTGCCTTGCATCTGAAACGTTCGGTGCGAGTAACCCTGACACGTCAGCAGATGTTCACCTTCGGCTACCGCCCGCGCACTGTGCAGCGTTTGCGCCTTGGCGCGGCGGCCAATGGGCGTTTGCTGGCCATCGGGCACGAAGCCATCGGCCAGACCTCGCGCTTCGAAGACTTCACCGAGCACGTCGTGGAATGGAGCGGCATGCTCTATCAGTGCGACAACGTGCAGTTGACCTACAAGCTGGTGCCGCTGGACGTGTTCACGCCGCTGGACATGCGTGCGCCGGGTGCCGCGTTGGGCATGATCGGGCTGGAATGCGCGATGGATGAACTGGCGTGTGCGCTGGCCATTGATCCTGTACGCCTGCGTCTGACCAATTTCGCCGAGCGCAATGGTAACGAAGACAAACCGTATTCCAGCAAAGAGCTGCGCGAATGTTATGCGCAGGGTGCCGAGCGCTTTGGCTGGGAACGTCGCAACCCTGAACCTCGCAGCATGCGCGAAGGCCGCCAACTGGTGGGCTGGGGCATGGCGGGGGGCGTCTGGGAGGCGATGCAGATGAAAGCCAGCGCAAAAGCGCGTCTCGGTTCGGATGGCAAGCTGGTGGTCAGCAGTGCCACCACTGATATCGGCACCGGCACTTACACGGTCATGACCCAGATTGCCGCCGAAACACTGGGACTGGCGGTGGAAGACGTGACTTTCCTGTTGGGCGATTCTTCGTTGCCAACCGCGCCGCTGCAAGGTGGCTCGTTCACGGTGTCGTCGGTCGGTACAGCGGTGCAGCAAGCGTGTCAGGCTTTGCAGCGTCAGTTGCTGGAAGTCGCGAAGGGCATGTACCCGCAATACGCCTCGGCTACACCGGATGAGGTGCGGTTTGAGTCGGGCAGCCTGTATCTGGGCGATCAAGCCGTCTCAATGGCTGAACTGGCGGCGGCTCAAGCCAGTGGCGTAATCGAAGTTCAGGTTGATGCCGAGCCTGACAAGAAGCGCGAGGCCTATGCGGCGGCCACCCATTCGGCAGTGTTCGTCGAAGTGCTGGTGGACGAGGATCTGGGCACCATCAAGGTCAATCGTGTGGTCAGCGCCATCGCGGCGGGACGCGTGGTCAATCCCAAGATGGCGCGCAGCCAGATCCTTGGCGGTGTGGTCTGGGGCATGGGCATGGCCTTGCAGGAAGAGGCCATGGTCGATCACGGTCTGGGGCGTCCGATGAATCACAGCCTCGCCGAGTACCACATTCCGGTAAACGCGGATATCGGCGACATTGACGTGCTTTTCGTCGAAGAAAATGACGAGATCGTCAATGCGCTGGGTTCCAAGGGCGTCGGTGAAATCGGTATCGTGGGTGTTCCTGCTGCGATTGCCAATGCCATCTACCACGCTACCGGCAAACGGGTCCGCGAGTTTCCGATCACGCTGGACAAGCTGTTGTAGTCCTTTCCCGGCAAACCGCATGCAGGAGACGATCGTCCCCGCTCCTGCATGATAATGCTCTGCGTCCGCCGTTGATGTGACGCAGAGCGCCACGAGCTGCATGCCCACGATCAGCGTCTCCAGGCCCGCTGCCCGGGTGAGTCATCCCGCCACGCGACAAAAGACCACACGGCTCAAGTGGCTGAATGGGACTACTCTTTACGTGTCGGTTGACCTGTGTCATTGCGCAATGACCGCTGACGTGAGCCAACCCCCCAATCCCTGCGTACGTCATCAGAACAAATAGAAAGACAAGCACTCCATAAACGTGGGGGCAGTCACTGTTGGCTTTCTGCCAACAGCCGGTTTCACCTGAGAGAGGAACACTTATGTTCGGTTTGGAGGCTATCGATCTCGCCCGAATTCAGTTCGCATTCACGATTTCGTTCCACATCCTGTTTCCTGCCATCACCATCGGTCTGGCAAGTTATCTGGCTGTGCTCGAAGGCCTGTGGCTGAAGACCCGCGAAGATGTGTATCGCGACCTGTACCACTTCTGGTCCAAGATCTTTGCTGTCAACTTCGGCATGGGTGTGGTTTCCGGACTGGTCATGGCCTATCAATTCGGCACCAACTGGAGCCGCTTCTCTGACTTTGCAGGCGCTGTCACGGGACCGTTGCTGACGTACGAAGTGTTGACGGCGTTCTTCCTCGAGGCCGGCTTCCTCGGCGTGATGCTGTTCGGCTGGAACCGTGTCGGGCGCAACCTGCACTTCTTCTCCACGATCATGGTCGCCATCGGCACGCTGATTTCCACGTTCTGGATTCTGTCGTCCAACAGTTGGATGCAGACCCCGCAAGGCTTCGAAATCATTGACGGTCGCGTGATCCCGACCGACTGGTTCGCGGTGGTCTTCAACCCGTCGTTCCCGTACCGCCTGACGCACATGGCGATTGCCGCCTTTGTCGCGACGGCGTTCTTTGTCGGCTCCTCGGCTGCCTGGCACCTGTTGCGTGGCCGCGACACGCCAGCGGTGCGCAAGATGCTCTCGATGGCCATGTGGATGGCGCTGATTGTTGCGCCGATTCAGGCTGTCGTAGGTGACTTCCACGGTCTGAATACGCTCAAGCATCAGCCAGCCAAGATTGCCGCGATTGAAGGCCACTGGGAAAACGTCGGTGATGAACCGACCCCGCTGATCCTGTTCGGCATTCCGGACATGAAGGAAGAACGCACCAAGTACGCGGTGGAAATTCCTTATCTGGGCAGCCTTATCCTGACCCACAGCCTGGACAAGCAGGTTCCGGCGTTGAAGGAATTCAAACCTGAAGACCGTCCGAATTCGACCATCGTGTTCTGGTCGTTCCGGGTCATGGTTGCGCTGGGCATGCTGATGATCCTGACCGGTCTGTGGAGCCTGTGGCTGCGCAAGCGCGGCACGCTCTATCAGTCTCGTCCGTTCCTGTACCTGGCGTTGTGGATGGGGCCTTCCGGTCTGGTTGCAATCCTGGCGGGCTGGTTCACCACCGAGATCGGCCGGCAGCCTTGGGTCGTCTACGGTCTGATGCGCACCGCCGATGCGTCGTCCGGGCACAGCGTCGCTCAGATGAGCATTACTCTGGTGCTGTTCGTGGTCGTCTACTTCGTGCTGTTCGGCGCGGGTCTGGGCTACATGATGCGTCTGGTACGCAAAGGTCCGAAGGCTTACGTCGAGCATGTACCGCACGGTGGCCCCGGTCAGAAACGTACACCGGCCCGTCCGCTCTCTGCCGCCGTTGAAAGCGCAGAAGATGGCGACAACGTTGACGCGCTCGGCAAGGGGAATTAAGCCATGTGTATCGATCTTCCGCTGATCTGGGCCGTTATCATCATCTTCGGCATCATGATGTACGTTGTCATGGACGGCTTCGACCTGGGTATCGGGATTCTCTTCCCGTTCATGAAAGACAGTTCCGACCGCGACGTGATGATGAACACCGTCGCACCGGTCTGGGACGGCAATGAAACCTGGCTGGTATTGGGCGGCGCCGCGTTGTTCGGCGCGTTCCCGCTGGCTTACTCGGTGGTGCTGTCGGCGCTGTACCTGCCGTTGATGTTCATGCTGATGGGCCTGATCTTCCGTGGCGTTGCGTTCGAGTTCCGCTTCAAGGCGACCGACGAGAAACGTCACCTGTGGGACAAGGCGTTCATCGGCGGCTCGTTGGCAGCAACATTCTTTCAGGGCGTGGCGCTGGGCGCATTCATCGAGGGCATTCCGGTGGTGAACCGCCAGTTTGCAGGCGGCTCACTCGACTGGCTGGCGCCGTTCCCGATGTTCTGCGGCCTGGCGCTGATCGTGGCTTACGCACTGCTGGGCTGCACTTGGCTGATCATGAAAACCGAAGGGCCTCTGCAGAAAGCGATGCATGATCTGGCGCGTCCTCTGGCGGTGGCTGTGCTGGTGGTAATGGGTGTGGTCAGCCTGTGGACGCCACTGGCCCATGCTGACATCGCACACCGCTGGTTCAGCATGCCAAACCTTGTCTGGTTCATGCCGGTGCCGATCCTGGTGCTGGTGACCATGTACGGGTTGTTCAAGGCCGTGGCGCGCAACGCGCATTACACGCCGTTCCTGCTGACCCTGCTGCTGATCTTTCTGGGCTACAGCGGTTTGGGCATCAGCCTGTGGCCGAACATCATCCCGCCGTCCGTTTCAATCTGGGAAGCCGCTGCGCCGCCGCAAAGCCAGGGCTTCATGCTGGTCGGTACGCTGTTCATCATCCCGTTCATCCTCGGATACACCTTCTGGAGCTACTACGTGTTCCGCGGCAAAGTCACCGCAGAAGACGGTTATCACTAGTCCGAACAGAGGAGATTGATCATGTCTGGCAAGAACTCCATGCACGACCCGGATCCGGCGCTGAGCAAGCCGCTCTGGCAACGACTGGCCTGGCTGGTTGGCATCTGGGCGGGCAGTGTGTTTGCGCTGTTTATCGTCGCCAGCCTGATGCGGATGTTCATGAACGCAGCGGGCCTGACGACGCACTGATCGTCACTGAAAGCATTCCCACACCGTGTCCACGGACACGTTTTACAAACCCTCCGGTTTCGGAGGGTTTTTTTTTGCTGCGAAAACGAGGGAGATTATTTGCGGGCTTTCAGTATCACGAACTTGGGCGTTGCCGCGACCTGCTCGACGCCCCGGAACAGCCGGGACAGCTTGGTGTGATAGCCCAAATGGCGATTGCCGACGATGTACAGCGCGCCGCCCGTGACAAGCGCGGCGCGGGCCTGCTGGAACATCCGCCAGGCCAGAAAATCACCCACTACCTGTTGCTGGTGGAAGGGCGGGTTGCACAGCACCACGTCCAGCGAGTCAGTCTCCTGTCCCGCCAGCCCGTCGGCGGCACGGATAACCACCTCCCGGTCGCCCAGACTGGCCTGCCAGTTTTCAGCAGCGGACTGCACAGCCATGTATGACTCGTCGACCAGGGTGTAATGCGCCTGCGGGTTTTCCAGTGCGTTGGCAATCGCCAGCACGCCGTTGCCGCAGCCCAGGTCGGCAACGCGCGCTGAACCGAGGTTTTTCGGCAGATAAGGCAGGAATGCACGCGTGCCGATATCCAGACCTTCCCGACAGAACACATTGGCATGGTTGAGCAGTTCGATGGCTGGCTCGTCGAGTGTGTAGCGCGTGGGGTAGGGCGACGTCCGGAGTTCCCTGATCTGTGGCGTGGCGAACAGCAGGCGGGCTTTCTTGACCGCGAGCGAGGCTTGAAGCGGCCCTACGTACTCTTCAAGCAGGTCACCGGCCGAGCGCGGCAGGTGCTTGATCATTGCTGCCGCTATCACACGTGCGCCGGGTGCCAGTTGGCCTTGCAGACGAATGAGTTGCTCTTCGAGCAGCGCCAGCGTCTTGGGAACCCGGATCAGCACCCAGTCGAAAGGACCGGTCAATGGCTCGCTGGCAGGAATCAGCGACACACTGTCGTAGGCCATACCGTTACGGGTCAGGTTTTTCTCGAGGCCCTGGGCGGCGAGAAACGAGTCGGTGCTGCTTACAACGGCGGCATGAGGGGCAAGGCTGGCCGCCAGCGCGCCAAAACTGTCATTGAGCACCAGGACCCGGCTCTGCAGAGTCAGCCCGATTTGCGCCACGTGGTTGAGCAGGTACTCATCAGCGGCATCGAATGCCTGAAGCGGCTCATCTTGGTGTTCGGGCTGGCGAATAAGATCAAGTTGAGCGAAAGGGCTGATGAGCAAGGGCATTGGCAGGAAAACTCTGTGCAGGCGTGCGTGTATCACGTAAGTCCGTCTGCTGACGGGCTCGCTGGGAGCGGTGATTTTACGTGCTTTTTGCGTTTTGACACCTGCCCATTTTGGTGCCGCTCGCCCGCTTTTTCAGAACATGCCGAGCAAGGCTGCCTGAACAACTGCCGCAGTCTTGTTACACACCCCCAGCTTCTGGACTGCGCTGGCCACGTGAAAATGGATGGTGCGTTCCTTCAAGCATAGAATCAGGGCTATATCACCTGCTGTCTTGCCTTTGGCAGACCACTTGAGGACTTCTATCTCTCGCTCCGTCAGACCATTGGGATTCGATGGATTTGATGAGTTGATTTCCATGTTCTTCATGATCGCCTCCA
Organism: Pseudomonas sp. CDFA 610; assembly: GCF_021147865.1. Lineage (NCBI taxonomy): Bacteria > Pseudomonadati > Pseudomonadota > Gammaproteobacteria > Pseudomonadales > Pseudomonadaceae > Pseudomonas > Pseudomonas sp. CDFA 610. Next base: position 52,472 of record NZ_JAGTPM010000011.1, read on the forward strand.
TACCCTTTGATGGCGAGATTTTGCTGTGCTTTTATCCAGTCTAGGAAAAATGGCAAGGCAATTTTGCTGATGGAAAAATATCCGGACGGATGGGGTGATGGCTTTTATGTGTTCAAAAAAGCGTATTGCGGCTGGAACACCCGTCGTAGCGCGGTTTGCATTAAGCCGGTTAGGCACAGGTCGGTAACATGTGTACGCAGGCAAGAACCAAATGCTCTAAACGTTTCAAGCGCTGTCACGTACAAGCCACTACAAACAGCCGGTGTTTATCTGGCGCACTTTGCGGGACACTGAAGGCCAATGTTCATATTCGGGAGCCCGAGGCACACCATGACTGTCAGCGAAGACAAGTTCACCCGGCAGACGCTTCAGCGTGTCGTACCGTTGACCCCCAGTCTGTTTACGTTGCGCACCACGCGCGATCCCGGCTTTCGCTTTCGGGCAGGACAGTTCGCGCGTCTGGGCGTGACCAAGGCAGATGGCACCACCGTGTGGCGAGCCTATTCGATGGTGTCTTCGCCCCATGACGAGTTCCTCGAGTTCTTTTCCATCGTCGTGCCTGACGGCGAGTTCACCAGCGAACTGAGCCGCCTGCGTGAAGGTGACAGCCTGATGGTCGAAAAGCAGGCCTTCGGTTACCTGACTCTGGACCGCTTCATCGACGGTCGTGATCTATGGCTGTTATCCACAGGCACCGGCGTCGCACCGTTTCTGTCGATCCTGCAGGACTTCGAGGTGTGGGAGAAATTCGAGCGTGTGATTCTGGTGTACAGCGTGCGTGAGTCGAAGGAGCTGGCCTACCAGCAGCTGATTGGCGAACTGATGCAGCGTGAGTACCTGGCCGAGTACGCCGATAAATTCCGGTTTCTGCCTGTCGTCACTCGCGAGCAGTCCCCCGGTGCCTTGAATGAACGGATCACGCAACTGATTGAAAATGGCGATCTGGAGCGTGCGGCAGGCATTGCCATGACCCCGGAACATTCGCGTGTCATGCTGTGTGGCAACCCACAGATGATCGACGACACCCGCGCGGTACTCAAGCAGCGCGACATGCGCCTCAGCCTGTCACGCAAGCCGGGGCAAGTGGCGGTGGAGACGTATTGGTAGGGAAGAGCCCGACGTCACACACAAGCCGCCCTGATACTGGTCGTGCCCACTGCTCCACGTGGGCATGCCTCCCGTGACGCGCTCTGCGTCATATCAGAAGCGGACGCAGAGCGTCCCGAGAGGCATTATCCATACTGGAGCGTGGAAACCATCAACCCGGTTTGTCGCTGACAGCGAGCGCGTTACTCTCACAACGGACGGGCAGGGTCCACGGTGACTGGCGTCGCAGGCTTGTTCTGCTCTTTGAGCAGGTCGCGAATCTCGCCCAGCAGTATTTCTTCCTTGCTGGGTGTTGGCGGCAGGGTCGGGGCCTTTGCTTCTTCACGCTTCAGGCGGTTGATGGCTTTCACGCCCATGAAAATGGCGAATGCTACGATGATGAAGTCAATGACGGTCTGAATGAACTTGCCATAGGCCAGCAGCACGGCGGGAGTGGCTCCATCGGCAGCTCGCAGGGTAACGGCCAGGTCGCTGAAGTCCACGCCACCGATCAACAGGCCCAGCGGCGGCATGATGACATCGCCGACGAACGACGAAACGATCTTGCCGAATGCCGCGCCAATGATAATGCCGACGGCCATGTCGACCACGTTACCTTTGACCGCGAAGGCCTTGAACTCGCTTAGTACGCTCATGAGTGATTCCTTGTTACAGATAAATTGACCCGAATGAGTGTAATCCACTCGTGCAGGTGCCGCCCGATACACGTTCAATCGACCGGGCTGAGCCCTGGAAGTTTTACCCGTCTTGATCGCGATGGCGCGCCTACCGCCCAATCGGTGCTTCAACCTGCGTTATCATGTGTGTTTTTACGACTGGGGTTGTCATGGCCAAGGCCAAACGCTTGTACGGTTGCACCGAGTGCGGCGCGACGTTTCCCAAATGGGCGGGCCAGTGCAGCGATTGTGGTGCCTGGAACACACTTGTCGAAACGATGATTGAAAGTGGTGCTGCGGCGCCACCCAGTGGCCGTGCGGGTTGGACCGGCGCGCAGGCGCAGATCAAGACGCTGGCCGAAGTCAGTGTCGAAGAGATCCCGCGTTTCTCGACCAACTCTGCCGAGCTTGACCGCGTGCTGGGCGGCGGTCTGGTGGACGGCTCCGTTGTGCTGATCGGCGGCGACCCCGGTATCGGCAAGTCCACCATTCTGCTGCAGACCCTGTGCAACATTGCCCAGCGCATGCCCGCGCTATACGTCACCGGCGAGGAATCCCAGCAGCAGGTCGCCATGCGTGCCCGCCGTCTGGGTCTTCCGCAGGACAAGCTGCGAGTAATGACCGAGACCTGCATCGAGTCCATCATCGCCACGGCGCGCGTCGAGCAGCCCAAGGTGATGGTGATCGACTCCATCCAGACCATCTTCACCGAACAACTGCAATCGGCTCCCGGCGGTGTGGCCCAGGTGCGCGAAAGCGCGGCGCTGCTGGTGCGCTATGCCAAGCAGAGCGGCACGGCGATCTTTCTGGTCGGCCACGTGACCAAGGAAGGCGCGCTGGCAGGGCCGCGCGTGCTGGAGCACATGGTCGATACCGTCCTGTACTTCGAAGGGGAATCCGATGGACGCCTGCGTTTGCTGCGGGCCGTGAAGAATCGCTTTGGCGCAGTGAACGAGCTGGGCGTTTTCGGTATGACCGACAAGGGCCTGAAAGAGGTCTCCAACCCGTCGGCGATCTTCCTCACCCGCGCGCAGGAAGAAGTGCCGGGCAGTGTGGTCATGGCTACGTGGGAAGGCACTCGCCCCATGCTGGTGGAGGTTCAGGCGCTGGTGGACGACAGCCACATGTCCAACCCGCGTCGCGTGACGCTGGGTCTGGACCAGAACCGGCTGGCGATGCTGCTGGCGGTTCTGCACCGCCATGGCGGCATTCCTACCCACGACCAAGACGTGTTTCTCAACGTGGTCGGCGGTGTGAAAGTGCTGGAAACTGCGTCCGATCTGGCCTTGATGGCAGCGGTCATGTCCAGCCTGCGCAACCGGCCGCTGCCGCATGACCTGCTAGTCTTCGGTGAGGTGGGGCTGTCAGGTGAGGTCAGGCCGGTGCCCAGCGGGCAGGAGCGTCTCAAGGAAGCCTTCAAGCATGGCTTCAAGCGGGCCATCGTGCCCAAGGCCAATGCGCCGAAAGAAGCACCCCCAGGCTTTCAGATCATTGCCGTGACCCGTCTGGAGCAGGCACTGGACGCGCTGTTCGAGTAACGCGCGCTAGGCTCTGTACGAAAAGTGGCTGCGCTCGGTGATGCTGCGTTAAAAACAGGCTCGTGCGCGAGTCCGATCGGAATGCTCATTTACAACACGTAGACTCCGCTTCCTCGCCTGTTTTTGCCTTGCCTGACCTTCGCTCGCCGACTTTTCGTACAAAACCTAGAGCTCGATCAGCGCCGCCAGTTCGCGATCCAGTTCTTCCTCATCGCCCAGGTTCAGTTCGATCAGCCGCTTCAAGTGGCTGATCGACTGCAGGCCGATGTGCCGACAGACGAAGCCCAGCTGCCGATTGTTGTCGTGGGTCAGATGCACATCCATTTTCACGTAGACGTCCGGGCTCAGGTGGATATCCACCAGGAAGTCCTGTGCCGCGTCGCCCGTCCAGTGCTCGGGCCGCTCCACCAGCAGGCCTTTGAGCGACAGGTCGACCAACTGCACTTTCCAGCGTTTGTCGCCTTGCGTCAGGTCTGTCTTCGCATCGAAGGCAATGCGTTTGAAGCGTCGGCGATCTGCGTGTGAGTCGGTCATCGAAAGAGCTCTCTTGTTGCGGTATTGCATGGGCCAGAGGCAAGACGTTTGGCTGTTCAATAAGGCTGTTCATGCACGATAGACCGGAAAGAGGTTACCGGACAGATGGCGACCGCAGATTTCTTGCCTACCTGCCGACAAGCCCGCCTGCGGCGCTCTATGCCGGGTATCTGCCTTAATTGATCAAATTCCGGTCTAGACCATCGTGGGGGGTGGCCTTTCGCTGTGACAGCGCTAAACTCGCATTGCTTGCCTTCTAGTCAACTCTGCTGGAATAAAAAAATGAAAAATAATAATAGTCTGATGCGCCATGTTCCCTGGCTCATCGTCGCAATTGTTGGAGCATGTGCTCTGGGGGTCGTGGCCTTGCGCCGCGGTGAGGCGATCAACGCCTTGTGGATAGTGGTTGCAGCGGTTGCCATCTATCTGGTTGCTTATCGTTACTACAGTCTTTTCATCGCCAATCACGTCATGCAACTCGACCCGCTGCGCGCAACGCCTGCCGTGGTCAACAACGACGGTCTGGACTATGTGCCGACCAACAAACACATTCTTTTCGGTCACCACTTTGCGGCCATCGCGGGCGCAGGTCCGCTGGTCGGTCCGGTGCTGGCGGCGCAGATGGGGTATCTGCCCGGTACGCTGTGGCTGATTGCCGGTGTGGTGCTGGCTGGTGCGGTGCAGGACTTCATGATCCTGTTCCTCTCCACGCGCCGTAACGGTCGCTCGCTGGGCGACATGGTTCGAGAGGAAATGGGCCGTATTCCGGGCACCATCGCCTTGTTCGGCTGCTTCCTGATCATGATCATCATTCTCGCGGTGCTTGCGCTGATCGTGGTCAAGGCCCTGGCCGAGAGCCCGTGGGGCATGTTTACCGTCATGGCGACCATCCCGATCGCGATGTTCATGGGCGTTTACATGCGCTACATCCGCCCGGGCCGCATTGGTGAAATCTCCATCATCGGCGTGATCCTGCTGCTGGCCTCGATCTGGATCGGCGGCGCGGTTGCAGCCGACCCGACCTGGGGGCCTGCGTTCACCTTCACCGGCGTGCAGATCACCTGGATGCTGGTGGGTTACGGTTTCGTGGCGGCCATGCTGCCGGTCTGGCTGCTGCTGGCCCCGCGTGACTACCTGTCGACCTTCCTGAAAATCGGCACCATCGTGGCGCTGGCTATCGGCATTCTGATCCTAGCGCCCGAGCTGAAAATGCCGGCTCTGACCCAGTTCACCAACGGCACAGGCCCGGTCTGGAAAGGCGCACTGTTCCCGTTCCTGTTCATCACCATCGCCTGCGGTGCGGTGTCCGGCTTCCACGCGCTGATTTCGTCGGGCACCACGCCCAAGCTGCTGGATAACGAGAAGAATGCCCGTTACATCGGTTACGGCGGCATGCTGATGGAATCCTTCGTGGCCATCATGGCGATGGTTGCCGCTTCGGTGATCGAGCCAGGCGTGTACTTCGCCATGAACAGCCCCGCTGCCGTGGTCGGCAGCGACGTGGTGACAGTCGCACAGACCGTGACCAGTTGGGGCTTCACGATCACACCTGAGCAACTGACGGCGGTGGCCAAGGATATCGGCGAGAACACTGTTCTGGCACGTGCCGGTGGTGCGCCGACCCTGGCGGTCGGTATCGCGCAGATCCTGCACCAGGTGCTGCCGGGTGAAAACACCATGGCGTTCTGGTACCACTTCGCGATTCTGTTTGAGGCGCTGTTCATTCTGACGGCAGTGGATGCCGGTACACGTGCCGGTCGTTTCATGCTGCAGGACCTGCTGGGCAGCTTCGTTCCGGCTCTGAAACGCACCGAGTCCTGGACTGCCAACGCCATCGGTACCGGTGGTTGCGTGGCGCTGTGGGGTTACCTGCTGTATCAGGGCGTTATCGATCCGCTGGGCGGCATCAACACCCTGTGGCCGCTGTTCGGTATCTCCAACCAGATGCTGGCCGGTATCGCCCTGATGCTCGCAAGCGTTGTGCTGATCAAAATGAAGCGTCAGCGCTATGTCTGGGTGACCATGCTGCCTGCCACCTGGCTGTTGATCTGCACCGTCACGGCTGGCCTGATCAAGCTTTTCGACTCCAACCCGGCGGTCGGCTTCCTGGCGCTGGCCAAGAAGTACAGCGCAGCGGCGGACGCCGGACAGATTCTGGCCCCGGCCAAGACCATGGACCAGATGCAGCATGTGATCTTCAACGCGTATACCAACGCGGGCCTGACCATACTGTTCCTGTTCGTCGTGTTCAGCATCCTGTTCTATGCCCTGAAAGTCGGTATCGCGGCCTGGGGCAAGAAGGAGCGCACCGACAAGGAATCTCCGTTCCAGGCCATGCCGCCAGCGTCGCAGGTGTGATGATGTTCACCCACAGAGGATATGCCCATGTTCAATGACCTGAGTCGCCTCGGGAAATACCTCGGTCAGGCCGCGCGCCTGATGGTGGGCATGCCGGACTACGACACCTACGTCGATCACATGCAGACCACACACCCGGACAAGCCGATGATGACCTACGAGCAGTTCTTTCGGGAGCGGCAAGAGGCGCGTTACGGCGGAAAGGGCGGCCCGAAGTGCTGCTGATCCTCTGATCTGCGTTATCGTTTGACCCGACGCGCCACAGGCTGCTACCTGTGGCGCGTTTTCATTTCAGCCCAATTGCACCTGTCTGGAGCCTTATGAGCGAGTTGCAACCTATCCCTGTTACCGTCCTGACCGGCTTTCTGGGCGCAGGCAAGACCACGCTGCTGCGCCACCTGCTCAAGGCCGAACATGGCCTGAAAATCGCGGTGATCGAGAACGAGTTCAGTGATGCCGGCATCGACAGCCAGTTGCTGGGCACCGATCCTGTACAAGTCATGACTCTGTCCAACGGCTGCGTCTGCTGCACCATCCACACCGACCTCACCAAAGCGCTGTACCTGCTGCTCGAGCGGCTGGACAGTGGCGAAATCGCTTTCGACCGGTTGGTGATCGAGTGCACCGGTCTGGCCGATCCCGCACCGGTTGCCCAGACTTTTTTCATCGACGAAGAACTGCGCGAGCGCTACATCCTTGACGGCATCATCACCCTGGTCGATGCCGCTCATGCCGATACGCATCTGACCCAGACCATCGCTCAGGCGCAGATCGGCTTCGCCGACCGTCTGTTAGTGAGCAAGCGTGATCTGGTGGATGACGCGGCCTTCGAGGCCCTGAGTGCACGCCTGACCCGTATCAACCGCCGCGCGCCGATCCGTATCGTCGAAAACGGAAAGATCGACCTGGCCGAACTGCTCGACGTGCGTGGCTTCAACCTCAATGCCGATCTGGGCGGTGGCATGGTTCTGCGTCCGCTGGCACCGGTTGGCAACTCGGGCGACCGCATCACGAGTCTCGTGCTGCGCAGCGACAAACCACTCGATCTGGATCGCCTCAGTGAGTTCATGAACGAGCTGCTGGAAGACCACGGCAAGCAACTGCTGCGTTACAAGGGCGTGCTCAACATCGCAGGCGAAGACCGGCGCATGGTGTTTCAGGGCGTACTCAAACTGTATGGCTTCGATTGGGACACTGAATGGGCCGAAGGCGAGTCGCGCGAGAGCGTAATCGTGTTCATCGCCGACGAGTTGCCGGAAGGGAAGATTCGGGCCGGGTTCGAGGCGATGGTTGGGTGAGATGGCGCTGCGGGCTACCTGGCCCGATCAGCTCCTGGCCGTCCACCAGTAGGCAGGCAGCGCCACCACTTCCCGGGCGATGGAGTACAGGTCGCGCCACTCGAAATAACGCGCGTGTGCAGTCGAGACCTGCGTCACACCGGCCTGCTTCAGGGCGTATTGGCTGCGGGTGATGTGAAAGTACTGGGTGACCACGACTGCGCTGGTGAAGCCTTTGTTTTTCATGATCCCGGCGCTGTTGATGGCGGTGTCGGACAGGCCATCTGTCACGATAGCGCCCGCAATCAGCATGAACAGCATCGGCAGGCTTATCGCAACGGTGCGCAACAGCTTCATGGATCGTCTCCCGATCGGTCAGAGGGCTCTCTGCTCTCGTCAGCGGTGTCACAAAAAAGCCCCGGCTCTTGCGAGTCCGGGGCTTTGAGTTACTGCTTCAGACGATACGGATCAAGCGCCGTAGACTGGCAGTTTTGCGCAGATGGCCTTGACCTTCTCGCGAACCGCGTCGATCACGGCTTCGTTGTTCAGGTCCGCCAGGATGTCGCAGATCCAGCCAGCCAGTTCCTTGCACTCTGCTTCCTTGAAGCCGCGCGTGGTCACAGCCGGGGTGCCGAAGCGCAGGCCGGAGGTGACGAACGGGGAGCGTGGGTCGTTCGGTACGGAGTTCTTGTTGACGGTGATGAAGGCGCGGCCCAAGGCGGCGTCGGCATCTTTACCGGAGATGTCCTGCTTGATCAGCGACAGCAGGAACAGGTGGTTTTCAGTACCGCCGGAAACCACGTCGAAACCGCGCTCGATGAACACACCGGCCATGGCCTTGGCGTTTTTGACCACTTGCTGCTGGTAAGCCTTGAACTCAGGCTGCAGCGCTTCCTTGAAGCACACGGCCTTTGCTGCGATGACGTGCTCCAGCGGGCCGCCTTGCGCGCCCGGGAATACGGCCGAGTTCAGCTTCTTCTCGATGTCGGCGTTGGCGCGAGCCAGGATCAGGCCGCCACGTGGACCGCGCAGGGTCTTGTGGGTGGTGGTGGTCACGACGTCAGCGAACGGCACCGGGTTCGGATAGACGCCAGCAGCGACCAGACCGGCCACGTGGGCCATGTCGACGAACAGGTACGCACCGACCTTGTCTGCGATGGCGCGGAAGCGCGGGAAATCCAGAATCTGCGAATAGGCAGAGAAACCGGCCACGATCATTTTCGGCTTGTGTTCAACGGCCAGACGCTCGACTTCGTCGTAGTCGATCATGCCGTTGGCGTCGATGCCGTACTGCACAGCGTTGTACAGCTTGCCGGAGGACGAAACGCTGGCGCCGTGGGTCAGGTGACCACCGTGGGCCAGGCTCATGCCCAGAATGGTGTCGCCGCCCTGCAGCAGCGCCAGGTAGACAGCGGAGTTGGCTTGCGAACCGGCGTGTGGCTGAACGTTGGCGTAATCGGCGCCGAACAGTTCCTTGGCACGGTCGATGGCCAGTTGTTCGATAACGTCGACGTATTCGCAGCCGCCGTAGTAACGCTTGCCTGGGTAGCCTTCGGCGTACTTGTTGGTCAGGACCGAGCCCTGAGCTTCCATGACGGCCGGACTGGTGTAGTTTTCCGAGGCAATCAGCTCGATGTGTTCTTCCTGACGCAGAGCTTCTTGCTCCATGGCGGCAAACAGATCGGCGTCGTACTTCGCGAGAGTCAAATCACGGCTGAACATGGCAGTCCTCAAGGGGGCATGGCGGAAAAGGGGGGCATTCTAACCCATCGGGTTTTATCTGGCATATGAAAGGCAGTCATGTGCCGGATGAATGGGGCGCATCAGCGACACGCCCATTCAATCCAGCATGAACAACGCATCATTGCTGAACTGCGCCTCGAACTGGCTGGCGGGCATCGGGCGGCCGAAGAGGTAACCTTGCACCTCGTCGCAGCCGTGTTCACGCAGGAAGTCCAGTTGCTCCTGGGTTTCCACGCCTTCGGCAATCACCGCCAGATTAAGACTGTGGGCCATGGCGATGATTGCCCGGGCGATCTGAGCGTCCTGTTCGCCTGAGGGCAGGCCGTCGACGAAGGTGCGGTCGATCTTCAGGACATCGATCGGGAACTGCTTGAGGTAGTTCAGCGACGAGTACCCCGTGCCGAAGTCATCCACCGCAATGCTCAGCCCCAGATTCTTCAGGCCGTCGAGTATCTGCATGGCTTCGTTGACCTCGCGCATCAGGATGCTCTCGGTCAGTTCCAGTTCCAGGCACGCCGGAGGCAAACCGATGGTGTGCAGAATGCTGGCGATACGTTTGCCAAGCTGGCCATCCGAGAACTGCCGGGCCGAGATGTTCACGGACACTTTCGGCACGCGGACCTTTGCCTGATGCCATTTTTTCAACTGGCTGCAGGCTTCGGTCAGCACCCAGTCGCCGACTTCGACCACCAGGCCGAGCTCTTCGAGCACCGGAATGAAGTCGTTGGGCGGCACCAGGCCACGGCGTGGATGACGCCAGCGCAACAGGGCCTCGGCTCCGGTCAGGCGTTTGCCATCGCCGCTGAATTGCGGTTGGTAATACAATGTGAATTCCTGTTGCTCCAAGGCGTGACGCAGGTCGCTTTCCAGCTCCAGACGCTCGAGCGCCGTCGCATTCATGTCGGCCTGATAGAACTGGAAGTTGTTCTTGCCGCGCTCCTTGGCGTGATACATCGCCGTGTCGGCGTTCTTCATCAACTGGCTCAACTCATCGCCGTCCTGCGGACTCAAGGCGATGCCGATACTGGCGGTCACGAAGAACTCGCGTCCTTCCAGCACGAAAGGCGTCACCAGGCTGTTAAGAATTTTCTCGGCAACGTGAATGGCACGGTTCAAGGCACTTTCCCGCGTCGGACCCGGCTGCAGCAGCAAAGTGAATTCATCACCGCCCATGCGCGCCACCGTGTCGTCGTCTGTGACGCAAGCCAGCAGACGCGTGGCCATTTCCTTGAGCATGCGGTCACCTGCAGCATGGCCCAGGGAGTCGTTGATCGGTTTGAAACGGTCCAGATCAAGGAACATCAGCACGACCCACGCCTGTTGCCGCTCGGCCTGCTGGAGGGCCGAATGCAGACGGTCCTGGAACAGCGTGCGGTTGGGCAGGTGCGTCAGGGCATCGTAGTAGGCCAGGCGATGGATGCGTTCTTCGCTGGCCTTGCGTTCGCTGATATCGCTGAAGAAGCACACGTAGCTTGCCAGATCGCCTTCATCGTCCACCACCGCAGTGATGCCGACCCATGCCGGATAATGCTCGCCATTGCGCCGCTTGAGCCTGACCTCGCCCTCCCAGGTACCGCTATGGTTGAGCTGCCTGAGGACGTAGCGCAGGTGCGCTTCCTGTTCCGCTTCCACCGTCAGCATGCCGGGCAACTGATCGAGCACCTGAGCCACTTCGTAGCCGCTGACCCGGGTGAACGCTTCGTTGGCCTGCACGATGTAGCCCGCAGGGTCGGTGATCAAAATGGCCGATGTGGAGTGCTCGAATACCGTGGCGGCCATGCGCAGGTCTTTTTCCGCGCGGCGTTGCTGGCTGATGTCACGGCCCACACCGAGAAGACCCTCGAAATTGTCATGTTCGTCCCAGACCAGGACCATGCGCAGTTCGACCGGCACCTTGCGGCCATCGGCACGCAGGCAGTCGAACACAAACAGACGCGGCGTGGCGTCGCTGCGCAACTTTGCCAGTTCTTCCGGCTTGTCGAGGACTTTGCGGATGTTGCGGATCAGCGCATCGAACCCCGTCAGCTGCTGCGGGTTGGCAACGGTCACGCCCCAGCCATGGGTAAGAATCCATTCGGCGGTGTAGCCCAGAACGCTCTGGACCGAAGGGCTCACGTAATTGGGCTCGAGCTGATTGTCGGTGGAAAAGATCACGTCGCTGATGCTTTCGGCGAGCATGCGATAGCGCTGTTCGCTGTCACGCAAGGACTGACTGGACGTCACCTGATCGGTAATGTCCTTGGCAACGCCGATGATGCGTGTCACCAGGTCCTGGCTATCCCGCGCCAGCGCCTGCTCGCGAATGTCGAAACAGCGCCACTGGTTATCACGGTCGCGGAAGCGCAGGACACATTGCAGCAGTTCGTTGTGCCCGTGATGACGCTGGCGCAGACGCATGTCCTGATAAGACTTGGCGTCTTCCGGGTGCAGCAGGATTTCCCAGAAAAACTCACCCATCCCACGCAGTTCAGACTTGCTGTAACCCAACGTCTTGCCGAGGTGGTGGTTGCTGTAGATCATCCGCTGGCTGAGCACATCCTGCACGTAGAGATGATCCGGCACGGTGCGGACCACGTCGGACCAGAAGCTTTCACGGTCCAGCAACGACAGTTCGATCTGCTTGCGGCTGGTAATGTCGCCAATGCTGAGAATCACGGCATCGAAGTCGGCGGGGCTTTCCGGCAGCCTCAGTACCAGCCACAGGTGCTGATCCTGGCCGTCCTCCCGGGTGCGGCGGATTTCCAGTTCAAGTCGCGGCTGTCTGTCGAGCACCGCGCGGATTACTTGAATGCCGATGCCGGGGCGCGTACGCGACTCGCCTTCGATCAATTGCTGCCATGCCTGCTCGCCGCATTCGACGTTCAGCAGGCCCAGAGCAACGTCGTTCACCTCGTTGATCCGCAGTTGTTGCAGCAGCCGGTCAAGCAATCCCGGCTGGTTCTTCAGCAGCAGATCGAGGTCTTCGCAGGTCCGGATTTGCAGGGTTTCCAGGCGGTCCGGCAGGCTGGACATGTCCAGCACACAGATGGCAACGCCAGCCCCTTCGAAAATATCGCGATAGCGGCGGCGGCTTTCCAGCAATTGACGCTGCCTGCCGCGCAGGCTCATGAGAGCGATCAGTGGCAGGATGGAAAATAGCAGGCCGACGATGCATTTGCCGACGAGTGGCGCGAGTAAATCCTGGCGAGCCTTGTGCGCGTCGAAAAGCCCGCGAAGCTGCCAGTCGCTGTTGCCCAGAGGCTGGAGCAAAACGGTCTCTGCGTGGCCGGTATCTGTCACGTTGTCAGGCATGGGCTCGCGCAGGATCACCTGCTGGGTGCCACGTTTTTCCAGCCGCCACAGGTGCTGGAAATCCTGTGTTGGCTGCTGGATGAAGCTCTTGAGCGTTTCGGGCAGCATGCGCACGGCCCAGTAGTCGCCGGTCGTGCTGCCGCTCTGACGCATCAGCAGGTAGATCTGCGACCCGTCTTCGTTGCTGGTGTAATAGAAGGGACGCCCCGTGGCGTGCTTCAGCGCACCTTTAAGCAGGGCTGCGTCGCTGCTCATGTCGGCACTGTCCCTGATGACTTCTCCGCCGGGGGAGAGGCTGACAACGCTGCGTAATGTCGGCAAGGCCGCGCGCAGTGCGCTCATTGGCGTCGCCTGCTCCGGCTTGTCTTCGCCTGACTGGATTTCTTCCAGCAGATTCATCGCAATCTGGGCGTTGAGCGCCATGTTCAGACTGATGCGGTCGGAAAGCTGCGTCGCGTAGTCGAGGCTTCGCTGGCGCTGGCGCTCCTGGGTCTGATGGAATTGTTCGATGAGTTGCCAGAGCAGCAGCGCGATCATCAGTAACACCAGCGCCGCCAGGACACCCTTCAGTGAGCCGCGCAGAGGCCTGACGGTACTGCTTTTGGCGATACTCGATGGCGAAGAGGTCGTTGATGTGGGCAAGTCGTTGTTCCTGACTACTGGACTGAAGCAGCGATGCACTATGCAATATAAGCTGGCCACCCAAAAGGGCGGCTAGCATGCCTTGAGTTGTGGCAGAGTGCCAGTCCCGCCGGGCTGGATGGTTTGCCCTGCAGGCCGCATTCGGGTAGCTTTGCGCAACGCGCGATTACAGCCCGACTCCTGCATGAGTGACTCCACTGTGTGCAAACAAGATCCAGCTTCATAGCTGCCCAGGCACTCGAGTCTGTTCTCTGCCTGTTCTGATTCAAGGCGTGGAACGCTCATGCGGCAAGTCTGAAAGACAAATAAAAGCTTTTTTTCGGTCGGGGCTTTAAGCTCGCGTCCCAGATCGGTCCTTATCACAGACACCAGGTTTTCATTCCATGGCTCAATACGTCTTCACCATGCATCGGCTGAGCAAAGTTGTGCCGCCGAAGCGGGAAATCCTCAAGAACATCTCCCTCTCTTTCTTCCCGGGCGCCAAGATCGGCGTTCTGGGCCTCAACGGTTCGGGTAAGTCCACACTGTTGAAGATCATGGCCGGTGTCGATACCGAATTCGACGGCGAAGCGCGCCCGATGCCTGATCTGAACGTAGGTTATCTGCCGCAGGAACCGCAACTTGATCCCACCAAGACCGTGCGTGAAGTGGTCGAGGAAGCGGTCAGCGTCATCAAGGACGCCCAGGCGCGTCTGGATCAGGTCTACGCCGAATACGCCGATCCGGATGCCGATTTCGACAAGCTGGCCGCTGAACAGGCCAAGCTCGAAGCCATCCTGCAGGCCAGCGACGGTCACAACCTGGAGCGCCAGCTGGAAGTCGCCGCCGATGCGCTGCGTCTGCCGGCGTGGGACGCAAAGATTTCCGTCTTGTCCGGTGGCGAGAAGCGCCGCGTCGCGCTGTGCCGCCTGCTGCTGTCCGCACCCGACATGCTGCTGCTCGACGAGCCGACCAACCACCTGGACGCCGACTCCGTCGCCTGGCTGGAGCACTTCCTGCACGACTTCCCGGGTACCGTGGTTGCGATCACGCACGACCGGTACTTCCTCGACAACGTCGCCGGCTGGATTCTGGAGCTCGACCGCGGCGCCGGTATTCCTTACGAAGGCAACTATTCGGGTTGGCTGGAAGCCAAGTCCGATCGTCTGGCCCAGGAATCCAAGCAGCAGTCGGCCCATGAAAAGGCCATGAAAGACGAGCTGGAATGGGTTCGCAAAGGTGCCAAGGCGCGCCAGTCCAAATCCAAAGCCCGTCTGCAACGCTTCGAAGAGATGCAGTCGCAGGAATTCCAGAAGCGCAGCGAGACCAACGAGATCTACATCCCGGCCGGTCCGCGTCTGGGCGACAAGGTCATCGAGTTCAAGAACGTCACCAAAGGCTATGGCGATCGCGTTCTGATCGACAACCTGTCATTCGCCATGCCCAAAGGCGCCATTGTCGGCGTGATCGGCGGTAACGGTGCGGGTAAATCGACCCTGTTCCGCATGCTGATGGGCAAGGAGCAACCGGATTCGGGCAGCATCGAAATCGGTGAAACCGTGCAACTGGCCTGCGTTGACCAGAGCCGTGACGATCTGGATGGCAGCAAGTCGGTGTTCCAGGCGGTCTCGGACGGTTCGGATGTGATCCGTATCGGCAACTACGAAATCCCGTCGCGCACCTATGTCGGCCGTTTCAACTTCAAGGGCGGTGATCAACAGAAGTTCGTCAAGGACCTGTCCGGTGGTGAGCGCGGCCGTCTTCACCTGGCGTTGACCCTGAAAGAGGGCGGCAACGTGCTGCTGCTCGACGAACCGTCCAACGACCTTGACGTAGAGACCTTGCGTTCGCTTGAAGAGGCACTGCTGGACTTCCCGGGCGCGGCCATTGTGATCTCCCACGATCGGTGGTTCCTTGACCGTGTGGCGACCCACATTCTGGCGTACGAAGACGACTCGCAAGCCGTATTCTTCGAAGGCAACTACACCGAATACGAAGCTGACCGCAAAAAGCGTCTTGGCGATGCCGCTGCCCAGCCGCACCGCGTACGTCACAAGAAGCTGGCGTAACACAGAGACAACAGGAGCGCCGTGTCTGGCGCTCCTGTTGTATCAGCTTTCGTCCGTCTCGATCAGCACCACCTCGATCACCTGATCACCCGCCGGTCGTTTCCATAACACTTCATCGCCCAACTGCGCACCCAGCAATGCACGGCCCAGCGGCGAGCCCCAGTTAATCAACCCATTGGCCGCATCGGCCTGATCTTCCCCAACCAGTTGCACACGCTGCTGGCGATCGTCCTCATCGGCAAATGTCACCCAACTGCCAATCTGCACCTTTTCGGTCGAAAGGGCGGGTGTGACCACCTGCGCGCTTTGCAGGCGCTGGTTGAAGTAACGCAGGTCGCGCTCCAGGTCTGCCAGACGCTGCTTGTCGGCATTGTCGCCCAACGTCGTCTGGGCGCTATGCTGCGACTGAAGATCGCTCACGTGCTGTTGCAGTAATACCAGGCCCTGAGCGGTGACGTAATTGGGCTGTTCGCTGACCGTTCGCTCCACCGGCTGGTTGGCATCCGCGGCGGCGTTGTCTTCGTTTACAAATGCGCGACTCATGAAGTGTCCTCCCTAATTGGGTTTGGGCCACGGTGCGAGGTGATTGGTTTCGTTGAAATACCGGATGCGACGTGCCAATCAGTTCGGGCGGTAGGCTTTTGCGGCGCTACGCGTCTTTTCCCGCTCCCAGTCGCGGTCCCGGTCATTGAAGATCTGGCCGGGGCTCAGTCGGTCACGATGGTCCTCGGACGCCTGGCACTGGCGAAAGCCATCGCTCCAGCCTTGAGCGTAAAGGCGATCTTTCAGGTAGCGGGGGACGTTTTTTCTGAACTGCCCGGAAAACGAGCCCGCTGCCGCCTTGCCACTGACGCATCCATCCTGATATCCGTCGGCGAAGCCTGGCGGGTACCCTTCAGCCAGCATCTGGTCACGGGCGGACTGACAACCTGCCAGCCCGATGGCCAGCGACAACAACACCCAATGCAGCTTCATGGCGACTTCCTCGACGTATGAGGTGAGTCTAGAAGCGAATGTGTGAGTTATTTGTAAAAACGATGTAGGAAATAGGTAGTGTCGCTGTGCCAGCCGATGAGCGATTCACGCTGAGTCGCTGGTCTCACGCATCCGCTGCAGTTTTTCACGGCTTCCACAGACTTGGCATCCTTTGCGTTGCTTGTTTTCGAAGCTGCGGGTCCGCGCCCTTTCAAGGGCGCAAGGGATCGCTATCCCAACGGTATCAATAGTGATACCACTTCACTTCGAGCATCACCTCGTTCTGCGGCGAACTCATCTGGCTGAATTCACGCTGGGCACTCAGGCGCAAGCCCACGTTTCGGGACAGTTCCCACTGCTGGTTGAGACTGACGCTGCGGCGTACTTCGCCGTTGGTGAAGTAGTCGCCCTTGGCTTCCAGGCTCAGGTTGCCCAATGGGTTGCGCCACAGCAGGCCGGTGTTGAAACCTGCGGCTGGCGAGATGAATGCCGAAAAATCATTGTTGTGCTCGACGCGCACTGTGCCCAGCGCGAAGCCCAGCACTTCGTCACCCAACTGCCAAGTGCCGCCTGCGCCGCCGTTGACGTGGCTGACCAGATTTTCATCACCATGTTTGCCCAGCACGCGCTCGAGGCCGCCGGTGACTTGCCATGACCACGGCTTGAGCAGTTCGGTACGTGGTGTCAGCGAGCGAATGGTCGCCAGATCCAGTTGCTGGACCTGCCAGTCGTTGCCTTCGTATTGGCGTACCTTGAGTTGCAGAATCTCGATCTGAGCGCCGAGTGGGAAGCCATAGGCATTGTCGTTCAGGTCGTGATACGCCATGCGCAGGCCGTACTCACCGAAAGCCCGGTCGCCCCGTGTGCCGACACCCAGCTGCCAGGTACGGGATTCATGTCCGTCTTCCGGCAGGCCGGGTCGCTGGATGTCCAGTTGCGGCGGTGGGTTCTGGTTGATGGCCTGCAGCAGTTCGAAACTGCGTTGGGAGCGCGCGGTGTCACGTTCCAGTCCGTTGGCACGATAGCGTTCGAGGCGATAGGCAGCGTCCTGAATCAACGCGCGGCGCTCCTTGGGCTGTGCCAGGTATTGACGGTCCTGCAGTTGTTTCTGGTCCGCGCTGACCTTTAATACCCATTGTTGTTCGTCAGCGTTCAGCGGTTCGGCACGGCTCAGCAGTTCGCGTTCGCGAGAAGGGCGGTAATCGATACTCTCCACCAGTCCAGCGGCCTTGATGGCTTTGACGGTGTCGGTCGGGATGGCTGTCAGGCCGAACTGTTCGGTCAGGTGCAGGCCGGGGCGGGCAACCTGCAACAGTTCCAGTAGACGATACGAGCAGTTTTCATCGAAGAAGAAGTAGCTGAAGCGAATCTGTTTCAGCTCCCAGACGTGCTCGACCATGCGTCCGGTTTCTTCGGGCGTCAGGTTCAGCCGGTACTCCCACAGATCGCGGTTTTCCAGGCTGCGGTATTCCGAGAGTTTTTCCTGATACGGCACCAGTGCAAAAAGACCGGGATAGCCGCCCATCAGGCCTTTCCAGGCATAGAGAATGCTGTTGTCCATGCCTTCGATGTAGGCGCCGAAGTTGATTGCGTAGCTCAACAACGTGGTGTTGTTTGCCTTCGCGCTGGCCGGATCGATGCGCAGCAGCGTGTGGCCGAACATGGACGACGGGCTGTTGAGGTAGGCCGCCGGGAAGATCAGCACGGTGCTGTCCGGCGCGACGTCCTTGTACCAGGTCTTGAATTCCTTGCAGTCCAGCACCGGCAGATCGGTCAGTTTCAACTGATCGCGCAGCCAGCGGGTCCTTGCAGGGTAGACGCACTGTGCGTGGGTCTGCTCGTTGGTAACGGGCGCATAAATGGCGTCGAGCGTCGCGCTCAGTTCAGCCGTCGGGTCATACGCGCCATCTGCCGCGAGAAAGAATTTGGGGTCGTCAACGTAACTGCGCCAGCCGCCGAGCTTGCCCGCCTCGTAATGGCCCAGTGAAATCCAGAATGGCTCGTTGGCCAGTTGCTGCAAACGGTCGGCAGCCACACGCGGGGCGGCAGACAAGGGGGCACAGACAAACAGCGCCAGCAAGACAAGACGTTTGAGCATAGAGGGCAACTAGTCAGGGAGAAGAGTCCCGCCCCTCATGAAGAGGGGCGGGCGAACGACTTTAAGCCTGGGTAGCGTACTTGGCCAGGGTTGGATCGTTTTTCAGAACGTTGACGGTGTTGGCGTGAACGTCTTCGGCAGTGGCGTCAGCCTTGCTGAAGATTTGCGAGAAGTGCTCGTGAGTGACAGCGGCGAAATGCGCGCGATCTTCCGGGGCGACACCGAGCACGACCGCGTAAGTGGTCAGTGCTTCGCCTTGGCCCATGGCCATGTCTTTGGAAAGCTCATCCATCATGCCGTTCATGGCCAGCCAGGATTTGCCACCATAAGTGAGGGCGCTGTTGGTAGAGCAGCCGTTGGTGCCGGACGTCATGCCGAACGTGGCGTTGCCCGAAGTACCGTTGGTAGTAGAAGCCAGGAAGTGAGCGGGAGTGCCGCGTTGACCTTCAAACAGCATGTTGCCCCAACCACAATCCGGGCCGCCTGGCGCTTGGGCCATGGCGTTGATGGATACAGCGGCGAAGAGCGTTCCTAGAAGAATCCGTTTCATAGCTTTTTTCTCTTTATGGTCAGCCAAGGGTCGAGTTTCTTTCGTGTCACACCATGCCGGAAAGCTGTTTTCAGCGATCCGCGACGTTTTGAGTTTAGGCAGGCTTCAAGGGTTCCGTGAGCTATTGCAGAATATTGCGTAAAACCGCGTTTTTTATTGCAGATGAAGCGTCTTTCATGGATGTAAAGTCTTTCAGACGTCTGCTGCCTTGAAAGCCTGTCTTGCAAGTCGTGTGCAGCGAGCGCCAGAATGCCTGCATCTGCCCCGCCTGATGTAAGGAACACTGATGCCCGATTCTGTCGCAGCCAACCTACGCCTGGCGCCACACGCGCTGACCCGTCCGTTTTCCGCTGAGCAGTTCAGCTTTACGACCACCAACGATCTGGAACCCTTTCGCGGTGTGCTCGGCCAGGAGCGAGCGGTAGAAGCCTTGCAGTTCGGGGTCGCGATGCCGCGTCCCGGTTACAACGTATTTGTCATGGGCGAGCCCGGCACCGGCCGGTTCTCGTTCGTGAAGCGCTACCTCAGGGCCGAAGGCAAGCGTATGCAGACGCCGTCGGACTGGGTGTACGTCAACAATTTCGACGAACCTCGCGAGCCGCGTGCGCTGGAGCTGCCGCCGGGCAGCGCGCAAGCGTTCATCGCCGACATCGGCGGCCTGATCGATAACCTGCTGGTGACCTTTCCGGCCGTGTTCGAGCACCCCTCGTATCAGCAAAAGAAGAGCTCGATCGATCGCGCCTTCAATCAGCGCTACGACCGCGCGCTGGACGTGATCGAGCGCCTGTCGCTGGAAAAGGACATCGCGCTTTACCGCGACAGCAGCAACATTGCCTTCACGCCCATGGCAGACGGCAAGGCGCTGGACGAAGCCGAGTTCTCGCAACTGCCGGAAGCGGATCGCGAGCGTTTTCATGAAGACATTTCCGCGCTTGAAGAGCGCCTGAATGAAGAGCTTGCCAGCCTGCCGCAGTGGAAGCGTGAGTCGAGCAATCAGTTGCGTCAGCTCAACGAAGAAACCATCACCCTGACCCTGCAGCCTTTGCTGGCACCGTTGTCGGAAAAGTACGCCGAGAACGCTGCCGTCTGCGCGTATCTGCAGGCGATGCAGGTGTACCTGCTCAAGACACTGGTCGAGCAACTCGTCGACGACAGCAAGACCGATGCTCAGGCCCGCAAGCTGCTTGAAGAGCATTACAGCCCGAGCCTGGTGGTCGGTCATACACACGATGGCGGCGCACCGGTGGTGTTTGAACCGCATCCGACCTACGACAACCTGTTCGGCCGCATTGAATACAGCACCGATCAGGGCGCGCTCTACACGACGTATCGTCAACTGCGCCCGGGTGCACTGCACCGTGCCAATGGCGGCTTCCTGATTCTGGAAGCGGAGAAAATGCTCGGCGAGCCCTTCGTGTGGGACGCGCTCAAGCGCACTCTGCAGTCGCGCAAGCTGAAAATGGAATCGCCGCTGGGCGAGCTGGGCCGTGTCGCAACGGTGTCCCTGACGCCGCAGGTCATTCCCTGGAACGTCAAGATCGTCATCATCGGTTCGCGCTCGCTGTATTACACGCTGCAGGACCTGGATCCTGACTTCCAGGAGATGTTCCGGGTGCTGGTCGACTTCGACGAAGAAATTCCGATGGTCGACGAAACCCTGGAGCAATTTGCCCAGTTGCTGAAAACCCGCACCTCGGAAGAAGGCATGGCACCGCTGACTGCCGACGCCGTTGCGCGTCTGGCGACCTACAGCGCGCGTCTGGCCGAGCATCAGGGGCGTCTCTCGGCGCGTATCGGTGATCTGTTCCAACTGGTCAGCGAAGCGGATTTCATTCGTCAACTGGCCAGCGACGACAGGACCGACGCAGGTCACATCGAGCGCGCGCTCAAGGCCAAGGCCACACGCACCGGGCGCGTTTCGGCGCGGATTCTCGATGACATGATGGCCGGTGTCATTCTGATCGACACCGACGGTGCGGCTGTCGGCAAGTGCAACGGCCTGACGGTTCTGGAAGTGGGGGATTCAGCGTTCGGCGTGCCGGCGCGTATTTCCGCCACCGTCTATCCGGGGGGCAGCGGCATCGTCGATATTGAGCGTGAGGTCAACCTCGGGCAGCCGATCCACTCCAAGGGCGTGATGATTCTGACCGGTTACCTGGGCAGCCGTTATGCGCAGGAATTTCCGCTCGCGATCTCGGCCAGCATCGCGCTTGAGCAATCCTACGGTTACGTCGATGGCGACAGTGCCTCGCTGGGCGAGGTATGCACGCTGATTTCGGCGTTGTCCCGCAGGCCGCTCAAGCAGTGTTTCGCGATCACAGGCTCTATCAACCAGTTTGGTGAAGTGCAGGCGGTCGGCGGAGTCAACGAGAAGATCGAAGGCTTCTTCCGGTTGTGCGAGGCGCGCGGTCTGACGGGCGAGCAGGGTGCAATCATCCCGCACGCCAACGTGACCACTCTCATGCTTGATGAGCGCGTGGTGCAGGCCGTGCGTGACGGTCAGTTCCACATCTATGCGGTGCGCCAGGCTGATGAAGCCTTGAGCCTGTTGGTGGGCGAGCCGGCCGGTTCGCCGGATGAGCAGGGCGAATTCCCCGAAGGCAGCGTCAATGCCCGTGTGGTCGAGCGTCTGCGCGACATCGCCGAAATGCTCAGCGATGAAGACCTGAAGGAAGAGCTGGAAAAGGAGCCTGCCCAGCTGCAACCAGAACTCAAGGTCTGATGCCGGACTGAAGGGCACCGGGTGTTCTCTTGAGCATCAGGTGCCCGTTCATCAGGCAAGTTTTTGCAATCCGACTTTTCTTCTATCCTCTCAGGTGATCGTGGTGGCCAAATGGACTGGCGCATTTTCCTGCCGTGGAGGAGGGTGATACCGCTGCTGAAAAGGAGCTCGCCATGTCGCGCAGCCTCTGCCTCAACCGTGAATGCCTCGGGCTCATTACCCGTATCGAATGCGTCATCCGGCCGATGCCCGGCGAGGATGGCCTGTGGATGCTGCTGTTTGCTGCCGGAATGTCTGGCGAGCAACCTTCTGCGCTTCGCTCCCAGGGACCGTTCAACAGTCTCGCTGCTGCCGAGTCCGTTCTGAGCAGCATTGCCGAAAATCTGCTATTGGGCGGCTATCATACTGCCGACGTGCCCATCTGGACGCTGCATATGCAGGCTGAACTGCGCCGGATCAACAGCGACAGTTCCAGCTATCAGCGTTCTTCTCCGTTCAAGTTATAGAGCGTGGTTTCTGCGTTATTTTGTCGCACACCTAGAGCCTTACGTTCCCGCTGATATACTCGCGCGTCTTTTTCAAAACACTTGCGAGTCTCAATGGAACGTTTCTTCGAAAATGCCATGTATGCATCGCGCTGGTTGCTGGCGCCGATCTATTTCGGTTTGTCCCTTGGGTTGCTGGCGCTTTGCCTGAAGTTCTTTCAGGAAATCTTTCACGTCCTCCCCAATATCTTCAGTCTGGCCGAAGCCGATCTGATCCTTGTGCTGTTGTCGCTGATCGACATGGCGCTGGTGGGCGGTCTGTTGGTCATGGTCATGATCTCCGGCTACGAGAACTTCGTTTCGCAGCTGGATATCGATGAAGACAAAGAAAAGCTCAACTGGCTGGGCACCATGGATTCCTCGTCGCTGAAGATGAAAGTCGCAGCGTCCATCGTGGCGATTTCGTCCATCCACCTGCTGCGCGTGTTCATGGACGCCACCAACATCAAGACTGAATACCTGATGTGGTACGTGATCATCCACATGACCTTCGTGATCTCGGCGTTCGCGATGGGCTATCTGGACAAGCTGACCAAACTGGACAAGCTGACCAAGCAGTAAACCCTTCGCTGCTTCAGGCTCATCTCCGCCTGCCCCGCGCTTGAAACGAACGAGGGGCGGGCGGTTTCGTTTCTGGATTGTTGTTTCGGCGTGCTGTAAAAAGTCCGCTGCGATGCTTTCAGCAAACGACGAAAGAGGTTCGATCATGAATTATCAGGAATTTACCGACCATGCTCAGGCTGGCCGGGTCAATGAGCTGAATCTGATCTCGATCGAGGGCGGCATTTATCTGCTGGAGGTGCTGATGAACGGCAGCTCCGGGATGCTCAAGGATCAAGCGGGCAAGACCTTGCATCTGCGCTCTGTCGAACATGCACGCGACCTGCTCAAGAACCTGCCGGTGGTGCCTTTCTATCTGGTCCACTGCGTGGTGCATGACGAACTGTGCGGCATGCCGGTCAATGACCGTTCCGAGATGCGCATGCCGATCTCCTTTCACTCATCCTGGTCCTGACGCAACGTAGCGCTTTGCCACGGTGGTAGGGCCTGTCAGGCCAATTGTGCTAGGCTGTTCGCCCTTTTGGTTCGGGGTGCCACCGAGCGGGTCGTGATTGCCACACAGGTTTTCATGTCCGCCGACAGCGCGCCCCTTTGCGGAGCAGTGTCATGTCCGAAGTCAATCTGTCCACCGACGAAACACGCGTCAGCTACGGTATTGGCCGTCAGTTGGGCGACCAACTGCGCGACAACCCGCCACCTGGCGTCAATCTGGACGCCATCCTGGCTGGCCTGACCGATGCGTTCAACAGCCTGCCGAGCCGCGTAGGTCAGGAAGAAATGTCCGCCAGCTTCAAGGTCATCCGCGAAATCATGCAGGCCGAAGCGGCTGCCAAGGCCGAGAAAGCGGCAGGCGCCGGTCTGGCTTATCTGGCGGAAAACGCCAAGCGTGAAGGCGTGACCACACTGGCTTCGGGTCTGCAGTTCGAAGTTCTGACCGCTGGCACAGGTCCAAAGCCGACGCGTGAAGATCAGGTTCGTACTCACTACCACGGTACGCTGATCGATGGCACCGTGTTCGACAGCTCGTACGATCGTGGCGAACCTGCCGAATTCCCGGTTGGCGGCGTGATCGCTGGCTGGACCGAGGCGCTGCAGCTGATGAACACCGGCAGCAAATGGCGTCTGTACGTGCCGAGCGAGCTGGCTTACGGCGCTCAAGGCGTTGGCAGCATCGCACCGCACAGCGTGCTGGTATTTGATGTGGAACTGCTGGCCGTTCTGTAACGGATTCAGGCGGTACGCAAGGTTGCTGAACGAGTCTTCTTGATCCGTTCAGCAACGGGGTTGTGCTGATGCTTCATGCTCAGTGCAACTCGCCTATCGGGCGCAACGCCCGCGCATAGCAGAACAGAAACAGATTGCGCACCAGCTCCTTGAGCACCACCGGCTCGCTGGAACTGAGGCTGTAAACATCCAGATCGCCCTGATCACGCAACTCCTCCAGCGCTTCCTCTTCCAGTACGGCACACACTTCCCCGGTTTCCCGATGAAGAATCCGCAGGTACGGGTGTGGACGGTCCAGCCATGCATCGATCAAATAAGTCATGTTCCATCTCCTGTGTCGGTTTGATGAGAATAATTCTTATTGAGATAATAGCAAGGCTCTATTGAGATTAATTCTCATTTTGTGCCGGGCGGTTGATGTGGCTCAATAAATGATGAAAGGCATGCCCACCCGGAGCGTGGGAGCGATCAAAGTTGTGTCCGATTATTTGGGGTGGATCAGGGCGATGGGCACGTTTTAGTGAAACAAAAAGCCCGTCACATGGACGGGCTTTTTCGTGCTGCTGATGCAATCAGTGCGTACGCGCGACTGCAAACTCGCTCAGTTCGACCAGCGCGTCGCGGTACTCGCTGGGCGGCAGGGCGTCCAGGCAGGCGATGGCCTTGGCGGCGTAGTCGCGGGCCAGTTGAGCGGTGTAATCCAGAGCGCCAGCGCTTTCGACGGCGTTGCGGATGCTTTCCAGATCTTCAAGGCCGCCTTTCTGAATGGCCTGACGAACCAGAGCAGCCTGCTCGGGCGTACCTTCGCGCATGGTGTAGATCAGCGGCAGGGTGGGTTTGCCTTCGGCAAGGTCATCGCCGACGTTCTTGCCCAGTGTTTCGGCATCGCCGCGGTAGTCCAGCAGGTCATCCACCAACTGGAAGGCGACACCCAGGTGATCACCAAAGGTGCGCAACGCCTCGGTCTGCTCGGCAGAAGCGCTGCACAGCGCAGCGGCGCTGTGGGTCGAGGCTTCGAACAGCATGGCTGTCTTGCCGCGAATCACTTCCATGTAAGTTTCTTCAGTGGTGCTGGCGTCGCGAACCTTGGACAATTGCAGCACTTCGCCTTCGGCGATGACACGTGTGGCCTTGGACAGGATTCTCATCACATCCATCGAGCCAAGTTCGACCATCATTTCGAAGGAGCGCGAATAAAGGAAGTCGCCGACCAGCACGCTTGGCGCATTGCCCCAGAGGGCGTTGGCCGTCGAGCGGCCGCGGCGCATGCCGGACATGTCGACGACATCGTCATGCAGCAGCGTGGCGGTATGCAGGAATTCGATGGTAGCGGCCAGCAGGCGCACATCGTCACCTTCGCGGCCCAGTGCCTTGCCACACAGCAATACCAGCAGAGGACGCAGGCGTTTGCCGCCAGCGGACGTGATGTAGTCGCCGATTTTCGAGACCAGCGGTACGCGTGACGTCAGTTGCTTTTTGATGATAACGTCAACGGCACTAAAGTCGTCCGCCACCGCGCGGTAGAAGGCTTGGGGTTGCATCAGCGACACGTGCTCCGGAAAGGTTGCGCCGCATGCTAGGTCGCGGGGTAGAGCGTGTCAAGGTATGACGAGCGGCCTCTTGCAACCCACCATAGGCTTGCGTACAATCGCGCACCCTAACTTTCCTGGGCAGCACCTGCCTTACGCAATTGCAAACGGGCCGTTCCAGCCTTATGCAGCCATGCCAGCCGATACTCTTCTTATAAAGAGCTGGGTGAGCAGGATTTTCGGAGAAATACCATGTACGCAGTAATTGTTACCGGTGGCAAGCAGTACAAAGTCGCCCCAGGTGAATACCTGAAAATTGAAAAGCTGGAAATCGCTACTGGCGAATCCGTCACTTTCGACCGAGTTCTGCTGGTTGGCAATGGCGACGACGTCAATATCGGTGCTCCGGTTGTTGCTGGCGCTACTGTCGTGGCAGAAGTGGTTTCGCAAGGTCGTCACGATAAGGTTCGCATCATCAAGTTCCGTCGTCGTAAGCACCACATGAAGCGCATGGGCCACCGCCAGTGGTACACCGAGATCAAAATCACAGGTATTCAGGCTTAATTTCAGCCTAATCCTCATTTGGAGAATTGACTCATGGCACACAAAAAAGCTGGTGGTAGTACCCGTAACGGGCGCGACTCAGAAGCCAAACGCCTTGGCGTGAAGATGTATGGCGGCCAGGCTATCATTCCGGGCAACATCATCGTGCGTCAGCGCGGCACCCAATTCCACGCTGGCTACGGCGTTGGCATGGGTAAAGATCACACCCTGTTCGCGAAAGTGGAAGGCGTGATCAAGTTTCAAGTCAAGGGCGCCTTCGGTCGCCGCTACGTGAGCATCGTTCCGAAGACTGAAGTCTCCGCAGCGTAATCATGCAGTAGCTTAAAAGCCCTGTCTTGCGACGGGGCTTTTTCGTTTGTAGAGGTAGAGAGTCAGGTGAGTCTCTTGCAAAACTGTTTGTGCGGGCTGTTGTGATGTTGACCCTTGGGGTCGCTGGTTTCTGATCGGTATCGCAACGCTCATTTTTGCAAGAGTCTTATGTAATTTATGTGGTTCTGCTCGTCCCTGTGGCGGGAGGCGTGCGTTATGAAATTTGTAGATGAAGTATCCATTCGAGTAAAGGCCGGTGACGGCGGCAACGGTTGCATGAGCTTCCGTCGCGAAAAATTCATCGAAAACGGTGGCCCTAACGGTGGCGACGGCGGCGATGGCGGTTCGGTCTATATGATGGCCGACGTCAACCTGAACACCCTGGTCGACTATCGCTATACGCGTCACTTCGATGCCGAGCGTGGTTCCAATGGTGGCAGCACTGACTGCACTGGTCGCAAGGGTGAAGAGCTGGTGTTGCGCGTGCCGGTCGGCACCACGATCATCGACGCCACCACTCAGGAAATCATCGGTGACCTGACTAAAGATGGTCAGCGCATCATGGTTGCCCAGGGTGGCTGGCACGGTCTGGGCAATACGCGCTTCAAATCCAGTACCAACCGTGCTCCACGCCAGACCACGCCGGGCAAGCCTGGCGATCAGCGTGATCTCAAGCTGGAATTGAAAGTGCTGGCAGACGTTGGTCTGCTTGGCTTGCCGAATGCGGGCAAAAGTACCTTCATTCGCTCTGTGTCTGCTGCCAAGCCGAAAGTGGCCGACTATCCGTTCACAACGCTGGTGCCGAACCTGGGTGTGGTCAGTGTCGATCGCTGGAAAAGCTTCGTCGTCGCCGACATTCCGGGTCTGATCGAAGGCGCATCCGATGGTGCAGGTCTGGGGATTCGCTTCCTCAAGCACTTGGCGCGTACTCGTTTGCTGTTGCACCTCGTCGACATGGCGCCGCTGGATGAAACCAGCGCTGCGGATTCGGCTGAGATCATTGTCAACGAGCTGGTCAAGTTCAGCCCGTCCCTGGCGGATCGTGATCGCTGGCTGGTGCTGAACAAATGCGATCAACTGCTTGAAGAAGAGCATGAGGCGCGCAAGCAGGAAATCGTTGATCGTCTGGAATGGACCGGTCCGGTTTACGTGATTTCTGCCATTGCCAAAGAAGGCACCGAGCAACTGACGCGCGACATCATGCGCTATCTCGAAGAGCGCAGCCTGCGCATCGCCGAGGAGCCTGGTTACGCCGAAGAGCTTGCCGAGCTGGATCAGCGCATCGAAGATGAGGCGCGTGCACAGTTGCAGGCGCTGGATGATCAGCGTGCGTTGCGCCGCAGTGGCGTGAAGAGCGTGCATGACATCGGCGACGATGACTGGGATGAAGAAGATGTGGACGATGAAGATGGTCCGGAAATCATTTACGTCCGTGACTGATCGCTTGAAGTAAACTTGAACGCCGCTACGTTTGTCAGCGGCGTTTTTGTATCTCGAATTTGAAAACTCTCTGGCTAAGGTTGGAAGATGATGCGCAGCAAAGTGACGGGTGCCCAGCGCTGGGTCGTGAAGATCGGCAGTGCCTTGCTGACGGCAGATGGCAAGGGTCTGGATCGTGCGGCCATGGGTGTGTGGGTCGAGCAGATGGTGGCGCTGCACGAAGCAGGCGTCGAGCTGGTGCTGGTTTCCTCCGGGGCGGTCGCTGCCGGCATGAGTCGCTTGGGCTGGACTGTTCGACCCAGTGCGATGCACGAGCTGCAGGCTGCGGCCGCCATCGGTCAAATGGGGTTGGTGCAGGCGTGGGAGTCGAGCTTTGCCGAGCATGATCGGCATACTGCGCAGATCCTTCTGACTCACGACGACCTGTCTGATCGCAAGCGCTATCTGAATGCTCGCAGCACGCTGCGCACTCTGGTCGAGCTGGGCGTGGTGCCGGTCATCAACGAAAACGATACCGTGGTCACTGATGAGATCCGCTTCGGCGACAACGACACGCTCGCGGCGCTGGTGGCCAATCTGGTCGAGGCTGATCTGCTGGTCATTCTTACGGATCGTGACGGCATGTTTGATGCTGATCCGCGCAAGAACCCCGATGCGCAGTTGATTTTCGAGGCTCGCGCTGATGATCCTGCTCTGGATGCGGTGGCGGGCGGCACGGGCGGGGCGCTGGGGCGTGGCGGGATGCAAACCAAGCTGCGTGCTGCACGTCTGGCGGCTCGTTCAGGGGCGCACACCGTGATTGTCGGCGGTCGCATCGAGCGCGTTCTGGCGCGGCTCAAGGGTGGTGAGCGGCTGGGTACGCTGCTATCGCCTGAGCGCGGCATGCTGGCTGCGCGCAAGCAGTGGCTGGCGGGGCATTTGCAGACTCGCGGTACGCTGGTGCTGGATGACGGTGCGGTGTCGGCCCTGGCTCGGGATCACAAGAGTCTGCTGCCGGTCGGCGTCAAGCTGGTGCAGGGCAGTTTCCGGCGCGGTGAGATGGTGGTTTGCGTTGCGCAAGACGGGCGTGAAGTGGCGCGGGGCTTGAGTAACTACAGTGCAGTGGAGGCGCAGAAGATCATCGGTCAGTCGTCAGAGGCTATCGTGCGCGAGCTGGGCTACATGGCTGAGCCTGAATTGATTCACCGCGACAACCTGATTCTCGTCTGAGTCGGGTTATTAACTGGAAGGGAAGGCTCGATGCGCGTCATGAAAGGTTTGTTGACTGCTTTGCTGTTCGTGCCTGTGCTGGTCTCGGCAGAAGAGATTGGTCAGGTGTCGACGGTGTTCAAGATGGTCGGGCCGAACGACCGGATCGTGGTGGAGGCCTTCGATGATCCAAAGGTTGATGGTGTGACCTGCTACCTTTCGCGTGCCAAGACGGGCGGCATCAAGGGTGGTCTGGGGTTGGCCGAGGATCGGGCGGAGGCGTCGATTGCCTGTCGTCAGGTTGGTCCGATCCACTTCAAGGAAAGCCTCAAGGATGGTGACGAGGTTTTCAAGGAGCGCACGTCGCTGGTGTTCAAGACTATGCAGGTGGTGAGGTTCTTCGACAAGAAGCGTAACTCGCTGGTGTATCTGGTCTACAGCGACCGAATCATCGAAGGCAGTCCGCAGAATGCGGTTACCGCCATTCCGATCCTGCCATGGTCGCCTGCGCCTGCTCCCTGATTGCGTGCAACTCGAGCTGATCGTTCCTCACGCTCTGCGTGGGGATGCGTCTCGGGGTGCTCTGCGTCCAGGTGCGCTTGCTTTCTCGCAGGCAATAAAAAACCGACCCTGAGGTCGGTTTTTCAACAAGCTGATCGCTTAGGCTGCAGCAGCAAGGCTCAGGGCCTTGATGTGACCGTTCAGGCGACCTTTATGGCGAGCAGCCTTGTTCTTGTGGATGATGCCTTTATCGGCCATACGGTCGATAACAGGTACAGCCAGAACATAAGCAGCTTGCGCTTTTTCAGCGTCTTTTGCGTCGATGGCTTTAACTACATTCTTGATGTAGGTACGAACCATGGAACGCAGGCTGGCGTTGTGGCTGCGACGCTTCTCAGCCTGTTTTGCACGTTTTTTGGCGGAAGGTGTGTTGGCCACCGTCGAGCTCCTCGAAAGACTTTGTGAAATAGCAAACAAAATAGGCCGCGAATCATGCCGATGAGTTGAAGTCTTGTCAAGGGCAGTTAAGGTGTTCCGCTGAGTGGTCGCTGCTTTTATCCGGATGATTTATTTCCGGCGTGCGACCTGTAAACTCGCGGCCTTTGGCTTCGGGCTTTTTATCGGCGCGAAGTATCGCATAAATGGACGGCTTAATCGCCCATCCTTTGCCAAGGCATACAAGTCTTTCAATGAATCTACTCAAGTCACTCGCCGCCGTCAGCTCTATCACAATGGTTTCCCGGGTCCTGGGCTTCATACGGGACACCATCATTGCGCGCACTTTCGGGGCCGGAATGGCGACCGACGCCTTCTTCATCGCCTTCAAATTGCCCAATCTGCTGCGGCGCATCTTTGCCGAGGGCGCTTTTTCCCAGGCATTCGTGCCGATCCTGGCCGAATACAAGAGCCAGCAGGGCGAAGAGGCGACTCGCACGTTCGTGGCTTACGTCACAGGGTTGCTGACGCTCGTTCTGGCACTGGTGACCCTGCTGGGTGTGATCTTCGCGCCCTGGGTGATCTGGGCCACCGCGCCGGGCTTTGTCGACACGCCTGAAAAATTCGCGCTGACCTCGGATCTGCTGCGGGTGACATTTCCTTATATATTGCTGATCTCGCTGTCATCGCTGGCGGGCGCGATCCTCAATACCTGGAACCGCTTTTCCGTACCGGCCTTCGTGCCGACCCTGCTCAATGTCAGCATGATCTTTTTTGCGTTGTTTCTGACCCCGTATTTCGATCCGCCGGTCATGGCGCTGGGCTGGGCCGTGCTGGCGGGCGGTCTGCTGCAGCTGCTGTATCAACTGCCACACCTGAAAAAAATCGGCATGCTGGTACTGCCGCGCCTGAATCTGCGTGATTCAGGTGTCTGGCGTGTGATGAAGCAGATGCTTCCTGCCATCCTCGGCGTCTCGGTCAGTCAGATTTCTCTGATCATCAACACGATATTTGCCTCGTTCCTCGTCGCCGGGTCTGTGTCGTGGATGTACTATGCCGACCGCCTCATGGAGTTGCCGTCTGGTGTTCTGGGAGTTGCGCTGGGTACGATTCTGCTGCCGATCCTCTCTAAGACCTACGCCCAGCGGGATCGTCAGGAGTATTCGCGCATTCTCGACTGGGGCCTGCGTCTGTGCTTCGTGCTGGTTCTGCCTTGCACGCTGGCCTTGGGTCTGCTGGCTGAACCGCTGACCGTTTCTCTGTTTCAATACGGCAAGTTCGATGCACTGGACGCTGCGATGACTCAGCGGGCGCTGGTCGCTTACTCGGTCGGCCTGCTGGGGATTATCCTGATCAAGGTCCTGGCTCCCGGCTTTTATGCGCAGCAGAATATTCGTACCCCGGTGAAAATCGCGATCTTTACCCTCATCGTGACTCAGTTGCTCAACCTGGCCTTCATTGTGCCGTTGCAGCATGCGGGGCTGGCGCTGGCGATCAGTGTCGGGGCGTGCATCAATGCCGGCCTGTTGTTCTGGCAGTTGCGCAAGCAGGCCCTGTTTCAGCCGCAGCCGGGCTGGGCGAAGTTTCTGTTCAAGCTGGTGATCGCTGTGGCGGCCATGTCAGGCGTTCTGCTGGGGATGATGCATGTCATGCCCGCGTGGGATGAAGGACACATGCTGGAGCGTTTCCTGCGTCTGGGCGCGCTGGTGGCAGCCGGTGTGGTGACGTATTTTGCGATGCTTTTGTTGCTGGGTTTCCGACTTCGGGATTTTGCCCGCAAAGCCATCATGTAAGCGGTATTTCAAAGGTGAGCTGTCGGATTTGTGCATTGCGCGCCGACTGCTTTGATCGGGTCCTGGTGTGTTGCCTGTCGTCCAGGGCCGTGTGTGGTTATAATCGGCCACTTTATGAGCAAGAAGTGCGTTATGCAGCTGGTTAGAGGTCTTCACAACCTGCGTCCCCAGCATCGGGGCTGCGTCGCCACGATTGGCAATTTCGACGGTGTTCACCGCGGCCACCAGGCTATTCTGGCGCGTCTGCGTGAGCGGGCTGTCGAATTGGGTGTGCCTAGCTGCGTGGTCATCTTTGAACCCCAGCCGCGCGAGTTCTTCGCGCCGGAGACTGCGCCGGCGCGCCTGGCCCGTTTGCGCGACAAGCTGGAACTGTTGAGTGCCGAGGGCGTGGACCGGGTCCTGTGCCTGTCCTTCAACCAGCGCCTGAGCAAGCTCAGTGCCGCCAGCTTCGTGGAAACCGTGCTGATCGACGGGCTAGGCATTCAGCATCTTGAAGTAGGCGATGACTTTCGTTTTGGCTGCGACCGGGTCGGCGATTTCGACTTCCTTCAGCAGGCCGGAACGACTTACGGATTTACGGTGGAAGCGGCGCAGACCGTTGAAATCGATGGCCTCCGCGTCAGCAGTACCAAGGTGCGTAAAGCCCTGGCTGTCGCGGATTTTGCCCTGGCCGAGCGTATGCTCGGTCGCCCGTTCCAGATCAGCGGACGGGTTTTGCATGGCCAGAAGCTGGCGCGTCAGTTGGGTACGCCCACTGCCAACGTGCAACTCAAGCGTCGTCGTGTACCTTTGAGCGGGGTTTACCTGGTCAGCGTGGATATCGATGGCAAGGCTTGGGCGGGTGTCGCCAACATCGGCGTGCGTCCCACGGTGGCGGGTGATGGCAGTGCCCATCTTGAAGTGCATCTTCTGGATTTTGCCGGCGACCTTTACGACCGGCGTTTGACGGTGGCTTTCCACCACAAGCTGCGTGATGAGCAGCGTTTTGCCTCTCTGGAGGCGCTCAAGACGGCGATCAATGCGGACGTCGCCGCCGCCCGTGCCCATTGGCATGGTCAACCGCTAACCAAGAGCCTGAAATGACCGACTATAAAGCCACGCTAAACCTTCCGGACACCGCCTTCCCTATGAAGGCCGGCCTGCCCCAGCGCGAGCCGCAAACTCTGCAGCGCTGGGACAGCATTGGCCTGTACCAGAAGCTGCGCGAAATTGGCAAGGATCGTCCGAAGTTCGTCCTGCACGACGGCCCTCCGTACGCCAACGGCAACATTCACATCGGTCATGCCGTCAACAAGATTCTCAAGGACATGATCCTGCGTTCCAAGACCCTGGCGGGCTTCGATGCCCCGTATGTGCCGGGCTGGGACTGTCATGGCCTGCCGATCGAGCACAAGGTCGAAGTCACTCACGGCAAGAACCTGTCCCCGGACAAAACCCGCGAGCTGTGCCGCGCCTATGCTGCGGAGCAGATCGAAGGCCAGAAGTCCGAGTTCATCCGTCTGGGTGTGCTGGGTGACTGGAGCAATCCGTACCTGACCATGAACTTCGCCAACGAAGCCGGGGAAATCCGCGCACTGGCCGAGATGGTCAAGGGCGGTTTTGTCTTCAAGGGGCTGAAGCCGGTCAACTGGTGTTTCGACTGCGGTTCGGCACTGGCTGAAGCAGAAGTTGAATATCAGGACAAGAAGTCCTCGACCATCGATGTCGCGTTTCCGATCGCTGACGACGCGAAGCTGGCTGCTGCATTCGGCCTGGCCTCGCTGGACAAGCCGGCCTCCATCGTCATCTGGACCACCACCCCTTGGACCATACCGGCCAACCAGGCGCTGAACGTCCATCCCGAGTTCAACTACGCGCTGGTCGATATCGGCGACAGGCTCTTGGTGCTGGCTGAAGAACTGGTCGAGTCCTGCCTGTCCCGCTACAAGCTGGAAGGTTCGGTGATCGCGACTACCACTGGCCAGTCGCTGGAACTGATCAACTTCCGTCATCCGTTCTATGACCGTCTGTCGCCGGTCTATCTGGCTGACTACGTCGAGCTGGGCGCCGGTACCGGTATCGTTCACTGCTCGCCAGCCTATGGCGTGGACGACTTCAATATCTGCAAGGCTTATGGCCTGAGCAACGACGACATCATCAGCCCGGTGCAGAGCAACGGCGTGTATGTCGAATCGCTGGAGTTCTTCGGTGGCCAGTTCATCTTCAAGGTCAACCAGAACATCATCGACAAGCTGGCCGAAGTCGGCAGCCTGATGCTCACCGAAACCATCAGCCACAGCTACATGCACTGCTGGCGTCACAAGTCGCCGCTGATCTACCGCGCCACTGCGCAATGGTTTGTCGGCATGGACAAGCAGCCCGCCACCGGCGATACGCTGCGTGAGCGTGCGGTCAAGGCCATCGAAGACACCGAGTTCGTTCCGGCCTGGGGTCAAGCGCGTCTGCATTCGATGATCGCCAATCGTCCCGACTGGTGCATCTCGCGTCAGCGCAACTGGGGCGTACCGATTCCGTTCTTCCTCCACAAGGAAAGCGGCGAGCTGCATCCACGCACCGTCGAACTGATGGAAGAAGTGGCGCAGCGCGTCGAGAAAGAAGGCATCGAGGCCTGGTTCAAACTGGACGCCAGCGAACTGCTGGGTGACGAGGCGGCCAAGTACGACAAGATATCCGACACACTGGACGTCTGGTTCGACTCCGGCACCACGCACTGGCATGTGCTGCGCGGCTCGCACCCGATGGGCCACGAAAGCGGTCCGCGTGCCGACCTGTACCTGGAAGGCTCCGACCAGCATCGCGGCTGGTTCCACTCGTCGCTGCTGACCGGTTGTGCCATCGACAACCATGCGCCGTATCGCGAACTGCTGACCCACGGATTCGTGGTCGACGAGAACGGTCGCAAGATGTCCAAGTCGCTGAACAACGTGGTAGCGCCGCAGAAGGTCAACGACTCGCTGGGCGCCGACATCATGCGTCTGTGGGTTTCTGCGACTGACTATTCCGGCGAAATGGCCGTGTCTGACCAGATCCTGCAGCGCAGCGCCGATGCCTATCGTCGTATTCGCAACACGGCCCGCTTCCTGCTCTCCAACCTGTCCGGCTTCAACCCGGCGACCGACCTGCTGCCGGCCGATGAAATGCTTGCGCTGGACCGTTGGGCTGTTGATCGCACCTTGCTGCTGCAGCGCGAGCTGCAAGAGAACTACAGCGAATACCGTTTCTGGAACGTGTACTCCAAGGTCCACAACTTCTGCGTGCAGGAGTTGGGTGGGTTCTACCTGGACATCATCAAGGATCGCCAGTACACCACGGGCGCGAACAGCACGGCACGTCGCTCGTGCCAGACCGCGCTGTTCCACATCTCCGAAGCGCTGGTTCGCTGGATCGCGCCGATCCTGGCATTTACCGCCGATGAGTTGTGGCAGTTCCTGCCGGGCGAGCGCAACGAATCCGTGATGCTGAACACCTGGTACGAAGGCCTGACCGAAATGCCTGCCGACTTCGAAATGGACCGCGCCTACTGGGAGCGGATCATGGCGGTGAAGACTTCGGTCAACAAGGAAATGGAGAACCTGCGCGCTGCCAAGGCTATTGGCGGCAATCTGCAGGCTGAAGTGACCCTGTATGCCGAAGACTCGCTGGTGGCGGATCTGTCGAAGCTGAGCAACGAGCTGCGCTTCGTGCTGATCACGTCCACAGCCAGCGTCGCGCCTTTGGCAGCGGCTCCGGCTGATGCAGTGGTTACCGAGGTCGCCGGTCTGAAGCTGAAGGTCGTCAAATCCAGTCATGCCAAGTGCGCCCGTTGCTGGCATCACCGTGAGGATGTGGGTGTGAACCCTGAGCATCCGGAAATCTGCGGTCGTTGCGTGGACAACATCAGCGGTGCCGGCGAGGTGCGTCACTATGCGTGATTCCGCTCCGGGCCGTTTCGGTCGTCTGAGCTGGTTGTGGTTGAGCGTGCTGGTGCTGGTCATCGACCAAGCCAGCAAGTTCTACTTTGAAAACCGCCTGGACCTGTACGAACAGATCGTGGTGATTCCGGACTACTTCAGCTGGATGCTGGCGTACAACACCGGTGCCGCCTTCAGCTTTCTGGCTGACGGTGCCGGCTGGCAGCGCTGGTTGTTTGCCCTGATCGCCGTTGTGGTCAGCGCGGTGCTGGTGGTCTGGCTCAAGCGCCTGGGGCGCGACGACACCTGGCTGGCCATTGCGCTGGCGCTGGTGCTGGGCGGCGCATTGGGCAACCTCTATGACCGCATCGTGCTGGGCCACGTGATTGACTTCATTCTGGTTCACTGGCAGAACCGCTGGCACTTCCCGGCCTTCAACGTGGCCGACAGCGGCATCACCGTTGGTGCGATCATGCTGGCGCTGGATATGTTCAAGAGCAAGAAAGCCGGAGAGCCTGCCCATGACTGAACAGTCTTCGACCCAAGGCTTGTCCGACGAGCTGCGCATCGGTCAGAACACGCAGGTCACGCTGCATTTTGCCCTGCGTCTGGAAAACGGCGACACCGTCGACAGCACCTTCGAAAAGGCCCCGGCCACGTTCAAGGTCGGTGACGGCAACCTTCTGCCGGGCTTTGAAGCCGCCATTTTCGGCTTCAAGGCAGGCGATCGGAAGACCGTGCAGATCCTGCCGGAAAGCGCCTTTGGTCAGCCCAACCCACAAAACGTGCAGATCATGCCACGCTCGCAGTTTGCGGGTATGGAACTGTCCGAAGGGTTGCTGGTGATCTTCAATGATGCGGCCAACACCGAGTTGCCCGGCGTGGTGAAAGCATTCGATGATGAACAGGTCACCATCGACTTCAATCACCCGCTGGCAGGCAAGACGCTGAGCTTTGAAGTGCAGATCTTCGAAGTGAAAGCGATTCTGGCGTCCTGATCCCGATATCGAGCCCGGCTCCGGCCGGGCTGCTTCGCACGTAACCATGAGGCACAGCATGCAAATCAAACTCGCCAACCCCCGCGGCTTTTGTGCCGGTGTGGACCGCGCGATCGAAATCGTCAATCGTGCCCTGGAAGTGTTTGGTCCGCCGATCTATGTGCGCCATGAAGTGGTTCATAACAAATTCGTCGTCGAAGACCTGCGCTCCCGTGGTGCGATCTTCGTCGAAGAGCTGGAGCAGGTGCCGGACGACGTCATTGTCATCTTCAGTGCCCACGGCGTTTCCCAGGCCGTACGTACCGAAGCAGCCGGGCGTGGCTTGAAGGTGTTCGACGCTACCTGCCCGCTGGTGACCAAGGTCCACATCGAAGTCGCCCGTTACAGCCGTGATGGTCGCGAATGCATCCTGATCGGTCATGAAGGCCATCCGGAAGTGGAAGGCACCATGGGGCAATACGATGCCGCCAACGGTGGTGCGATCTATCTGGTCGAGGACGAAGCCGACGTTGCAAGCCTGCAAGTGCGTAACCCGGATTCGCTGGCGTTCGTGACCCAGACCACGTTGTCCATGGATGACACCAGTCGCGTCATTGATGCATTGCGTCAGAAATTCCCGGCCATCGGCGGCCCGCGCAAGGATGACATCTGCTACGCCACCCAAAACCGTCAGGATGCGGTCAAGCAACTGGCCGACGAATGCGATGTGGTCCTGGTAGTGGGCAGCCCGAACAGCTCCAATTCCAATCGCCTGCGTGAACTGGCCGAGCGCATGTCCACACCTGCCTATCTCATCGACGGTGCCGAAGACATGCAGCGCAGCTGGTTTGATGGAGTCGAGCGCGTTGGCATCACCGCAGGTGCCTCGGCGCCGGAAGTGCTGGTGCGCGGTGTCATCCAGCAACTGCAGGCCTGGGGCGCCACCGGTGCCGATGAACTGGCCGGTCGCGAAGAGAACATTACGTTCTCCATGCCCAAGGAATTGCGGGTCAAGTCGCTGCTCTGAGTCGGCTCAGCCGCACAGTGGCGCCTCAGCTTTCTTATTGTCGATCCTGACCCGCCCGGTCCTGGCCACTATCACGCGATAGTGGCTGACCGGCTGGTCTTTGACGCACACATGTATCGTCCCGTTGGCCGAGTTACGCAGGCCGCCCAGCTCGGTGAATGTCAGATGTTCAGCCACTTTCCTGTTGCCGACGATTCTGGTGTCGGTCGACCTTGCGCGTTCGACGAGCAACACGTCCTGATCGTCGGGGCCTTTGCCGTCCGAGTCGAGAATAATCCGCCAACCGTTACTCCAGTCGCCGTCTATTGCATGGATCGTCGTCCATTGGTTGCGCGTGATGGCCGCTACTCGTGCCGACCGTATTCCGCTGGCCAGTTCCTGGGCAGCGACGAGTCTGCGGTTGTTGTCGATCACGTCCGTAAGAGAAGGCATGGCGACATGAGCAAGAATGGCAACCAGTGCGACAACCACCAGCAGTTCGATCAGCGTAAATCCTGCCTGCTTCATCTGTTTTCCTTCCCTGGAAAGACCGTTTCAAACGCGTCCGGGCGTTCGTCATTGCAAAACAACCGTACGTCCCGCTATAGATTTTCCGACGGCATTGCTGCCTTATAGTCGTAACGTCTAGGAGACACTCAATGCGTCATATAGCCAAGGGATTCAGCCTCATCGAATTGTTAGTCACTGTGTCCCTGGTGGGCATCCTGGCAGCTATCGCGATCCCGAACTTCACCAGCACTCTGCAGAGCAACAAGGCTGATACCGAGCTCAATGATTTGCAGCGCGCCCTCAACTATGCGCGGCTCGAGGCGATAAACAGAGGAGTGAGTGTGCGAATCGCGCCCACCACCGGGACTGCATGGAATACCGAGTTGCAGGTGTATCGAGTCGCCGATGCGACCACGGTCGCTTCCGACTCGACCAAGGTCTTGCGCAAGGTGGCGGCCATGAGCAGCGGCGGCGCGCTCGTGGCGGCCAACGTGAATGCCATTGATTTCAATAATCTGGGCGGACTCATCGCGCCTGCTACGGCGGTAGCCATGACTTACACCCGAGGCTCCGTCACCAGAACCATGAATATTTGCCTGACCGGCCGGATTGTCCTCGGTGGAAGCTGCTGATGCCCAATAAACCCCGACATCGCCAGACCGGCATGACCCTTATCGAAGTACTGGTTTCGGTGTTGATCCTTGCCATCGGCCTGCTGGGCGCGGCGGCAATCCAGCTGAACGCCTTGAAGTACACGGACAGTGCGGCGATGACCAGTCAGGCCAGTTTCATTGCCTACGACATGATGGATCGCATTCGGGCGAATGTGGATGGCAACGCGGCCAGTACAGGCGGACAAAACGTCCTGGCAACCTATGGTCTGAACAGTCTGGCAGCGGCTCCGGGGGCCAATATCAACGTCGCGCGGGATCAGGATCTGTTTGATTTCAAAAACAACATCAACAATTTTGCAGGCGCGACCGGGACAGGGGTGATCAACGTTGCCAATGCGCCTGAAGTGACCATCACCATCACCTGGGACGACACGCGTGCCGCGAGCGCCAATACCGTAGCGAACACGGGGACTGCACCCGCCAGCCCCACGACCCGGACGTTCACGCTTACTTCGCGTATCGGGGTGAATCCATGAGAAGGCTGTCCAGAGGCTTCGGCCTGGTCGAAATCATGGTCGCTCTGGTGCTCGGGCTTGTTGTCAGCCTGGGTATCGTCCAGATATTCACCGCATCCAGAGGCACGTACCAGAGTCAGAATGCGTCGGCACGCATGCAGGAAGATGCGCGCTTTGTGTTGAGCAAGATGATTCAGGAAATTCGCATGACCGGCATGTATGGATGCCTGAGTTTCAGTAACAACATTCCCGTAGCGCCTGCCATTGCTCTGCCGCCAGCGCTTGATAATCCTATCCTCTGGGATAACGCCAACAAGATACTCACGCTGGTGACGGCCGACGTGGGAACCACCGGCAGTGCGCCGACTTGGACAATCGTGTCGAACTGCCTGACTACGACGCAGCTTTATGTTGGTGCAAGAACTCCTGCGACGGGGCAGACGGCGTTTCCGCTGAGGCAGTTGGTCTATGTCCTGACCGGAACCAATCTGATGATCAAATTCGGTACGGGTGGCGATCCGCAGCCACTTCTGCAAAACGTTGCCGATTTCTCTGTTTCCTTCGGCATGGCAGGTAATCCCATGTCCTATAAGACGGCGATCACCCCAGCCAACGCTGGCGACATTCGCAGTGTGCGAATCAACCTCACGTTACTTGATCCGGACAACCGGGTCGAAGACCAGACGTACAGCGTTGTCGCCTATTTGCGTAACCGCTTTTGAACGGGCCGAGCATGAACAAGACCTTTAGACTCAATTTGACCAAAAGCTTCCCGGTCCGTCAGAGCGGAATGGTGCTGCTGGTCAGTCTGGTGTTTCTGTTGCTGCTCACGTTGTTGGGGATTTCCTCGATGCAGAACGCCACATTGCAGGAAAAAATGGCGGGCAGCGTGGTGGTCCGCAATCAGTCGTTTCAGTTGGCCGAAAGTGTGTTGCGTCTTGGCGAGTCGGCTATCAAGGCGGGCAGGGTGGTACCGGCTGCCTGCTCGAGTCTGGCTACATGCGCGCCACCTGCCGAGTCTACCGTGGTAACTTCCGCTGGCCTGGGCCCATCCGGGGTGACCTGGATTTCAGAGGGGGGAGGGTTTTATGCCGTTCAAAACCTGGGGAACACGGCCGCTCCCATAAAGCGGCCTGCCTGCGCGAGTGGCGGTTCAGTTTTTACGTTGTACCGAGTGACCGCTGTTGCGATAAATGGCGGAACGTCGCGAACCGTGCTGGAGAGCATCTATGCCAATTGCTGAAGCGCTTCGCCGTGGAATGAAGTATGTCTACGGTATGTTGCTGGCGTTGTATCTGGCGTCGCCGGTCTATGCCTTCACACCGGCACAGGTGCCGTTGCTCAGTTCCTCGGCAGTGCCGCCCAACCTGATGCTGCTCGTGGACAACTCGGGCAGTATGTACAACATCATCTGGGCGTCCGGGTTTGATCCGAACGTCAATCGCCCTGATATCCAGTATTACTCCACGCAGTGTGTGAGTGGTCTGATTACGGTTCCGTGTCCGTTCATAAGCACCATCTCGGGCGGGGAAACGCTCTCAGTGGGCGCCATCAACGCGACAGGTGTGGCCGGCATTTCACTGTCATGCCTGTTCGGTGGGCGCACGATCTTTCGCAACGGCATTCGTTACTGCGTCGTTTTGCCTGATCCTGCCGGGAATGGCCTGACGCGTTATACCGCAGATTATCTGTCGTATCTGATCGATCTGGTCACGCCTGGCCTCTTCGATTTGGGTGTGCGAAATTACACCAACGGTGTGATCCCCAACGATTTCCGCATGAACGTCGCGAAGACCGTTGCGACCAATCTGGTTTCCAACAACCTTACGCTCAGGATCGGACTGGCGACCTTCAACGAGCCGAATAACTTCGATCTCGGGCCGGGTGGCAGGATTTCCAGAGTGGTCACCGATCTGTCTCCGGTCGCAGCCTCGACGTTTCAGCCAGCAGTCACTCAGACGCAGGCCACCGCCAACGTTAACGCGCTCAAGCAGGCCATCGCCAACCTGACCCCTTCCGCCAACACGCCGCTGGCGGAAACCTATTACGAGATCACCCGTTATTTCCGTGGTATGGCGCCCTTTTATCAGAGTGCTGCCAACTATGTGAGCCCCATTCAATACCGCTGTCAGAAGAACTACGGCGTGGTGGTCACCGATGGTTTGC
The DNA here is from genome assembly GCF_021147865.1 of Pseudomonas sp. CDFA 610. NCBI lineage: Bacteria > Pseudomonadati > Pseudomonadota > Gammaproteobacteria > Pseudomonadales > Pseudomonadaceae > Pseudomonas > Pseudomonas sp. CDFA 610. The sequence goes on from NZ_JAGTPM010000011.1 coordinate 93,778, forward strand.
CGACCTACGACCGCACGTTCCCCACCAATGATCCGGAAGATGTCGCTGACACCACACGTTCATTGCCCAACTGGGATCTGAATGCAGCCAACGACGGAAACAATCTGTCGGGTGATGGAGAGGGTGACACGCTGTATCTGGATGACCTGGCCAAGTTCGCCTACGACATCGACCTGCGTCGCGATGCTTCGGCTGCCGGGGGCGATCTGACCGGGAAGAGCTGGGACACCGCAGGTTTCCCTAAACAAAATCTGAGTACCTACACCATTGGCTTCACAGCCAACAACCAGATGCTGGTCGATGCGGCGAACGACGCTCACGGCCGTGGAAAATACTTCCAGGCCAATGACAGCTCAGGGCTGAATGCTGCCTTGAACCTTGCGCTGAGTGATATCTATGCCAAGGCGGGTTCTGGCGGCGGGGGGGCTGCTAACTCTGCGACCCTGCAAGCAGGTACGCGTTTTTTCCAGACGTTGTATGACCCTTCCGACTGGCACGGGACGATCAATGCGTTCGATCTGGATGCAGCGACCGCAGATACAGGTACTGCGGTCTGGACGACCGACACGACTATAACCTCCAGCTCGGCCGCGCCTACTTTCGAAACCTGGAACACCGCCACGCTCGCCAGAGTGACTCTGGACTTCAATTCGATCTCGCAGCCGCAAAGGGACGCCGTCAACGCTACCTTGCCAACGGGTGTCACTGGCGTTCAGCTGATTTCCTGGGCCAAAGGCACTGCCAATACAGCCTTGCGAACACGTACCCGTCTGCTGGGTGATCTGATCAATACCAATCTGGCCGTGGCGCTTCCGACCGAAAAAACGTCAACTGACATGACGGGCAGCACCTCTTACAGTACTTACCTGGCGAATAAAGCCAGCAATATGGCGTACAACGTGTTGGTAAACGCCAATGACGGCTTTTTGAATGTGATCAGTGCCGACAATGGCAGGCGCACCTATGCCTACATGCCCTCGACTGCGCTGACATCACTGGCAACCGTGGCATCGATCAATTATGGTCTTGGCTTGCACAAATTCACTGCTGACGGTCAGATTTCGATATTCGACACTCAGGCAGGCAGCAATGCTTCATGGCGCACTGTAGCGGTCAGTGGTCTTGGGGCAGGCGGTAAGGCATTCTTCGCCCTCAAGCTGTTCGAGGGGACTGCCAATAACGTCAGTGCATTGTGGGAGGTCAAGGCGCCTGATGTTTCCACACCCACAAACGGCTTCAACAATCTGGGTTACACCTATTCAAAGCCCGAAGCGGCACGTATGGCGGATGGGACCGGGATTGTCGTTGTCGGTAATGGTTATGGAAGTTTTACGGGCCGGGCCTCGCTTTTTGTCCTGAACGCCAACACCGGAGCACTCATCGCTGAGATACCCACCCCTGTAACGGGCAGCGAAACCGATAACGGACTGTCGTCGGTCAGGCTGCGGGTCAATGCGCAGAACGTAGTGCAGGCCGCATATGCAGGTGACTTGAAAGGCCGTCTGTGGAAGTTTGATCTAAGCGGGACATCAGCCAGCAGTTGGAAGGTGGCTTTCAATGGTGCGCCATTGTTCACTACGCCAAGAGGTGCGAACCAGCCGATCACCGTTCAGCCGCTGATTCTGGATCACCCGCTGAACGGCAAGATCATCTATTTCGGGACCGGCAAGTTTCTCGAGACAGCGGACAAGCAGACGACAGCGCTTCAGGATTTCTATGCAATCTGGGACGCTGACACGGCATCGGGCAACTATGTGGAAAGCAACTTGCAGGCTCAGGCAGTCACGGGCACGGTGACTGGCAGCGACGCGACCTACTTCACTTCCACTTCCAATGATGTTGACTGGGCATCGAAGCGGGGGTGGTTCCTGCCGTTGTCCACCGTCGAACCCTATGTTGGCGAACGCATCATTTACCCTGCTCAAACAAGCAGGGGGCGCATCATCTTCACCACTGCCGCCGTTAACTCGACAGACCCCTGTGAAAGCACGGGTACAGGGCGTCTGTTTGAGCTGGAATCTGCAACTGGCAGTATGCTCAATTATCAGGTGCTGGACACCAACGGAGATCTGGACGTAAACGCACTGGACGTGCGTGTTTCGGGCCGTGCGGTAGGCAGTGGCATTCCGATTCTGGCTTCTATTCTGGCGGGAACGGTAAGTCTTGGAACCGATACCAACGGCAATCCAAAGGACCCGGAAGATCGGAAAATATTGATCGATTCCAGTGGCAACATACTCCGGCTTCCTGAGGACAGTGGCTCAGGCGCAAAAAACACATTCCAACGCATCATGTGGCGACAAATCCAATAGGGAAGCTGACCATGCGAGCAACAACCAGGGGCTTTACGCTGATCGAACTCATGATCGTCGTGGCGATTGTCGGTATCCTTGCGGCGGTGGCTTACCCCAGTTACACCGAGTACGTGAGGCGCACCCATCGTGCTGAAATTGCCAGTCTGCTGTCCGAGCAGACACAGGCGCTGGAGCGCTTTTATTCCCGGAGCGGTACTTACGCGGGGGCACAAGGTCTGAGCCAGGGAAACACCTATTACGGCATCGTTCCTGTGCTGAACGCCTCCGACTTCACCTTGACGGCGACGCCCAACGGCAACGCGATGATGAATGGCGACAAGTGTGGCAGTTTCGTCATCAAGAATACGGGTGAGTACAGCAACTCAGGCGCGTCCAGCGGCGTGACGAAGAAAGACTGCTGGGGCCGATAACCTTTTTTCAACTTGCCCAGAGAGCAAAATGCCCAAGCAACACGTAGTGATCGTCGGCGGTGGTGTTATCGGTTTGCTGACCGCCTTCAATCTGGCATCGGCGCACATGAGCGTTGTACTGCTGGACAGGTCGGGCGTTGGGCTTGAGTCTTCATGGGCGGGTGGGGGAATCGTCTCTCCGCTATACCCTTGGCGCTACAGCCCGGCAGTGACAGCGCTGGCGCACTGGTCCCAGGATTTCTATCCGCATCTGGGCGAACGGCTTTTCAGGCAGACTGGCCTTGATCCCGAGGTCCACACCACCGGCTTGTACTGGCTGGATCTGGAGGACGAACAGCAGGCGCTCGACTGGGCGGTACGGGAAAACCGGCCACTGAGCAGCATTGATATTTCTGCGGTGCATGATGCTGTGCCAGTGCTCGGACAGGGGTATTCGCGGGCGATCTACATGGCCGACGTGGCCAATGTGCGTAACCCTCGACTGGTCAAATCCCTCAAGGCTGCCTTGCTGGCGATGCCCGGTGTCGAGATCCGCGAGCAGTGCGAGGTCACTGGCTTCCTGCGTCGCAGCGATAGAATCGAAGGCGTGAAGACGGCTTTGGGCGATGTGCTCGCCGACCGCGTGATTCTCGCTGCGGGTGCCTGGAGTGGTGAGCTGTTGAAACACCTTGGCCTGGAGCTGCCAGTCGAGCCTGTCAAAGGGCAGATGATCCTCTACAAGTGCGCATCGGATTTCCTGCCCAGCATGGTGCTGGCCAAAGGGCGCTACGCAATCCCTCGGCGTGACGGGCATATTCTGATTGGCAGTACGCTGGAGCACGCAGGTTTCGACAAGAGCACGACCGAGGTGGCGCTTGAAAGCCTCAAGGCCTCGGCTGTCGAACTGATTCCGGCATTGGCGGAGGCCGAGCCTGTCGCTCAATGGGCGGGGCTGCGTCCGGGGTCGCCTGAAGGCATTCCGTTCATTGGCCCGGTGCCCGGCTTCGAAGGGCTGTGGCTCAACTGCGGTCATTACCGCAACGGCCTGGTGCTGGCACCCGCGTCGTGTCAGTTGCTCGCTGATTTATTGCTGGAGCATGAGCCGATCATTGATCCTGCGCCCTATGCGCCGCACGGCCGCATCACGCCCGCCCGGATATGAACTGCACCTTCATCAATAAACTATAACGTGCTGAATAATAAATGCGGTTTTTGTGGGAGGCAGCTTGCCGGCGAAGCGATTTTCCAAGCGCCACGCTGGTGACTGCAATGACGCCATCGCCGGCGAGCCGCCTCCCACGGGGTTGTACTGACTGCTAAAGCGCTGAAAGCCTCAAAGGCCAATGCCTTCCCGCTCAATCCAGCCCCAGCTTTTTCAACCGATAACGCATCGACCTGAATGACAGGCTGAGTCGCTGGGCTGCCGCTGTCCGGTTCCAGCGGGTCTCTTCCAGAGCCTGCAGAATCAGCTTGCGCTCGATGCCTTCAAGATAATCTTCCAGGTTGTCGATGTCGGCCAGGTTCGGGCCGTCGCTCTCCTGAGGTCTGGCAGACTCGGCCAGGCGCAGGTCAGACGCATGGATTTCGTCGTTCTCGCACAGCGTGTAGGCACGCTCCAGCATGTTCTCCAGCTCACGGACGTTGCCGGGGAAACGATAGTTTTTCAGCGTATCCAGTGCCTGAGCGTCGAGCGTGGCGGCGGGCAGGCCGCTGTTGGTCGCCAGTCGCTGAAGGACGATGGCCGCCAACTGGTCGATGTCTTCACGACGTTCGCGCAGCGACGGTACGCGCAACTCGATAACGTTCAAACGGTAATACAAATCCTGTCGGAAGCGTCCTGCGGCCACCTCCACGTTCAGGTCCTTGTGGGTCGCACAGAGAATCCGTACATCGACCACCTGTTCCTGCTGACCGCCGACGCTGCGAATGGACTTCTCCTGTATCGCGCGCAGCAGTTTGACCTGCATGGCCAGCGGCAGATCGGCCACCTCGTCCAGAAACAGCGTGCCGTTCTGCGCCGCCTGGAACAGTCCGGGCTTGTCTTCATGGGCGCCGGTGAAGCTGCCTTTGCGGTGTCCGAAGAACTCGCTTTCCATCAGGTCGGACGGAATGGCGCCGCAGTTGACCGGCACGAACGGTTTTTCTCCGCGCGGGCCTTGTTCGTGAATCAGCTTCGCCACCAGCTCTTTTCCGCTGCCCGACTCGCCGCTGATGTAAACGGGGGCCTGACTGCGCGACAGTTTGGCGATCTGGCTGCGCAACGTGCGCATGGGCGGTGAATCGCCCAGCAGGCGGTTGTCCAGAGTTCTCACCGGCTGCACGACGGGTGTGAGGCGCAACGCGCTGTTGACCAGTTCCCGCAGTCGACCGAGGTCCACCGGCTTGGTCAGGAAGTCGAACGCTCCGGCCTTGAGCGCATGGATAGCGGTGTCCAGACTGCCATGCGCCGTGATCATCGCCACCGGGACGTGAGCAAAGCTCTGCTGGATATGCTGCACCAGTTCCAGTCCGTTGCCGTCCGGCAGGCGCATGTCCGTCAGGCAGAGGTCGAATGCTTCGCGAGCCAGACACTGGCGTGCCTCGGCGACGTTGCAGGCGCTGCGGGTCTCCAGCTTCATCCGGCCCAGAGTGATCTCCAGGAGTTCGCGAATGTCCGGCTCATCATCGACGATCAGGATCTTTTGCCGTGGGGTCATGTTCAGCTCGGTTTGAACGGGTGGGCGAAGGTAATCCGCATGCAACTGCCGCCGCCTTCCCGAGGGGCGTAGTCCAGATGGGCCTGATTGCTTTCGCATAGCTCGCGCGACAGGTAGAGGCCAAGCCCCGTCCCTTTGCTTTCGGTGGTGAAGAACGGTTCGAACAATCTGCTCAGGTGCTTCTCGCTGACGCCGGGGCCGTTATCCAGGACCTCCAGCGTCGGCAGATCGCTTTTTCGGTCGTGATACAGCCTCAGCAGCACCTCTGCGCTAGGGTGGCCCTGACGACTGTAGCGCAGGCCGTTCTGCAGCAGGTTGGTGACCACCTGATTCAACTGCTCGGGGTCCATGCGTGTGGTCAGCATGCCGACACCTATTTCGGTCTCGACTCGTTGGTCAGGCAGAGCGGTGCTGCGAAACTCCGCAACAAAGTCTTCCAGCCAGTTTTTCAGATCAAGCAGTTCGCGCTGGGCTTCACGCCGTCTGGACAGTTGCAGCACGTTCTCGATGACCAGATTGATGCGTCGTGACTGATCATGAATGATCTGCCCAAGACGCCTGTCCGGCGCGGTCAATTCTTCCGACTCGTTCAATAACTGCGCCGCATGGCTGACAGCCCCCAGCGGGTTGCGGATTTCGTGGGCGATACCGGCCGTCAGACGACCCAGTGCAGCGAGTTTAAGCTGCTGGGCCTGATGGGCGACCTGCGACAGGTCCTCCAGGAAAATCAGGGTCTGGAGCTGATCGCCTCGGTTGACTGCTGCAAAGCTGGGTTGCAGTTCCGGCCCGATGGCGGAAGTCGAGAGACTGCGCGGCACCATGACCGGATTGATCAGCCAGTGGCGAAGGCGATCCACCAATTGCGGGCAGTAATGATCGATCACCTGGCCGACCAGTTGCTCATGCCCCAGCAGGTTCAGCGCGCCCTGATTGGCCAGCAGCACCTGACGCCGCGCATCCAGCACCAGAATGCCGGTGCGCATGCGTTGCAGAATCAAGGCGTTGAGTTCTTCCAGGTTATCGACATCGGCAGCACGCTGCTTGGCCAGCACTTCGCTATTGAGCATGCGTGCGGTGAGTGCCTGCACCAGCATGGCGGCAGCGAAGCACATGGCACCCAGCAGGCCAGCCTGCACGTAGTCGCTGGAAACCGATGGCGTCCCGAGGCTGATGTAGAAGGTCAGGTAGATGATCCCGATGGCCGAGACTGCAGCGATCAGCAGCCCGATGCGACCACGCAGCAGCACATTACTGATCGCGACCGAGGCGATCAGCAGGTTGCCGATACCGCTCGAAGGGCCCCCGGCTGCGTAGAAAAGGCCGGACAGCATGATCGCGTCTGCCAGTGCCAGGCTGAAGAGATGAGACTGGCGACTCGGCCGCTCCAGCAGCACCACTACCAGGATATTGGACACCAGATACAGCCAGCAGCCTGCGCGGAACAGGTTCGGGTTGGCCATCTGCAACAGTTCGGTGTCCAGGCTGCTGGAAATCAGCGATACCAGCAGGACACCGATGACGAGGCGATAAAGATGATAAAGCCGCAGGATCCGTTGCGCTTGGGCAGTGCCGAGCGAAAGGGGCTCAGCGGTCACGTGCCGCTGGGCCTTCTAGCCTGTGCGCCTCGCTGCAGTACCATTGTTTTTCCTGGCTCAATGCACGGTCACGAGGAAGATGAACGCCGCAATGGGCGCAACGCACCATGGGAGCTGCGGTGGTGTCGGGCGGCGCCGGACGTGATTTTGGTTTCGGGGGATTGAGCAGCCGCTTGATAAACCAGACCACCGCCGCGATCAACGCGGCCCACATTAATAACCGAAGCATGACTACCAGCTTAGTGAGTTGAGTCTGCGCAGTGTAGCCAAGGAGCAGGCGGGCGGACAGAGGCGAATGCGCATAAAAAAAGAGGCCTTGCAAAGGCCTCTTTTTTCGTGAGTCGTGTTCGAATCAGTCGAACAGACCCAGCGTCATGTAGCTGAACCACGAACGGCTCTTGGTGCCTTTCTCTTCGGCTTCTTTCTCGGCCTGCTCATCCAGCTCTGCCTGATTTTCCGGCAGCAGCTCTTTAGGGATGGAGTCTTTGGCTTCCTGATATTGCTTTTTGATGTCCTGATCGGCACGGGTTTCACCCGGTGGCAGCGGTGCGCTGCCACTGATCAGGCCCAAAGTCGCCTTGGACAGCCACGAACGGTTGTCCGCTTCGGCCTGACGAGGCATGAATTCGCCGTTATCCAGCTGTGGATGGTTCGGGTAGTTGGCTTTCAGTACTTCAAGGCTGGTCGCTGCCAGATCATCGAGGTGCAGACGCTGGTAAGACTCCACCATGACTGCCAGGCCGTCACCGACAGACGGTGTTTCCTGGAAGTTTTCGACCACATAACGACCGCGGTTGGCGGCGGCCACGTAGGCCTGACGGGTCAGGTAATAGTCAGCCACGTGAATTTCGTACGAAGCCAGCAGGTTGCGCAGGTAGATCATGCGCTGCTTGGCGTCGGGCGAGTAACGGCTGTTCGGGAAACGGCTGGTCAGTTGCGCGAACTCGTTGAACGAGTCACGGGCGGCGCCCGGGTCACGCTTGGTCTGGTCCAGTGGCAGGAAGCGGGCCAGCAGGCCGACGTCCTGGTCGAACGAGGTCAGGCCTTTCATGTAATAGGCGTAATCGACGTTCGGGTGCTGCGGGTGCAGGCGAATGAAGCGTTCGGCGGCAGATTTCGCGGCCTCCGGTTCACCGTTCTTGTAGTTCGAGTAGATCAGCTCAAGCTGGGCCTGGTCGGCATAGCGACCGAACGGATAGCGAGATTCCAGCGCCTTGAGCTTCTCAGTGGCACTGTTATAGCTGTTATTGCCCAGGTCGGCCTGCGCCTGCTGGTACAGCTCGACTTCGCTGAGGTTTTCGTCGATGACTTCCTTCGACGAACAGGCCGCAGTCAATGCGAGGATGGCGATCAGCAGCAGGTGTTTCACTTGCATGGCGGCTTGCGTCCCTATAACGGCCTGCTGTCTTGGGCGGGGCCGTCCTGTTATGATGAGCGCCCCGCGATACCGGCGGGACAAAAGACGCCGTATTTAACCACAAGCGCGCTGCCGAAACCAAAGGCTAGCCGCCACCTAGTCTGGTCATGTCCGAAAATATAGAACTCCGCGCAGAGGTGCCGTCCGAATTGGGCGGTCAACGCCTCGATCAAGTCGCCGCACAATTATTCGCTGAGCACTCGCGCTCGCGCCTTTCCGCCTGGATCAAGGACGGCCGCCTGACTGTGGACGGTGGCGTTCTGCGCCCGCGTGACATCGTGCATGGTGGTGCCATTCTCGAGCTGATTGCCGAGCAGGAGGCCCAGGGTGAATGGGTCGCTCAGGACATCGAACTGGATATCGTCTACGAAGACGATCAGATCCTGGTCATCAACAAGCCTGCGGGCCTGGTGGTGCATCCGGCTGCCGGTCACGCTGACGGCACGCTGCTCAATGCCTTGCTGCACCATGTGCCGGACATCATCAACGTTCCGCGCGCCGGCATCGTGCATCGCCTGGATAAAGACACCACGGGTCTGATGGTGGTCGCCAAGACGATTCAGGCGCAGACCCAACTGGTCACCCAGTTGCAGAGTCGTAGCGTCAGCCGCATCTATGAATGCATCGTGATCGGTGTCGTGACCGCAGGCGGCAAGATCGACGCGCCGATCGGCCGTCACGGCCAGCAGCGTCAACGCATGGCGGTGATGGAAGGCGGCAAGCAGGCGGTGAGTCATTACCGTGTGCTGGAGCGCTTCCGGTCGCACACCCATGTACGGGTCAAGCTGGAAACCGGTCGTACGCACCAGATTCGTGTGCACATGGCGCACATCAACTATCCGTTGGTCGGCGACCCTGCCTACGGTGGTCGTTTCCGTATTCCGCCTGCTGCCAGCCTGACCATGGTCGATTCGCTCAAGACCTTCCCGCGTCAGGCGCTGCATGCGCGCTTCCTGGAGCTGGATCACCCGACCACTGGCAAGCGCATGAGTTGGGAATCGCCTCTGCCCGACGACTTCGTCTGGCTGCTGTCGCTGCTCAAGCAGGACCGCGAGGCGTTTATCGGGTGAATGACTGGCTGATACCTGACTGGCCCGCGCCAGCGCATATCAAGTCCTGCGTCACCACCCGCTCGGGCGGGGCCAGTCAGGCTCCGTTCGACACCTTCAATCTCGGCGATCACGTTGACGATAGCCCCCAGGCTGTTGCCAGCAATCGTTCTGTTCTGACCGCCAGCCTCAACGTTCAACCCGCCTGGCTGCGCCAGGTGCATGGTGTGGTCGTTGCACAGGCTGATCCTTCGCGCGTCATGGAAGCCGACGCCAGCTGGACGGATAAGCCCGGCGTCGCCTGCACCATCATGACCGCCGACTGCCTGCCTGCGCTGTTCTGTCGCCGTGACGGCACCCGAGTCGCTGCCGCGCATGCCGGCTGGCGTGGTCTGGCGGCAGGTGTGCTGGAAGCGACGGCCGACAGCTTGCAGGTTGCTCCCGATGACGTGATGGTCTGGCTGGGTCCTGCGATCGGTCAGCCTTCGTTCGAAGTCGGGCCGGAGGTTCGCGAGGCCTTCGTGAGTCAGCACCCTGAAACGGTCGAAGCATTCATCGCCAGCTCCAACGCCGGTCGATTCATGGCCGACATCTATACCCTGGCGCGCCTGCGGCTGGCGGCGTATGGCATCTCCTCTGTTTATGGTGGCGGCTTTGACACCTTCACCGATCCGCGCTTCTTCTCCTATCGCCGTGCAGCCCGCACCGGCCGATTTGCCTCGCTGATCTGGATCGATCACGCCTGACTCCTGCTCTTTCGCTCAAGCCAGCTAGTCTTGCCTGAGCGTGAGGCTGATCCACATCAAGCGATGTCAGTCTTGAAACACGCAGAATTGCCCGCATCTATTGCGCATCCATAAGTGTTTCAGCAGGTTTTCGTCACAGGTGTGTTCATTGCTCCGGCCTGCTCTAAAGGAAGGTGACTATGCGTATCGACAGATTGACCAGCAAATTACAGTTAGCGTTATCAGATTCACAATCACTGGCAGTGGGCCTCGACCACCCAGCCATTGAGCCTGCGCATTTGATGCAGGCATTGCTAGAACAACAAGGTGGCTCGATCAAACCTTTGCTGCTGCAGGTAGGTTTCGACGTGAATAGCCTGCGCAAGGAATTGAGCAAAGAGCTCGATCAACTGCCCAAAATCCAGAACCCGACCGGCGACGTCAACATGTCGCAGGAGCTGGCGCGTCTGCTCAATCAGGCTGATCGCCTGGCCCAGCAAAAGGGTGACCAGTTCATTTCCAGTGAGTTGGTGCTGCTCGCCGCCATGGACGAGAACAGCAAGCTCGGCAAGTTGCTGCTGGGGCAGGGTGTCAGCAAGAAGGCGCTGGAAAATGCCATCAATAATCTGCGCGGCGGCGGGGCGGTCAATGATCCCAACGTCGAAGAGTCGCGTCAGGCGCTGGACAAGTACACCGTTGACCTGACCAAGCGGGCCGAAGAAGGCAAGCTCGACCCGGTGATTGGTCGTGACGACGAGATCCGTCGCACGATTCAGGTTTTGCAGCGCCGCACCAAGAACAATCCGGTGTTGATCGGTGAGCCGGGTGTGGGCAAGACCGCCATAGCCGAAGGCTTGGCGCAGCGTATTATCAACGGTGAAGTGCCTGACGGTTTGCGTGGCAAGCGTCTTCTTTCGCTGGACATGGGCGCACTGATTGCCGGTGCCAAATACCGCGGCGAGTTCGAAGAGCGCCTGAAATCGCTGCTCAACGAGCTGTCCAAGCAGGAAGGCCAGATCATCCTGTTCATCGACGAACTGCACACCATGGTCGGCGCGGGTAAAGGCGAAGGCTCGATGGATGCGGGCAACATGCTCAAGCCGGCTCTGGCACGCGGCGAGTTGCACTGCGTCGGCGCGACCACGCTCAACGAGTACCGCCAATATATAGAGAAGGATGCCGCGCTGGAGCGTCGTTTCCAGAAAGTGCTGGTGGACGAGCCAAGCGAAGAAGACACCATCGCGATTCTGCGTGGCCTGAAAGAGCGCTATGAAGTCCACCACAAGGTCGCTATCACCGATGGTGCGATCATCGCAGCGGCGAAGTTGAGCCATCGCTACATCACTGATCGTCAGTTGCCGGACAAGGCCATCGACCTGATCGACGAAGCGGCCAGCCGCATTCGCATGGAAATCGACTCCAAGCCGGAAGTGCTCGACCGCCTCGAGCGCCGCCTGATCCAGTTGAAGGTGGAAGCTCAGGCGCTCAAGAAAGAGAAGGACGAGGCAGCCATAAAGCGTCTGGGCAAGCTTCAGGACGATATCCAGCGTCTGGAGCTGGAATATGCGGATCTGGAAGAAATCTGGACATCGGAAAAAGCCGAAGTAACCGGTTCTGCGCAGATCCAGCAGAAAATCGAGCAGTCGCGTCAGGAACTGGAAGCGGCACGCCGTCGTGGCGACCTGAACCGCATGGCTGAATTGCAGTATGGGATCATCCCGGATCTGGAGCGCAGCCTGCAGATGGTCGACCAGCACGGTAAGCCGGAGAACCAGTTGCTGCGCAGTAAAGTGACCGAGGAAGAAATCGCTGAGGTGGTGTCCAAGTGGACCGGTATTCCGGTCTCCAAGATGCTGGAAGGCGAACGCGAAAAGCTGTTGAAAATGGAAACCCTGTTGCACAACCGCGTAATCGGCCAGGAAGAGGCGGTGGTCGCGGTATCGAACGCTGTGCGTCGTTCGCGTGCGGGCCTGTCCGATCCCAACCGCCCAAGCGGTTCGTTCATGTTCCTCGGCCCGACCGGCGTGGGCAAGACCGAGTTGTGCAAGGCGCTGGCCGAGTTCCTGTTCGACACCGAAGAGGCCATGGTGCGGATCGACATGTCCGAGTTTATGGAGAAGCATTCGGTGGCGCGGCTCATCGGTGCACCACCGGGCTATGTCGGGTACGAGGAAGGCGGCTACCTGACCGAGGCCGTACGTCGCAAACCGTACTCGGTAATCCTGCTCGACGAGGTCGAGAAAGCGCATTCGGACGTGTTCAACATTCTGTTGCAGGTACTGGAAGACGGTCGCCTGACCGACAGTCATGGCCGTACGGTGGATTTCCGCAATACTGTGATCGTCATGACCTCCAACCTGGGCTCGGCGCAGATTCAGGAGCTGGTGGGAGATCGTGAAGCGCAGCGCGCAGCGGTGATGGATGCCGTCAGCACGCACTTCCGGCCGGAGTTCATCAACCGGATCGACGAAGTGGTGATCTTCGAGCCGTTGGCGCGTGATCAGATTGCCGGTATCACCGACATCCAGCTGGATCGTCTGCGCAAGCGTCTGACCGAGCGCGAGCTCTCTCTGACGCTCAGCCCCGAAGCGCTGGACAAGCTGATTGCCGTTGGCTACGACCCGGTCTATGGCGCGCGCCCACTGAAGCGTGCCATTCAGCGCTGGATCGAAAACCCGCTGGCGCAACTCATCCTCTCGGGCAGCTTCGTACCCGGGACTGGCATCACTGGTCGGGTGGTCGACGACGAGATCGTATTTGCCTGATGAGGTCCGTTGCCTTATAAAGGAGGGCTCCCCGAGTGGGAGCCCTTTTTGTTGAGGACGATGTCCGCAGCAAAATCAGCCCTGAAAGGCGATCTGAAAAAAAATCGCAAATCATTGTCTTAAAAAGCAATTTAGAGGGTTGACAGGTGTTTTTAAAATTGTAGAATAGCGCGCCTCAGAGACGTGAACGCAACGATACAAACGAAGCGCAAACGTCATTGAGATTGAAATCAAAGAGTTAACAGCGATGTGATTTCAATGCGGCAAGTGGTAACGTTGAATCTGAAATCGATAGTTCCGCGATAGCTCAGTTGGTAGAGCAAGTGACTGTTAATCACTGGGTCCCTGGTTCGAGTCCAGGTCGTGGAGCCAGATTTCACAAGGTTCGATGACGTTTCAGTCGGGGTATAGCGCAGTCCGGTAGCGCGCCTGCTTTGGGAGCAGGATGTCAGGAGTTCGAATCCCCTTACCCCGACCATATTTGGGTCGTTAGCTCAGTTGGTAGAGCAGTTGGCTTTTAACCAATTGGTCGTAGGTTCGAATCCCACACGACCCACCATTTTTGGCCAGTTTGTATCTGGCTGGATCTTAGGGAGTGATGCCACAAGCATCATCCAAATAAAAAGCGCCTCTTCCGAGGTGCTTTTTAGCATCATCGGGGTATAGCGCAGTCCGGTAGCGCGCCTGCTTTGGGAGCAGGATGTCAGGAGTTCGAATCCCCTTACCCCGACCATTTTCGCCCAGCTGTATCAGGGTTGAAGATCAGGACTCAAGAACAGTGGTCTTGAGTCCAACAAAAAAGGCGTCCTTCGGGACGCCTTTTTTGTTTCTCCGTAAAGCCGGTCTGACTGCTCAGCCGCTGGCCAACTCTCTCAAGTGACGGCCACACCAGCGTCAGAACACGGGTGAATCCGCCATCCGTTCAGAAAACCCCTTTCATGTTCCTTGATTACTAAGCCGGTCGAAGCGAGCATCGAACGACCTGATTGCCTGCAATGCACACCGTACCCGCATCAGAGATCCGGGCAGGAGCTTGGTTCAGCGCCAGCAGTGTGAGGTCGACATGCCAATCAATATAGTCAGCCAGCGTCTGGTTCGTGCCCCTTCCATCCTGGTGAAGCACGATCAGCATTCTGATAGGTATCAGATTGACGCCTGCTCGGCCATGGCGCAAACCTCTGCGCAGACATGCCAATGCATAACATTGGCATGCTCGACCACAGTCTTTTAGTGCAGCTTCATCCGTGGCTCGGTGCCCTTGCCGATGCGACTGCCCAGCATCAGCATCAGCGTGCGGAACATGCCGTAAAGCGCCATCTGGTGCATGCGGTACAGCGACACATAAAACATCCGCGCCAGCCAGCCTTCGAGCATGACGCTGCCTGTCAGGTTACCCATCAGGTTGCCCACCGCCGAAAAACTCGACAGTGAGATCAGCGAGCCGTAGTCCTTGTAGGTGTATTCCGGTAATGCCTTGCCTTCGATCCGCAGACGCAGGGATTTGACCAACAGTGAAGCCTGCTGATGTGCCGTCTGGGCGCGAGGCGGGACGTTGCGATCAGTGCCTTTTTGCGGGCAGGCAGCGCAGTCGCCAAAGGCAAAGATGTTTTCGTCGCGAGTGGTTTGCAGTGTCGGCAGCACCTGCAATTGGTTGATACGGTTGCTCTCCAGTCCGTCCAGCTCGTGCAGGAACGCCGGGGCTCGAATGCCTGCCGCCCAGACTTTCAGGGTTGCGGGGATGACTTCACCGGACGCCGTGATCAGGCTGTCGGCTGTGACCTCGCTGACGGCCGCGTTGGTCAGCACCGTCACGCCGAGCTTGCTGAGGGTCTTGTGGACCGGGCTGCCAATGCGCTCGGGCAGTGCCGGCAGAACCCGCGGGCCTGCCTCGATCACAGTGATGCGCAGGTTTTCCGGTTTGATCTGCCCCAGCCCGTAAGCAGCCAGTTCATGGGCTGCGTTGTGCAACTCGGCCGCCAGTTCCACCCCTGTGGCACCGGCACCAACAATGGCAACCGTGATCTCCTGAGTTGCGTCAGCCTGACCGGCATGCGCACGCAGGTAGTGATTCAACAATTGCTGATGGAAACGCTCGGCCTGCTTGCGGGTGTCGAGGAACAGGCAGTGTTCCGCCGCACCCTTGGTGCCAAAATCATTGGTGGTGCTGCCGACTGCCAGAACCAGTGAGTCGTAACCCAGGCTGCGGGCCGGGACCAGTTCAGCACCGTTTTCATCCAGCGTGGCAGCCAGATGCACCTGTTTGCTGGTGCGATCAAGCCCAGTCATACGGCCCAGCTGGAACTGAAAATTGTTCCATTTGGCTTGCGCCACGTAGTTGAGCTCGTCCTCGTACGAGTTCAGTGAGCCGGCCGCCACTTCGTGCAGCAGGGGTTTCCAGATGTGGGTGAGGTTGGCGTCCACCAGCGTAACGCTGGCCGTACCTTTCTTGCCCAGGGTTTTACCCAGACGGGTGGCCAGTTCCAGACCGCCGGCGCCTCCGCCAACGATGACAATACGATGAGTCATAAGGGTTACTCAGAAGGTTTAAGGAATTCGGGGGGAGCTTGATCTTCGCGAGCGCAAGGCAGCTCATAGCGTCAGATGGCTCAGAAAACGGCTCAGCAGGCCCAGTCCGATGACCACGACTACCAGCATGATCAGGAGCAGCCATGGCCGGAAAGGCCTGCGCTCGACTTGATGCTGGGGCGCCTGAAGGTATTCTTCGACACGCCGTTGGTCGTCCGGGTTCAGACGGCTGCTCATTTTATGTCTCGTGTTACGTTTCGTTTCGCGTGTACTGCCTGGCAGGAGGCCATGAATCGGTGCTTTCCAGCGGTTCGACCTGAAGCGTGTCGTCCAGCCGGATGATTCCGCTTTGTATCACTCGGGCGGTAATTCCGCCATGCCCCCGCACCGCCTGAAAGGTCCCGTGGCCGAGCCGTTGCTCGAGGCGCGCGCAAGGCTGACACCAGCCTGTGGTTTCGAAAATCGCCTGGCCGATCCTGAATCGCCGTCCCTTCAGGCTGAACAGATTGATGCCGCTGATCGCCAGATTGCGCCGCAGATCCTGCGGTACGATGGGATTTTCCGCTGACCGGTTCAGGAGAGAGCTGACCACGGCCAGATGTTCCCACTGGATCAGTGTGACCTGCCGGGCGTTGCGCGGCCCTGGGCGCGAGTGGTCACCGGTCAACCCAGCATCGCGCCGCGCTTCCACGGCATCCAGCTCGATCATGTCGACACGTGATTCGGGGCGCACGCCGATCCAGCGCACACGACCGTGCTGCGGGACGTCGGCCAGCAGTTCCTGTAACGGGCTCATAAACTGATTCCAACATCGAAAACGACACTGCGGCCCAGATTGGTACGCAGAAAGTCCGGAGCATCCGGGTGCGCGAACAATACACGGGCAAAGGTCGGCCCTACCAGTGACAGCGAGCGCCAGCCTTGACGCAGGTACTCGGTGGGCGGCGGGAAATGGCTGTTGAGGTCCAGTACTTCGCGCTTGAGGCTGGCGAAGGCAATGATGTCCAGCTCGCCGAGGTCCAGGCCCCGCTCGCGGTAGTTATGGGATTTCTTGCGCAGGGTGGGGGCGAGGCGTCGAAGCAGTTCTGAAGCCGGGATGCGCTTGGGCTTGGCCTCACGGCGCACCAGTTGGCTGAGGGAAAAGGCACTGCGTCGTCGCTCCAGCTCCTCGCGCCACTCGTCATTGAGACGGCGACCCTCGTCCAGCACGAAAAACACCTCGAAGCAGGCATCACGAAACAGCACGTCCGGCGGCTCCTGGCCTGCCGGTGTGAAGTCTTCGTTGCGATGCGGGATGTTCAGGCCCTGTAGCAGGCGCTGACAAACCCATCGCTCACGCTCCCACTTTCGCGCATTGGAAAGAAAGGCGTTGGCTTGTTCGGCCTGGATCGTCAACAGGCGTAAGTAGTCTGAGTCATCCATGGGCCCAAGCTTAGCGTTCTAATCGCTGTCACTGGAAGAGAGAATGTGTGGGTGTAAACTGGCTTTCATTTTGGCTGTTCGTAATCGCCTTATGGCAAACAGTACCTTTTCGAGGAGTGCCGCGTTGAAATTTCTGCCCATACTGCTTCTGGCCCTGTTGCCGCTGACGGCCAATGCCCTGCAAACCGGCGAGCGCCTCGCGCCGTGGACACTGCTCGACCAATACGATCAGCCCTACACCCTTAACAACCAGACGCAAACCTTGTTGGTCGCCAGAAGCATGGACGCCGCCAAACTGGTCAATGCCGCGCTCGCGGATAAACCCAAAGGCTTTCTCGAAGCGCGCAATACCGTCTTCGTCGCCGACATTCAGAAGATGCCGACTATCATCGCCAAGATGTTCGCCATCCCCAAGATGCGTGACTATACCTACCGCGTCATGCTCGACCGCGACGCCCGTATCGTGCCGCAGTACGCGGGTGACGAGGATAAAGTCCTGTGGTTGCAATTGCGCGACGGGCAGTTAGTGAGTCAGCAGCAGTTCGGGAGTGCCGAGGCGTTGCGTGCAGCGCTGGAAAGGCCGTAACGGAGGGTGTAACAACCTTGTCGGAGGCGGCTTGCCGGCGATGGCGTCAGTTCAGTCGCTGATAGGACGCTTCAGAAACGCATCGCCGGCAAGCCGCCTCCCATGCTCCACGTCGCATTCGAGAGCGGACGCAGAGCGTGGTAACGGTCATCAGGCGATGGAGTTGCTCGCCAAAAGAATCAGGCAGCCTCAGTGGCCTCTGTGCGGTACTTCCAGATCGCCCGAAAACAGGTCGTCTTCTGCATCCGGGCTCACCGGAATGGCGTGTTCTTCCGATGCCCAGGCACCGAGGTCGATCAGTTTGCAGCGGTCCGAGCAGAACGGACGATTGGGGCTGGCCGCGCTCCACTCCACGGGCGCGCCGCAGGTTGGACATTGAACGGTCATTGGTTGGCTCATGATTGGCCTCCACGCAAAGTAAGGTAAAAGTGGTGCAGCCGCTCGACTTCGCTTTTCAGCCAGGCAGTATTCTGGTCGTTGACCAGCACATCGTCGGCATGGCGCAAGCGCTCCTCGCGCTGTACCTGAGCCTTGAGGATGGCCTGGACCTGTTCCTGGCTTGAACTGTCGCGCAGCATGGTGCGCTCTATCTGCAGTGCCTGAGGTGCATCGATCACCAGCAGTCGCTGGACCGTGCGGTACTGACCGGATTCGATCAGCAACGGTGATACCAGAATGGCGTAGGGTGACGTGGCACGCGCCAGATAGCGGCTGATTTCCTGATTGATCAACGGATGCAGCAGTGACTCAAGCCAGCGTCGTTCTTCGGGCTGTTCGAAAATCAGCTTGCGCAGCGCACCCCGATCCAGTTCTCCGCTGGTCTGTAGAACGCCAGTGCCAAAGTGCTCGACGATCTGTTCCAGCGCCGGCCGGCCAGGTTCCACGACCCAGCGCGCAGCGTGATCGGCATCCACCGTTTGAATACCCAGGTCGATAAAGCACTGTGCCGCGGCACTTTTACCGCTGCCGATACCGCCAGTCAGGCCGAGAATCCAGGGTTTTTGATCAGGGTGGGTCATTTGAAACCGGCAAACTGCAAATAGGAGTCGGTTATTTGACCACCCCAGAGCAAAGCGATCCACCCCGCGATGGCCAGATAAGGACCGAAGGGGATCGGTGTGCCGGATTCGACGCTGCGCAATCGCATCATGATCACGCCAAGAATGGCGCCCACCAGTGACGAGAGCAGGATTGTCAGTGGCAGGATTTGCCAGCCGCCCCAGGCGCCGAGCATGGCCAGCAGCTTGAAGTCGCCGTAGCCCATGCCTTCCTTTCCGGTGATCAGCTTGAACAGCCAGAACACCGACCACAACGACAGGTATCCCGCCACGGCGCCCCACAAGGCATCGCTTAACGAAGTAAACAGGCCAAACGCGTTCGCGATCAGGCCCAGCCACATCAACGGTAGTACCAGTGAATCAGGCAGCAACTGCGTATCGGCGTCGATCAGGCTCATCGCCAGCAAGCCCCAGCTCAGTACCAGCATTGCCGCCGCCTGCCAGCCAAAGCCGAAATGCCAGGCCACATAGGCCGACAATAGCGCGCAGGCCAGCTCGACCAGCGGGTAGCGCTTGCTGATCGGAGCCTTGCATTGCGAACACTTGCCGCCAAGCATCAGGTAGCTGACCACCGGCAGATTTTCCCACGGGCGGATCTGGTGAGCGCAGTGCGGGCAGCGGGAGTGAGGGAGGATCAGGTTGAAGGTGGGCTGCTCAGGCTCGGCGGGTAAGCCAAGCATTTCCCGCGACTGGGCTTTCCAGTCGTTCTCCATCATCTTGGGCAGGCGGTAAATCAGGACGTTGAGAAAGCTTCCGACCAGCAGGCCGAGCACGCCGATGAAAATAACGAAGGCCAGCGTTGAGCTGGCCAGGAAGTCGAGGAGGGGCATGTCAGGCGACTTCCCCAAGCTTGAAGATTGGCAGGTACATAGCAATCACGAGGCCGCCAACAACTATACCCAGTATTGCCATGATCATCGGCTCCATAAGGCTTGTTAGGCTGTCGACCATATTGTCCACTTCATCTTCGTAATAAGTCGCAACCTTATCGAGCATACTATCTAAAGCTCCAGATTCTTCGCCGATGGCGGTCATCTGAATCGCCAGACTTGGAAACACGCCGGTAGAGCGCATTGAAAAATTCAACTGCATACCTGTAGAGACATCTTGCTTGATTTTGTGCACTGCATTCCTGAAGACTACGTTGCCTGTCGCACCAGCGACCGAGTCGAGGGCCTCAACCAAAGGCACGCCGGCTGCGAAAGTGGTTGCTAGTGTACGAGCGTAGCGGGCCACCGAAGACTTGAATATCAAAGGGCCGATGACCGGAATTTTTAACAAAAATCTGTCGACGGCATCACGGAATTTTTGTGATTTTTTATAGGCACGCTTGAACATGAAAAAGCCGCCTACGAATAGGGCGAGAATCGCCAACCACCAAGTCTGTACAACTTCAGACAGCGCGATGACCATAAGTGTGAACGCAGGCAGTTCTGCGCCGAATCCAGCAAAGACTGACTGGAACTGCGGCACGACTTTGATCAGAAGAATCCCTGAGACAATGATTGCTACCGTTAAAACTGCAGCAGGATAAGTCATGGCCTTCTTGATCTTTGCTTTGAGTTTTTCGGTTTTTTCTTTATAGGTTGCAACTCGATCCAGTAAGCTTTCCAGGGCACCCGCCTGCTCGCCAGCGTCCACTAGATTGCAGAAAAGGTCATCGAAGTGTTCTGGCTTTTGTCTGAGGGCGGTCGCAAAACTGTTACCGGCCGATACCTCTTGTTTCAGGGAGTCTACAAGAGAGCGCATGTTCGGATTCTCCGAGCCTTCGCTGATGATGTCGAACGACTGCAGCAGCGGAACGCCAGCCTTCATCATCGTCGCCATTTGCCGAGAGAAAAAAGCGATGTCCAGCGGTTTGATTTTTTTACCCTTGCCGAAGATCGAGACGGTCTTCTTCCGCACTTTGGTCGGGTTGATGCCCTGCTTGCGAAGTTGAGCCTTGATCAGCGCCGGATTGTGGCCACTTAATTCACCGCTGATCTTGGTGCCTTTCTTGTCGACGCCTTCCCAAGTGAAAATGCTGACTTTGACTGCTTTACTGGCCATGCTTAATCCTTGGTCACGCGATTGACTTCTTCCAGGCTGGTAATGCCCTGCATGGCTTTCGACAAGCCGGATGTTCGCAGGTCATTGAAACCATCCTTGCGCATCTGCCTGGAAATCTCCAGCGAGTTGCCTTCTTCCATGATGATGCGTTCCAGTTCCGGCGTTTTTTTCACGACCTCGTAAATGCCGACTCGGCCTCGATAACCACCGTTGCAGTGTTCGCATCCGACCGGCCCGTAGAGCTTGAAGGTGCCGACTTTCGACTCCGGGAAGCCTTCCTTGATCAGCGTTTCATGGGGCACATCGACCTCTTTCTTGCAATGGCTGCACAGCTTGCGCGCCAGTCGTTGGGCAATAATCAGATTGATCGCTGTGGCGATGTTGAACGCCGCAACGCCCATGTGGTGCAAGCGGGTCAGGGTCTCCGCCGCGCTGTTGGTGTGCAGCGTCGACAACACCATGTGACCGGTTTGAGACGCCTTGATCGCGATCTCGGCTGTTTCCAGGTCGCGAATCTCACCAACCATGATCACATCCGGATCCTGACGCAGAAACGCGCGCAACGCCTGGGAGAAGTCCATGCCTTGGCGTGGGTTGACGTTAACCTGATTAACGCCTTCGAGATTGATCTCCACCGGGTCTTCGGCGGTTGAAATATTGATATCCACCGTGTTGAGAATATTAAGGCCCGTGTACAGCGAAACGGTTTTGCCCGAGCCCGTCGGACCGGTCACCAGGATCATGCCCTGCGGCTGCTTCAGCGCTTCCAGATACAGCTCTTTCTGATCCGGCTCGTAGCCCAGAGCATCAATGCCCATCTGGGCGCTGGTCGGGTCGAGGATCCGCATCACGATCTTCTCGCCCCACAGGGTTGGGAGCGTGTTCATACGGAAGTCGATGGACTTGGTCTTGGACACGCGCAACTTGACCCGGCCGTCCTGAGGCTTGCGACGCTCCGAAATATCCAGGCTGGCCATGACCTTCAGGCGTGCTGCAATACGGTTGGCCAGATTGATCGGCGGCCGGGCAGCTTCGTGCAAAATTCCGTCAGTACGGAAACGTACGCGGAACACCTTTTCGTAAGGTTCGAAGTGCAGGTCGGATGAACCCAGTCGGATTGCGTCCAGCAGCATTTTATTGACGAATCGTACGACTGGAGCATCATCAGCGTCGTCGCGGCTGGTAATGGACGTTTCTTTGGCGTTTTCACCCGGATCTATATCCAGTTCCAGGTCGATGTCTGCCAGTGAGCCCAAGCCACTGTCGCTGTCGAAGAATCTGTCGATGGCAACACTGAGTTTGTCGTCTTCGACCAGAATAGCTTCAGTGTTCAGGCCAGTGCTGAACTGAATATCGGTCACAGCCTGATGGTTGGTCGGGTCCGAGATGCCAATAAAGAGTCGATTGCCGCGACGCCATAACGGCAACGCGTGATGCTGGCGAGCGAGCTTTTCGCTTACCAAACCCTTAGGCTGGCTTTCTTTATCAAGGCTGGAGAGGTCCATGAAGGGCACACCGAACTGCTCGGAGGCCATTTCTGCGAGAGTCAGACTCTTGACCAGTTTGTTCTGTACCAGGTAGCTGACCAGCGAAATCTTGTCGCGTCGCGCCTGTTGGAATGCCTGTTGGGCGGCTTTTTCGGAAAGAAGCTCGGCGACGACCAATTGCTTGGCCAGGCCGGTTAGGACAACGACATCACTCATAAAACCACCAGACGCAGACAGTGTGAGGTTTATAGCGCAGTCAGAGAGTGCTGCCAAATGGGATGATGGCATGTGACAAAAATTGTCAGTTTCTGCTGATTTCTGGGGTGCACATGTCGCTTATAGAAGCGTTTCGAGTCGGAAAAACAATACGGCGATGTTGGCACGACCTGTGCTGTCATGGTCTTAAGGCACCACATAATTGACGCCTCGGAGAAGTAGTAATGAAAGCACAAAAAGGTTTTACGCTGATCGAATTGATGATCGTCGTTGCGATTATTGGCATTTTGGCCGCTGTGGCACTGCCCGCCTATCAGGACTATGCCATCAGAAGTAAGGTGACTGAAGGTTTGGCACAAGCTGGATCTGCAAAGCTTGCAGTTGCTGAAACGGCAGCCAGCGTTGGTGGCGTGGCTAACGTGACCGCCGTTAACACTGGTTATGTCTTCAACGCAGTCGCTGGAACCAACGCTTATGTCGCAGCAGTAGCAATTGGCGCAGGTGGTGTCATCACTGTCACGACCAAAGAAACCGGTGCCGCAGTACAACCTGCATTTACTCTGACGCCAGCGCAGGCATCAGTAAACGATCAAATCACTTGGACTTGCGCAAGAACTGCAGGTCTCGCCAAGCATCTACCGTCCAGCTGCCGATAAACGTTAATAGTGTGAAGTCCCGATTACGGCTCGAGTCTGTTTCTGCTGAAAAGTTAGGGCTGCTTGAAAGTAATCACCGTTTTGCCCTGGTTGACATGAAATAACAAAACTCGGTCAGAAATGATCGGGTTTTTTGTTTCAGACAAGCGCGGAGCTGCTGCCGCACTGGTCAAGCGTCTTAGTCGGTTGCTGCCCGATGCTAGTCTACTAACCTTCCCCTAAGCCGAAATAGCTCAGCCCGGTAGAGCAGCGCACTCGTAACGCGAAGGTCGCAGGTTCGATTCCTGTTTTCGGCACCAGAAACTAAAAATCCCGATCATCACTGATCGGGATTTTTTTGTTTCAGGGCAAGCCTCTGCTTTACCTCACCACTTGATCCACCCGCGGCTGCGGCGGTCTGCGGAAGCGGCGGCGGATTACGACGACGATCATCACCAGCAGCACAATCAGCACGCCAAAGAAGATCGCGTTGAACACCGGGAACGGTTCGTCACGGGTGCTGACCGCTTCGACCTGGGTCACGTTGGGAAACATCGAGAGGATCTGGATGCGCCAGCCGTAATAGCGGATGAGCGCCAGTTGCTGGGCGTCACGCGAATAGCCCTGGGCCTTGGCCTGGATGTCGGCGGAGTCGAACTTGAAGTACCACGGGAAGCTCCAGCCGGTGTCTTCGTTGCGGTAGACCACAACGTTTTTGTTATCCGGGTGCTCGGTGTTGATGAAGTACACGTCGCGGGTCGGGCCGTCGGCCGGGTTTTCGGCGTTGATGACGCCGTCGGCGTCCATTCTTTTGACTTCTACGCCGGTGATCATCACGACATCATGGCGCGGCAGGACATAATAGAGGCTTAATGCACCGATCCCGAATGCTACGAATACCACAAGCCAAATCGACCTTTTAAGCCACTTCATACCAGCGTCCTCTGTTTAAAATTGCGTGACTTTGCCTTAATCCGAACATTTCGAAGCAAAACAGTTATTACAAAATTCGACAAGGCCGTTTGAGGCGGACCTGTCTTCCGGAGATTTACATGATTTGGTTCCTTGAAGGGCAGTCCAGCCAGCGTGAAGTGATCATGGGCGCTCGCGATGCCTTGCCCGCCTCGGTGCAGATTGTCGCATCCCATCGCCAGTTGCGGTCGGAGATTACCGGGCAGGCCGATGTGGCTCTGCAGGAACCGGCCGATAACGATGAGCGCATCGATTGGGTCATCGAGACGGCCCGGACGCTCGGCGTCAAGGTGATCGTGGCCGGACGCGTCGGCAGCCGTTACGAAGAGCAGCGTGGGCGCTTTGTCGCTGAAGGCTTGGACCTCGTCACCGGCGGAACGTCACTGAAGACCTTTCAGGATGTGGACGACAAGAACCGTTTCACGGCTGCGGCCGAATCGGCCGGTCTGGCCTGCATTCCAGGCATCCTGGCAAGCAATGCTCGGGAATTACAGGATGCCTATGACGCGTTGTCCGGTTCGGGCGAGGTCTGTATCAAGCCTACGGTCGGGATTTATGGTCAGGGCTTCTGGCGTTTCAAGGAGGGTGTCGACGACTTTCGCTGCTTCGCCAATCCCGATTCGCGCGAGACGACCTTCAGCGCGTACCTGAACGCTTATCGCCAGTCCGAAGACCGTCCACCAATGTTGCTGATGCCGTACATGCCCGGCAGCGAGTGTTCGGTGGACATGGTCTGCGAGCAGGGCAAGGCAGTGGCGTTTGTCGGGCGGCGCAAGCTGGGCCTGAACCAGACCTTCGAGCGCGACAGCGAGGCGGTCCGTCTGGCGGTCCGCGCCGCAGAGTATTTTGCCTGTGATGGACTGATCAACGTCCAGACCCGCGACGATGCGGACGGCAAGCCGCGTTTGCTGGAGATCAATCCGCGCTACTCGGGCGGTATTGGCTATACACGCGAAACCGGCATCAATCTGCCGGGCATTTTCGCCACACGGCGTCTGGGCTTGAAAGAACCGGAAACACATTGGCTCGACGATATTCGGGTCAAGGCCATCACCGTTGCTGTGCGGGCCACTGTATGATCCGCACAATAGATTTTTGCTATTACTAATCGCTCTTATCAGGGAGGATCGGGCATGAAGGTTCTGGCACCCGGTGCAAATACCGCTTTGGCAAACCCCCTTTGCACCTGGAATCTGGAGAGTGGCCGATCTTCGATTTTTGGCGAATACGCAGCAGTCGCTCTGCTCGCTGTCGATGAAAAGCGTCAGCCCATGGGTGATCCGGCGCTGCTGCATCAGGAACAGAGCTGGATGGAATGGAGCGGCGGCCCGCAGAATGTGGGCTGTACGCTGAAGCTGGATCGCCTCCCGGCTGGCAGTGACCGGGTGCTGCTGATGGTGTATGTGTTCTCGGCCACGGGGCCGATTCGCGAGATCGGCAGCCTGCATCTGCAGGTGGATAACGATATCGAGCATCGGGTTGACCTGCGGGACAACGGCGAAGCGGCGATCATCATCGGCGAGTTTTACAAGCGCAACGAACAATGGAAATTCCGGGCGTTGATCGAAGGCTCGGCGTACGGCCTGTCTGCTTTCGGGCGCAAGATAGGTCTGGAAGTCGATGATCGTCATCCACGGCGTCCGGCGGGCGCTCCGAACGGCGGCGGCTCGCACCATCAGTCGGCGACCGGAACGGCGTTCGTTGTAGGGCCTGCGCACGTGATGACCTGTGCACACGTTATCGAAGACATGAACGTCTTCCATATCAACTCGCTGGAAGGCCGTTACAAGGCCGAGCCTGTGGTGATTGATCGTCGTAATGACATCGCGCTGCTGCGCGTGCAGGGAGCCTCACCGTTATCTGCGGTTACGTTTCGCGACGGCCCTGGCTGCGAGCCAGGTGATAACGTCGTGGTGCTGGGTTATCCACTGGCCTCTATTTCCGGCGGCGGTTTGCAGGTGACGCAGGGCGGTATATCCGGGCTTTTTGGCCTGCACAGCGACGCCAGCCTGTTCCAGTTCACGGCGCCCATTCAACCGGGCTCCAGCGGCAGTCCTTTGTTTGACAGCGGCGGGGCGGTCATCGGGATGGTGACGTCCACGGTGCCGGACGGGCAAAACATGAACTTCGCGGTGAAGTCCGCTCTGCTTCTGTCCTTTTTGCAGGCGTGCCGCATCGATGCGCCGCATGCCAGATCGGAAAGGACTTACACCACTACAGAAATCACGCGTGCTGCCCAGTCGTCGCTGTGGCTCGTCGAAGCCTCACGCGACTGACGTTGGAATGTCTCTTGAGGAGACGTTTCGATCTGCAGGCGCCAGGGGTTGCGACCCCGTTAATCAGGAATTATCGATGGACAGCAGCGCAGCTTCTTCCACACCCGTCAGGCTTCGTGCTGATCTGCTTCGGGGCTCCCTTAATGTGAGCGTCAATGCGTCCACGATTGCCCCGGATTCACTGTTCGGCTTCGCTGAACGGCGTAACCCCAAGCGTGCGTTTCTGTTCGTTTCGCGCGTGCTGGGGCGGCACATACCAGTTCGTCCGAGTCTGATGCTCAAAAGCTTTCAGGATCTCGCGCACAAGATTCCTGCCGATCTTCCCGGCCCGGTGCTGGTCATCGGCATGGCGGAGACTGCTGTCGGTCTGGGGGCCGGCGTGCATCGTGCTTACAGCGCCACGCGTCCGGATGCGTTGTATCTGGTCAGTACGCGTCACCCGACAGGCACTGACCTGTTTGCGCGCTTCGAAGAAGAACACAGCCACGCCAGTGCTCACCTGATCCATCTGCCGACCGACCCTGCGCTGCGCGACATGATGCTCAATGCCCGTTCGCTGGTGCTGGTCGATGACGAGGCATCCACCGGCAAGACGTTTATCAACCTTCACCGCGCGCTGGTCGATGCCGGGCTCGACAAGCTCGAACGCGTCGTGACCTGCGTGCTGACCGATTGGTCGGCAGGTGCGGTCAGCACGTCGATGGGCGCATTGGCCGAGCAGGTCTCGCTGTTGCAGGGGTCCTACTCGTTCGATGAAGACCTGAGCGCCCCCATGCCTGACATGCCTGAAGTCGGCACCGTCGCCATGGGTGACTGGCCGCTGGTGACGGCCAATGACTGGGGGCGATTGGGCGTGCTGTCGGTGAACGACACGCTGGCCCCGGACATTCAGGTTGCCAAAGGCGAGCGGGTTCTGGTGGTGGGCACCAGCGAGTTCGTCTGGCGTCCGTTCCTGTTGGCCGAGCGCCTGGAAAAAGCCGGTGCCGATGTGCATTTCAGTTCGACCAGCCGTTCGCCGATTGCGCTGGGGCATGCCATCGATCACGCGCTGTCGTTCTCCGACAACTACGGGCTGGGCATTCCCAACTTTCTTTACAACGTGCGCCCCGGGCAGTTCGACCGGGTGCTGATCTGTACCGAAACGCCGAGCCAGGCCGTGCCTGCCGAACTGATTCAAGCGTTGAATGCCGAGGTGATCTGCGATGAATGATGTCCGCCCGTTGATCTTCGTCGATCTGGACGACACCTTGTTTCAGACCGCTCGCAAAACCCCCGCCGATATTGAAAAACATGTCGCCACGCTCGACATCAGCGGTCATGCCAACGGCTATATGACCAACGTGCAGAAGTCGTTCTCTCACTGGTTGCTGGCGCACTCCGATGTCGTGCCGGTCACCGCCCGCAGTGTCGAGGCCTTCAGTCGGGTCAAGCTGCCGTTCACTGCGGGCGCCATCTGCTCGCACGGCGGCGTCATGCTCGACGTGGTGGGGCGCGTCGATAAGGACTGGAACGAGCAGATGAAGCAGACGCTCGCGGCTTATCAATCGCGTCTCCATGAATTGTCGGCCGCTACGCTGGCCATTGGTCAGGACATGGGTGTGTCACTGCGCGGCTGGGTCGTCGAGGAAGCCCGACTGTTTCATTACGTGGTCACCAAGCACAATGAAAACGACGACAGCATCCTTACCCGAGTGCTGGCTGAGGTGCAGGCGCGCGGCTTGCTTGACGACATGCATGTCCATGGCAATGGCAACAATCTTGCGTTTCTGCCCAACGGTCTGGCCAAGCGCTATGCCGTTCAGGAATGGCTGCGTCGCGACAAGGCAATAAATGGCGAACGTCCGGTGCTCGGTTTTGGCGACAGCATTACCGACCTGGGTTTCATGGACGAGTGCCACTGGTGGGCGACGCCCGCGCGCAGTCAGTTGGCCAGAATGTTTGTCGGGGCTGCGCATGAGTAATCCGGTTCACGGGCTGGATACCGTGGGGAGCGGCAGTTATCTGGAAGGCGATGTGCATTTCCTGCTGCGTTGTGTCGAGATGCAGACCACGGATGTGCAGGAAAAGGAGCGTCTGATCCAGACGCAGCAAAAGCATTACTCGGAAATGATCAGCGAGGAAGCGGCCCCGAGCGCAGCGCATCAGGCCTTGTTCCAGCGCACGCTTTCGCAGAATGGCGCCCGTATGGCCGCAGACGTTCAATCTCTGGCGCAGGCGCTGGACCTCGAATGCCCGGAACCGGAGATCGTTCTGGTGTCGTTCGTGCGAGCAGGCCTGCCGCTCGGCGTGCTGCTGCGTCGTGCCTTGATTGATCTGGGGCGTGAAGCGCATCACTACGGCATCAGTATCATTCGCGACCGTGGAATCGACGAAGTGGCACTCGAGGCCATCATCAAGGCTCATGGTGCTCAGAACATCGTCTTCGTCGATGGCTGGACCGGCAAGGGCGCGATCTCGGGCGAAATCAAGCGCAGTCTGGCGGGGGATGCCCGGTTTCCCGACCAGCCGCGGCTTGTCGTGCTGGCCGATCCTTGCGGCAGCGCCTGGCTGGCGGCGTCCTGTGAAGACTGGGTGATCCCGTCCGGCATTCTGGGCGCTACCGTTTCCGGACTGGTGTCGCGCTCGATCTGGCCTGCCGAGGGTGGGCTGCATGGCTGCGTGGTCTACGATCACTTGCAGGCTCATGACGTCACCCGGTCGTTCATCGAAGAGATCGAGAACCATCGGCGGAACCTGAGTGCTACTGTCTCGGTGACAC
This sequence comes from Pseudomonas sp. CDFA 610, assembly GCF_021147865.1. NCBI lineage: Bacteria > Pseudomonadati > Pseudomonadota > Gammaproteobacteria > Pseudomonadales > Pseudomonadaceae > Pseudomonas > Pseudomonas sp. CDFA 610. The sequence continues at coordinate 122,714 of NZ_JAGTPM010000011.1, forward strand.
CATGGACGCCCGAGCAGCAGTTCGAACTCAAGGCGGCAGCGTCCGAGGTGGTCCAGCGTCTGGCCGAACGTTTTGAAGTCAGCAATCTGAATCGCGTGAAACCGGGCATTGCCGAAGCGACGCGTGCGGTCATGCGCCGTGTGCCGGACCACGTGCTGGTTCGCAACACCTCCGACAGCGACGTGCAATTGCTCATGCACCTGACCGAGAAAGCGGGCATTCCTGTCGAGCAGGTCGGCAGTGCCCTTGGGCCCTACAGGGCGGTAACCATCATCCGGAGTCTGAGCTAATGGCCTTATTCTCGCCTTATGCACTGGGGGCAACGTTGTACATGCCCGCTACCCGCGACGACATTCTGGATGTGGTGTTCGCTGAAAAGCTGCCCGAGCTTCGCTCGCTGGTCGTTTGTCTGGAGGACGCCGTTGCGCTGATTGACATCGAGACTGCGCTGGTCAACCTCCGGCAGGTACTGACCCGCATTCAGGATCGCGGCGGCCGTCCGGCCAATGGTCCCTTGCTGTTCGTTCGTCCCCGCGATGCAGCGATGGCGCGCATTCTCAATGACTGGCCATTAATGGTTCATGTCGACGGCTTTGTCGTACCCAAGCTCTCGTTGAAAACCTTGAGTAGCTGGGAGCAGGCTGTGACCAACCCGGCGCTGGCCCTGATGCCGACCCTGGAGACGCCGGAGGTGTTCAACCCGACGGCGATGGTCGAACTGGGTCAGGCGCTGAAAGCCAATCTGGACGAGCGGATCATTGCCTTGCGCATTGGCGGCAACGACCTGATGGGCTGCCTGGGGCTGCGCCGCAACCCGGCAATGACGTTGTACGGAACACCGATGGGGTATGTCATTCCGATGCTGGCCGGTGTGATGGGCTCGCAAGGGTTTGCGCTCACGGCTCCCGTGTTTGAGCAACTGGCCACGCCGGATATCCTGCAGCAGGAATTGACCCTGGATATTGCCAATGGTCTGGTCGGCAAGACCGCAATCCACCCATCGCAGGTCAATATCATTCAGAATGCACTTCGCGTCAGCCTGGAAGACATGAATTCGGCCCGGATGATTTTGAACTCTGTTGCGCCGGCCGTGTTCAAGTACAACGACGCGATGTGTGAACCGGCGACCCATTACAAATGGGCAACCCACATCATGGAGCGCGCCAAATGGCATGGAGTGTTACCCGCACCCGCTTCGATCATGGATGCCAGCATTCGACTCGCTGAGGCAGTTAGCTAGATGATAGAACCTGACCTTGAAGTCGAAGTGGAACAGCGCCTGCTGGCGGTGTTCGACTTCGACGGGACCATTACCCGACACGACAGCTTCGTTCCTTTTCTCAAATTCGCTTTTGGGCAGCGCGCCTTTTCCGTGCGCATGGCCAGACTGGTATTGCCCAGCATCGGTTACCTGACCAAACGCGTGACGCGCGACGAGCTCAAGGGCCGTCTGATCAAGGCTTTTCTGACCGGCGTCGACGCGCAATGGCTTCAGCAGAAAGCCGAGGCCTTCTGCGAACTCTACTGGAAACGCCTGATGCGTCCTGCGGCTCTGGAGTCGATTGCGGCCGAACTGGAGAAGGGTGCCATTGTCACGCTTTGTTCAGCTTCGCCTGCTATGGTCCTGCAACCGTTCGCCGATCGGCTGAAAGTAGAGCTGATCGGAACCAATCTTGAAGTGATCGACGGCAAACTCACCGGCTTGATCGAAGGCAGCAATTGCCGCTGCGACTCCAAGGTTGCGCGACTGGAAAGTGTTTACGGACCGCTCAACAAATTCCGCCTGCGCGCCTGGGGCGATACGCGAGGTGATCACGAATTGCTCGCTGCAGCGCAGGATGCACACTGGCGTCACTTCCATCCGACGTGGCGAAAAGGGCGTTACAAAGGTCCCATTAACGCCAAGTTACACAATCCAGATGGCAAAGATGGGCCAACACGGTAAGGCTGTAACACTTTTATCCGATTTCCGTAGTCCACATGGAGCGAAAAATGGCACTCACTTTGGCGAAAAACCAGACGATCTCGCTTGAGAAAACCGCTGGTACAGGCCTCAAGAAAGTCAGCATGGGCCTGGGATGGGACCCGGAAAAGGCAAGTGGATTCTTCGGCAAACTGTTGGGCGGCGGCGGTGGCGACATCGATCTGGACGCTTCCTGCATCATGCTCGACGCTGACAGGAAGCCACTGGACCTGGTGTGGTTCCGTCAACTGCAATCGCGTGATGGTGCCATTCAGCACTCTGGCGACAACCGTACCGGCGAAGGCGCGGGCGATGACGAAACCATCAGTGTCGACCTTGAGAAACTGCCTGCCACCGTGAAATATCTGGTCTTCACGGTCAACTCCTTCACTGGACAGAACTTCGAGAAAGTTGCGAACGCTTATTGCCGCATCGTCGATCTGGGCTCGCGTAATGAACTGGGCCGCTTCGACCTGTCCGAAAAAGGTCAGCACACCGGTGTCGTGATGTCCTATCTGTCGCGTACACCGAGCGGCTGGGACTTTACTGCCGTGGGGCAGGTGACCAATGGCCGTACCGCCGATGACCTGGTCGATCTGGCCATCGGAGCCGTACGCGCATGACCCAACTTGTCCCAGGCGCCAATGCGCCAGTAGCTGCCGGGCCTTTGACGGTTGACGTCAGCTACTCCCCTCTGGCGGGCGCGGACATCGACGTGTCCGCCTTTCTGCTGACCGGCTCAGGCAAGGTCCGTGGTGATCAGGACATGTGCTTTTACGGCCAGAAAAGCGTGAACGGTGGTGCGGTCCAATTGACGGAAACGTCGGCTGGCCGTGCCGTGTTCACCCTTGACCCCAGCCGTCTGGACGCGGTCATCGAGAAAGTCGCCCTGACCGCGACCATTTATGAGAACAAGGCCCGCTTCGACAGCGTCTCGCGTCTGGCATTGACCATCACTGGCGGTATCGAAGCCGACATTCCCACCAGCGGCATGAAAGAAACTGCGCTGATTCTTGGCGAGTTCTACCTGCGGCAGGGTGCCTGGAAATTTCGTTGCGTGGCGCAGGGTTTTGCAGGCGGTCTTGAGCCGCTGGCAAAGAACTTTGGCGTTGACGTCGCAGCCCCTCAGGATCAGCCTGCACCTGCACCTGCACCTGCACCTGCACCTGCACCTGCACCTGCACCTGCACCTGCACCGCCGCCTCCAGTCAAATCCACTGTGAGCCTGAGCAAGATCACGCTGGACAAGACGCGCGCCTCGGTGAGTCTGGAAAAGACCAGTGCAGGGTTTGGCGAGATCCGCGTCAACCTGAACTGGAACCGTCGTAGCGAAGCCAAGAGCAGCGGCTTCTTCTCGATGAAGAAGAGCAATGCCATCGACCTTGATGTAGGCTGCCTGTTCGAATTGCAGGACGGGCTCAAAGGTGCCGTTCAGGCGCTGGGCAATTCGTTCGGCTCGCTCAACACCGAGCCGTTCATCAAATTGATGGGCGACGACCGCACCGGCTCTGTCAGCGATGGCGAGTGGTTGCACATCAACGGTGCCCACTGGAGCAGGATTCGGCGGATTCTGGTTTACGCATTCATCTATGAAGGCGCGCCAAACTGGAAAGAGACCGACGGAGTTGTCACTATCCATGCCCCGGGCCAGCCGCCCATCGAGGTTCGCCTCAATGAAGAAGGTGGTCGTCAGGGCATGTGTGCAATTGCCTTGCTGGAAAATGACAACGGTGCCGTCAAGGTGACGCGTCGTGTGGATTTCCACAACGGGCACAGCAACATGGACAAAGCCTACGGCTGGGGCATGCGCTGGGCTGCCGGTTCCAAGTAAACAACATTTTGATATTTCTGAAGCTGGCCGTGCCGCTTCACAGGAGATGGACATGCTGGACTGGTTGAAAACTAACGCAACAGCGGCTCGTGAAAAACTGGCTACCGAAGTCTCGAAATTCAAGAACCGTGAATTCATGGATGCCGTGGTTTCCGGTTGCGCTCTGGTATCTGCCGCCGATGGCGATATCAGTTCCAGCGAAAAGCAGAAGATGGCGGGCTTCATCCAGAACTCTCAGGAACTGAAAGTTTTCGACATGAAGGACGTCATCCAGGGCTTCCAGGAAGCGTGCTCCAAGTTCGAATTCGACTTTGAGATTGGTCGCGCCGAAGCGTTGAAAACCATCGGCAAGATCAAAAAGAAAGAAGATGCCTCCCGTTTGCTGGTGCGTGTCTGCTGTGCCATTGGTGGTGCAGATGGCAGCTTCGACGAGAAAGAGCGGGAAGTCTGCCGCACGATCTGTCGTGAGCTTGGCCTGACCCCGTCCGATTTCGACCTGTAATTTTTTACCCTAAGGAACGCAGTTAAATGGAAAGCACCTCTCTAGGCTTCCCTCCACTCACGATGGCCGTATTCATTGGCCTGGCCATTACGGCCATGGCCATCGACATGTTTTCCCACCGCGGGAACAAGCCGATCACGCTCGCTCAGGCCTCCGCCTGGTCGATCTTCTGGGTCGCCATTTCGCTGGCGTTTGCCGGTTTTCTGTATGTTCAGCACGGCTCTGAAGTTGCCACGCTGTTCGTTACCGGCTATGCGCTGGAAAAAGTACTGAGCGTCGACAACCTGTTCGTGTTCATGGCCTTGTTCACCTGGTTCAAGATCCCGGACGGCCTGCGCCACCGCGTTCTGTACTGGGGCATCATCGGTGCCATCGTCTTCCGCGGCATTTTCGTCGCCATTGGTACCGGCCTGCTGGCTCTGGGCCCGTGGGTCGAAGTGGTGTTCGCAATCATCGTTGCCTGGACGGCCATCATGATGCTGCGTGCCGGTGATGACGACGACGAAGAAATCGACTACTCCCAGCACATGGCTTATCGCTTCGCCAAGAAGCTGTTCCCGGTATGGCCAAAGCTGCACGGCAGCAATTTCTTCGTCCGCCGCTCGGTGTTGGAAGAGGAGGTCAAGAAGCCTGAGAACGCCGGTATTACCCTGGCTGCCAAGGGTGCTCTGTTCGCAACGCCGTTGTTCCTGTGTCTGGTCGTGGCTGAAATCTCCGACGTACTGTTCGCGTTCGACTCCGTGCCGGCCATCATCGCCGTCAGCCGTGAGCCTCTGATCGTGTTCTCGGCGATGCTGTTCGCGATTCTTGGTCTGCGTACCCTGTACTTCGTACTGGAAGCCCTCAAGCGTTACCTGGTGCATCTGGAAAAGGCAGTCATCGCACTGCTGTTCTTTATCGCCATCAAGTTGGGCCTGAACGCGACAAACCACATTTTCCATCACGGTTACGAGATCAGCGCCAATACCAGTCTGCTGGTGGTAGTGGTTGTTCTGGTAATCGGTATCGTCGCCAGCCTGCTTTTCCCGGGTAAAGAAGAGCCGGCTGAAGAAAAAGCGTAAAAACACTGGATATAGGAGATAACCAAATCATGGCTTTGACTCTGCAAAAAGGTGGCAACCTTTCGCTGTCGAAAACCGACCCTACCCTGACCAACGTTCTCATTGGTCTGGGCTGGGATCCGCGTGCCACTGATGGCCAGGACTTTGACCTGGACGCCAGCGCATTCCTGTTGGGCGCCAATGGCAAGGTCCGCAGTGAAGCTGACTTCATTTTCTACAACCAGCTCAAAAGCGCCGACGGTTCAGTCGAGCACACCGGTGACAACCGCACTGGCGCCGGCGACGGCGATGACGAAGTGGTCAAGGTCGATCTGGCACGTGTACCTGCCGATGTCGATAAAATCGTGTTTGTCGTGACCATTCATGAAGCCGATGCCCGCAAGCAGAACTTCGGTCAGGTAGGCGGTTCGTTCATCCGCGTGGTGAATGAAAAGAGCTCTGCCGAAGTCGTTCGCTACGACCTGGCAGAAGATGCTTCGACCGAGACGGCAATGGTCTTCGCCGAGCTCTACCGCAACGCTGGCGAGTGGAAATTCCGTGCGATTGGCCAAGGCTACGCAGGTGGCCTCAAGGCCGTCGCCAATTCGTATGGCATGAACTTCTGATTCGTCCCCCATTCTTTTAGAAAAGGATCAAGCACATGGCTGTAAGTCTGAGTAAAGGCGGTAACGTTTCCCTGTCCAAGGAAGCGCCTGGTCTGACGGAAGTGACCGTGGGTCTGGGCTGGGATCCGCGCGTTACCGACGGTACCGAGTTCGACCTGGACGCTTCCATTTTCATCGTCGGTGAAAACGGTAAGGTTCTGGACGAAACCGGCTTCATTTTCTACAACAACAAGAAGTCTGCCGACGGTTCTGTCGAGCACTTGGGCGATAACCGCTCCGGCGCTGGCGAAGGCGACGACGAGTCTGCTGTGGTCAAGCTGGGTGGCCTGGCGGCCACCGTCAAGAAGCTGGTGTTCGCAGTGACGATTCACTCGGCCGACGAGCGCAAGCAGAACTTCGGTCAGGTCCAGAACGCTTACATCCGCGTTCTGAACAAGGCTGATGGCAAGGAAATCGCTCGCTACGACCTGTCGGAAGACGCGTCGACCGAAACGGCGATGATCTTCGGCGAACTGTATCGCAACGGTGAAGAGTTCAAGTTCAAGGCCATCGGCCAAGGCTTCGCAGGCGGTCTCAAGTCGCTGGCAGAAGCACACGGCGTGTCGATCGGCTAATCCCGAACATCGCCCAATAAAAAAAACCCGCCAGCGATGGCGGGGGTTTTTTATTGGCGTTCTATCAGGTGTTACAGAATCCCCGCGCCCTTGGCTGCCTTGAGCCAGTCCGGGAATTCTTCCATCAGCAAGTCATACAGCTTTTCTTCCGGCACTTCGTCCAGTCGGTCCAAGGCGAAGAAGTTGCAGTTGTCGACCACTCGACCGTCCATGTCGTCCAGCTTTTCCAGAATCCCGTAACCGCGTCCACCAAGGCCCACGAACTGCCAGAAGATCGGCAGTCTGGCGGCTTCGACCATCAGTTTGCTGATCTCGCGATCCTGATGCACGCCACCGTCACTGATGAATAGAATATAAATCGGTGTCCTGTCACCTGACTGCTTGTAGTAGTCGATGACCTTGCGCATCGCCTTGGGCTCGTCGTTGACGCGAGCGCCCAACTCCCAGTTCTTCCAACCGCCGTGATCGTTCTTGATGAAGTCCTTGAAGTTGGCCAGCGTGACGGCCGACAGTTGCTGGGGTTTGGCACCGAACGCCCAGCAGTCCAGCGCGCCGTCGTCATCGAAGTGCACGGCAAGAGGAATCAGCCGATCCACCACTTCCTGTACGTGTCCACGGGTGTATTGAGGGTTCATGGAGCCCGATGCATCCAGCACCAGGCCGACCCGCGCCCTGGTGTCGGTCAGGTTGGCTTTTTCCAGGCTGACCTGCGCTTTCTTGGCAAGGCTCACCAGTTGAGGTGCTGCAGCGGCGATCTTCTTTTCCAGGGAGATTTTCGCGGGTGCAACGGGTGCAGGCGCGGGAGCCTCAGCGACCTCACCACCGAAATGCACCACCAGCGCGTCGAGCCCGGCGTTGTAGCCCTGCAGGTTCGAAGCGATGCGCCACTCCCCGTTCTTGCGATAGATGTCCGCGACCATGATCGCCTTCTCGGCGGCGAAGGTCGCGCCGGAGAATTCGCAACGTGCGACCTCAATGCCGTTTTTCCTGATGCTGAACTGACTGGCCTGAATGTCGCTCATGGCGCCAGCGCCATCAATCGATGCGGTAAACACCAGGCGGTCGATGGAGGCGGGCAGGTCGGACAGTGCGAGCTGGAAGTCGCCGCCATTTACTTGCTTGACGCTGTTGCAGGGGCTGGCCGGCTGATTGAAGAAGATCATGTAGCGGTCATCCGACAGCTTGCCGTTGGCATCGACGCCGAAACAGACATAGTCGATGACATGTGCCGACTTGATGTCGATGGACAGCGTAAGGTCAGTGTCTTGAATCAGTGTCGAAAGAGGGATGCGTTGACCTTGAGAGATAAGCATGTTTCTTCCTTGGCGATGAGGGCGCCCATGCGCCCTGGGTGACATGTTCGAGGTTAGCGTTCGCTTCTGCCCACGCCCGCAGGTCCGGCTGCCAGCATGCGCCCGGCCAGGCGCGAGAAAGGCAGGCTTTGCAGCCACACGGTGCCGGGGCCGGTGAGTCTGGCGAAGAACATGCCTTCGCCGCCGAACAGCATCGATTTGATGCCGCCGCCCACCATGCGGATGTCGTAATCGACCGTTTGAGTCATGGCCGCCAGACAGCCAGTGTCTACATCCAGTCCTTCGCCGGCAGCCAGTTCGATCTTGCGCACGGTGCCGCCCATGTGCACGAATACCCAGCCGTCGCCTTCAAGCTTTTGCAGCACGAAGCCTTCGCCGCCAAACAGGCCGGTGAGGATTTTCTTCTGGAACTGGATGCCAATGGAGACGCCTTTGGCACCGGCCAGAAAGCTGTCTTTCTGGCAGATCAGCTTGCCGCCGAAGTCGCTCAGATTCAGCGGCAGAATGGTGCCGGGGTAGGGGGCCGCGAATGCGACGCGACCTTTGCCGGAGCCCTGTTGCGAGAAGACGGTAGTGAACAGACTTTCGCCGGTCAGCATGCGTTTGCCTGCGCCGAACAGCGAGCCCAGCAGCCCCGATGACTGATTGCTGCCGTCGCCGAAGATGGTTTCCATCTGCACATCACAGGTTTTGTACATCAATGCCCCGGCCTCGGCGACTGCGCTTTCACCGCGATCTAGTTCCAGTTCGACGAACTGGGTTTCCGTGCCGAACAGCTTGAAGTCTACGCCATCGGTCGTGCTGCCCGAGCCGTAACCACCCGAGGCATTCGGATCGGGTGTGAAGGACGGACGCTTCAGCGGCGCTCCGCTCTGTGGTGGTGCCGAAACGGTGGAGGGCGTTGCCTGTGCAGGCAGCGCCGAAGGCTTTGGCTGAATCATGTCCGGCGTCGGGTCGGGGAACGGCGTGACGCCATCCTTCTTCAGGGCGCGCACTTCTGCGACTTGATAAATGGGCTTCCAGTCCGCCATGCCTGGTTTCCAGCACCAGGCGCCTGGCGATTCGCGAGCGATGAGCCGCGCGGCCGCTGAATCCAGCGGGCCGAGTTGCCTGCCCGCGTTCATGACATACCAGTCTTCCAAGGCGTTTGCTCCTTCCAGCCTGATGAGTGATGAAAAATCGTAGTCGCGGGCGGGCTGTCAGATGCTCAAGCGCATCGACAGATCCACGGCTTTGACGTCTTTGGTCATCGCGCCGATGGAAATGTAATCCACGCCGGTCTCGGCGATGACCTGCAGGGTGTCTTCGTTGATCCCCCCGCTGGCTTCGAGCTTGGCGCGGCCTGCGTTCAGTCGGACCGCTTCACGCATGTCATCCAGGCTCAGTTCGTCGAGCATGATGATGTCCGCTCCGGCATCCAGCGCCTGCTTGAGTTCGGCCAGGCTTTCCACCTCGACCTCCACCGGCTTGCCGGGCGCAATCCTGTGAGCGGCTTCGACGGACTGTGCAATACCACCGCAGGCTGCGATGTGGTTTTCCTTGATCAGGAACGCATCGTACAGGCCGATGCGGTGGTTATGGCAGCCGCCACAGGTGACCGCATATTTCTGCGCCAGACGCAGACCGGGCAGGGTCTTGCGCGTATCGAGCAGTTTGACCTGAGTGCCTGAAACCCTGTCTGCAAAGTACTGCGCCCGCGTGGCCACGCCTGACAACAGTTGCAGAAAGTTGAGCGCACTGCGCTCGCCGGTCAGCAGCGAGCGGGCCGGGCCTTCCAGGTGAAACAGTGCCTGATCGGGGCTGACACGATCGCCGTCGCTGACCTGCCAATGCACGGCGACGCGAGGGTCCAATTGACGGAAGACGGCATCAACCCAGGCGGTCCCTGCAATCACGGCAGCATCGCGCGAGATGATCGTGGCCTTGGCCAGTCGCTCTGCCGGGATCAGTTGGGCAGTAATGTCGCCGCTGCCGACGTCCTCAAGCAATGCGCGACGCACATTGGCTTCGATTTCGGCGGTCAGGGCGGCAAGGCGTAAATTCGGCATAGCGGGCTCCACTCACAAAGTCGAACGAGTATAAGGCACGGCTCTCGTGTAACCCACCCGTGCCAGGTGCGATGTCTGCCTGTCGAGACATGCTGTTGGTCGGTTTTGTAAAAAGCTTTGCGATGTAACGCAAAACACGCGGTCTACCCACGCATAGCGGTTCAGGTGCTCCGCCCTTTCGGGTGCGAAAGAGACTGCTGGCGTTGAATACATGTTTTGAAAGATAATCCGACCAGTATTTGACGTCAGAGCTTTGACGTGGCGCCTGATCATTGGAATCTTTTTCCAGATCAAGGTCTGTGCGAGGTTCAGGTAGTTTCCTGTAGAGGGTGTAATGCCGAACGACGAAAAAGTAGTGCCGTTGAGCAAGGTGTCATCTGCGCTGGGGGCCAATGCACCTCTTGCCCGGCTGCCTGTTGTGTTGCTGCAAGTGCGTGACAAGGCCGCACAGCAACTCAAGGAAGCGCTGCAGGCGCTGTTCGACAATGCTGACGACACACTTTTCGAGATGGCCGACCGTGCCAGGAGCAACACCGAACAGGGCATCTTTTTCGAAGCGATGCGCGACCTTCGTCTCAAGCGTAAAAGCATAGAACGCGGCTTTCTCGACAAATTCTACGAGTCCTTCCTCTCTCTTGGTCAGTACCGGATCACCGAGCCTGTCCTTCCTGCTGCGGTTTCGTTCGACAAGCTGGCACTGGTTCAGAACGACGATCTGGAAAAGACCGTTGCGGTCGATGCCATGGTCGCCAAGGTCATGAGCCGCGACAGTCTCGCGCTCGGTCAGCTTACGGCACGTCTCAATGCATTGTTGACTCAGCCGGTCACCGACGAAACCAATCCGGTCGGCCCGGCGGTCCTGTGTCGGCTTTTTCTTGAGGCCGCGCGCAATCTGGGTGTCGAGATCAAGGTCAAGCTGATCATTCTCAAGCTGTTCGAGCGTTACGTGCTCAGCAACACTGATCACCTCTACGCCGAGGCCAACCAGCTGCTGATTGCCACGGGTATCCTGCCCGACATGAAAGCGCTGCCGGCACGCCGCTCCTCTGATCGCCCGGCATCAAGGCCGATGGCCTCGGAACTTTCCGATCCTGCTCTGGCGCAGGCCGCTGACAAGCTCGACAAGGGCGTGCAGGAAGTATTTTCGGCGCTCCAGGAGCTGCTGCTGCAGGTGCGGGGCAGCCTCGCGCCACGCCACAAGCTCGATGATGACGTAAGACCGATCTCCAGCAAGGACCTGTTGCGCCTGCTTTCCCATTTGCAGCAGTACGTGCCTTCACAGGAAACCACCGATGAGTTCGATCTGCGTAACCAGTTGGAGCAGTTGCTGACGCGGGTCAGTGTCAGGAGCGGAAAATCCCGCAGCGTGGGCTCGGGCGACGAGGATGTCATCAACCTGATTGCGATGCTGTTCGAGTTCATCCTCGATGATCGCAACCTGCCGCCCTCACTGCGTGCCTTGATTGGGCGCCTGCAGATTCCAATGCTCAAGGTCGCGGTGCTCGACAAGAGCTTCTTCAGCCGTGGCAGCCATCCTGCCCGTCGTCTGCTCAACGAGATTGCCACCGCGGCGCTTGGCTGGGGTGGACGTGATGATTACCAGCGCGATTCGCTCTACCTGCGCGTCGAACATATCGTCCAGCGCCTGCTCAACGATTTTGTCGACGATCCGGCGATCTTCTCCGAGTTGCTGGCGGATTTTCTCGCGTTTACCAGCGACGAGCGTCGTCGTAGCGAACTGCTTGAGCAGCGTACCCGCGATGCCGAGGAGGGGCGGGCGCGAGCTGAACTGGCGCGTCAGCGTGTCCAGCAGGAGCTGAATCAGCGTCTGCTGGGCAAGACCCTGCCGGAGGCGGTAGTGCGCCTGCTTCAGGAAGCCTGGAGCAAGGTGCTGTTGCTGACCTGCCTCAAGCACGGTGACGGCTCGGCTGAATGGCAGGCCGGACTGGCGACCATGGATGAGTTGGTCTGGAGCGTCGAGCTGCACAACGATCCTGAGGCGCGTCAGCAATTGCTGGATCTGGTGCCCGGCTTGCTCAAGGCACTGCGCGACGGTCTGAGCAGTGCTGCATTCGATCCGTTCGCCACCAGCGAATTCTTCAGCCAGCTGGAATCGCTGCACGTGCAGGCATTCCAGCATTTTTCCCGCTTGCAGGACGCCGACGTCCAGACCGACCCGCCTTCCATGTTGGTCGCCGAACGGCCGACCATGATGGAAGTCATGGAAGAAATCGTTCTGATCGCGCCAGAGGAGGCAGGCCTGGCCGAGCCCGCCGTCCAGTTGCCCGCCGATGATGACGGTCTGCGCATGGTGGAGACGTTGCGCGTGGGGTGCTGGGTCGAGATCCAGGAAGACGAAGAGCACAAGCTGCGCTGCAAGCTGACCGCAATCGTCGAGCCGAGCGGGCGTTATGTCTTCGTCAACCGTACTGGCATGAAGGTACTGGAAAAGACTCGCATGGGCCTTGCTGTCGAGTTTCGTCGCGGCGCTGTGCGCGTTCTGGACGATGCGCTGCTGTTCGACCGGGCGCTGGAGTCCGTGATCAGCAACCTGCGCAAGCTCAAGGGCGCCTGATTCCTGCGACCCAGCCCGTTGCGGGCGGGCTTACCGTCGTCCTGTAGGGTTCGAGCTTCACGCCAAACAGCCATTTCTTATGGCATACAGGGCTGTTCAATTCCCACATCCTTTTTTATCGCGGGCATACTGAGCGCCATTCATGTGTCTGCTCAAGGAGCTTCCATGCAGCTCGATTTCGCCAGTGGCTGGTGCCAGGGTGTTGAGCACTGCCCTTCGCCCAACTTCAATTCGCGTCCCGAAGGCGAAATCTCGTTGCTGGTGATCCACAATATCAGCCTGCCGCCTGCTCAATTCAAGACCGGTAAGGTCCAGGCGTTTTTCCAGAATCAGCTGGACACCACCGAGCATCCTTACTTCGAAGGCATTGCCCATCTGACGGTTTCGGCTCATTTTCTGATTGAACGTGATGGCGACGTCATTCAGTTCGTCTCTTGCCTTGATCGGGCGTGGCACGCAGGTGTTTCCAGTTTTCAGGGCCGTGAAGGCTGCAATGATTTCTCCATCGGCATCGAACTTGAAGGGACGGATGACCAGCCTTTCACCGATGCGCAGTACGCCGCGTTGATCGAATTGACACGCCAGTTGCAGCGGGCCTTTACCGCCATCACCCTTGAGCGTATTTGTGGCCACAGTGACATAGCGCCGGGACGCAAGACCGATCCGGGGCCCTGTTTTGACTGGGGCAGATTTCAAGCGGCTTTGCAGGATTGAAGTGAGGGACGAGCAATGAGTTTTCTGGTGTTACTGCTGGCTGTTCTGGTGGAGAAGTTTTCTGCGCTGCGTCAGCGTGTGCAGCGTGATGGTCCTTTTCTGAAGCAGATGGCGCGACTTGAAGCCGGGCCGCGAACCGCGTCGCGACCCTGGCTGATCCTGGCCCTGTTGGTGCTGTTGCCGGTTGTCGTGCTGCAACTGGTGCTGACTGTCGTGGGTTCGGTGGCCTACGGCTGGCTGGCCCTGCCGATTCATCTGCTGGTGCTGATCTACAGCCTGGGGCGTGGCGATCTTATTGCTGCCCTGGGTCCGTTTCGTGATGCCTGCCGGCGCGGCGATGCTCAGGCGGCCGTGCATGTTGCCGAGCGGGACATGGGCGTGCAGGCCGATGACAGTCAGCAACTGCTGCAGGGCGTGCAGAGCTACATGCTCTGGCAGGCTCATCAGAGTTTCTTCGCGGTCATCTTCTGGTATTTCCTGTTGGGCCCGGTGGCGGCGCTGGCTTATCGCCTGCTGGCACTTGCCGCCGAACACGGTACCACTCCGGCACTGGTCGAGCGGGCCGCGCAATTGCGTCACGCTTTCGACTGGGTGCCGGTCAGGTTGCTGGCGGCCAGCTTCGCTCTGGTGGGTAATTTCGTGGCGGTCAGCCGCCTGATGCTTCACGAACTGCTCAACTGGAATATCAGCGCGGCGCAACTGATCACGCGTATCGGATGCGCGGCCAGTGAGGTTCCGTCGCCGGTATTGGGTGCCGAAGGTGTCAGCAGTCTCGATATGCTCTGGGAGTTGCTGATCCGTGCCGCCATCGTGTGGTATGCAGGTTTTGCACTGTGGACGCTGCTGGTCTGATGAGGCCTTAACGTGGCCAGCCGAACAGGTCGTGCGCGTTTCGCGTACTGGCCTGAGCCAGGTGCTCCGGGCTGACGTTCATCAACGCGGCCAGCGCGGTGCAGATGTTGGGCAAATGCTCGGGGCTGTTGCGCTGATTGGGAAACATGGCGGGCGCCATGTCCGGCGAGTCCGTTTCAAGCACTACGCTGTCCAGCGGCAGTTCGGCAATGACCCGGTGCATGCGTAATGCCTGAGGCCAGGTCGCTGCGCCGCCCAGACCCAGCTTGAAACCCAGTTTGATGTATTCCCGTGCCTCTTCCCGGCTGCCTGCGAAGGCATGAATGACGCCGCTGCGCTTGAGCTTGTGACGCTTGAGTGTTGCGATCACATCGGCGTGGCTGCGCCTCACATGCAGCAGGACGGGCAGGTCGAATTCAGCCGCCAGTTGTAACTGCGCCTCGAAGACCTGCTGCTGACGCGCCTTGTCCAGACCTTCAATGTAATAATCCAGCCCGATCTCGCCTACTGCGCAAAGCTGAGGATGGCCCTTGTAGCGCGTCAGCCAGTCACCCAGTTCCGTCAGGTGCTCGGGTCGGTGTTCGTCGATGTAGACCGGGTGCAGCCCGAATGCCGCGTGCAGTGCGGGATTTTCGAGGGTCAGGTCCCACAGTCGCTGCCAGTTACGTTGATAGACACCGAGCACCACCATGCGCTGCACACCCAGCGACCGACAGCGATCCAGAACCTGCGCACGATCTGCGTCGAAGTCCGGAAAGTCCAGGTGGGTATGGGTGTCGATCAGCGCCATGCTCATTCCTTGTGAATGCGTTGCTTGAAGGTGCGCACGATGGCATGTACGCCGGGCTGATATTCATTTTTCTGAATGGCTGTCAGTGCCAGTTGCAGAGCAGTTTCGGCAATTTTCTGATGCTGCTGTGCCATGGCGTTGACCGGAAGCGGCAGGAAATCCAGCAACTGGGTGTCACCGAAAGTCCCCAGGTGAAGCGAGGTGGAGTTCAGCGTCTGGCTTTGCAGAACGTCGAACACACCTTGCAGCAACACATACGAGGTGGTGATGAGTGCATCAGGGAAATGTCCGAGACGCTGCAGCATTTCCGTCATCAGGCGCTGGCCGCACTGTCTGCTGAACGCTTCGCCATGCTCCACGATGGTGGTTCCGGCAAAACCGTTGAGAGCATGTTCGAAGCCGGCCGCACGGGCACGACTGATGCTCAGCTCCGGCCGGGCGCCGAGCAGGGCGATGTGCCGAGGGTTGGTTTCCAGCAGACTGTGGGTCAGTTGCAGGCTGGCATCGTGGTCGTCGCTGACCACCGAGCAGAAAAATTCCGGGTTCATTTCCCGGTCGATGGCGATGATCGGGAGGCCCTTGAGCTGCAGTTCGCGATAGCTGTCATCACTGGGCGGCAGGCAGCTGGCGACCAGTAACGCATCGCAGCGGCGTGCGCGAAATACCTGCAGCAATTGCAACTCGCTGACGGGGTCGTCATCGGAACTGGCGATCAGCAACTGATAACCCAGTGCCCGCGCGCCTTGTTCCAGCAACTTGGCAATGCGTGCATAACTGGGGTTTTCCAGATCCGGCAGGATAAAGCCCAGCGTCTTGCTGTGCCGACTGCGCAAGCCTGCTGCCTGTGGGTTGGGTCGAAAGTCATGTTCCTCCACCACGGCCCGCACTCGCTCGACCGTGGCGGGGCTGATGCGCTGTTGCTCAGCCTTGCCGTTGATCACGTAACTGGCCGTGGTGACGGAAACACCTGCCAGACGCGCAATATCGCTCAGTTTCACCGCAAATTTCCTTTTGTTATTGGCATGGCTTACGACAGTCGAAAACGTTTTGTATGACGGTCATCTTTACACGAGACCGTGGCACAACCCCAACTACTGCAAGTATTTTGGGACTTCTCCTACAGGATCGGACCGACTGGGCTTCAATGAATCCACAGAATCGAGTAACGTGCCGACCAATTGTAGATTAAACGTTTCAGCAGTCGCATTGTCTGCTGCAATCGAGATGAAAGCGATGTCCGATGGATAGCACTTCATCCCCCAAGCTGTCGATCAAGTCGATCGTCATTAAAACAAGAATCAGGTGGCGCCTTGGCGCTGCACAGGAGTCAAGGCAATGCTCGAACTCACTCTGGAGCAAATATCCATGGCCCAGTCGGCTGTGGATAAAAATGCCGCACTTGAATTGATTGCCGACCACCTGGTCGCTGATGGTCTGGTTGCAGAAGGCTATCTCACCGGGTTGATGAATCGCGAACAACAGGGTTCCACGTTTCTCGGTCAGGGCATCGCCATCCCTCACGGGACCCCTGAAACCCGCGACCTTGTATCCACCACTGGCGTACGCCTGATGCAGTTCCCCGAAGGGGTGGACTGGGGCGACGGTCAGATGGTCTATCTGGCTATCGGCATTGCAGCCAAGTCCGACGAGCACCTGCGCCTGCTGCAACTGCTTACCCGCGCGCTGGGCGAAGAAGACCTCGGTCAGGCCCTGCGTGAGGCGCAGACGCCTGAAGACCTGCTCAAGCTCCTGCAAGGTGCACCTCAGGAGCTGGCGCTCGATGCACAAATGATCAGCCTGGGCGTGTCGGCGGACGATTTCGAAGAGCTGGTCTGGCGCGGCGCCCGCCTGCTGCGCAAGGCTGATTGTGTGAGTAACGGTTTTGCCGCCGTGCTGCAGCAAGTCGAAGCCCTGTCGCTGGGCGATGGCCTGTGGTGGCTGCACAGCGAGCAGACCGTCAAGCGTCCTGGTCTTGCATTCGTTACACCCGACAAACCTATTCGCTATCTGGGCCAGCCGCTGACAGGCCTGTTCTGCCTGGCCAGTCTCGGTGAGGCTCATCAGGCCTTGCTTGAGCGCTTGTGCCTTTTGTTGATCGAAGGCCGTGGCCACGAACTGGGTCATGCCACCAACAGCCGGGTGGTGTTGCAGGCCCTGGGCGGCGAATTGCCCGCCGAGTGGCCGACCCGGCAAATCAAGCTGGCCAACGCCCATGGCCTGCACGCCCGTCCGGCGAAGATCCTTGCGCAACTGGCCAAGGAGTTCGACGGCGAGATTCGTGTGCGTATCGTGGAAACCGGCGATACCGCTGTCTCGGCCAAGAGCCTGAGCAAACTGCTCAGCCTGGGTGCTCGTCGTGGTCAGACGCTGGAATTCGTCGCTGAACCGAGCATTGCTTCCGACGCGCTGCCTGCGCTGCTTGCAGCTGTGGAGCAGGGGTTGGGCGAAGAAGTCGAGCCGCTTCCGGTCGTGTCCGAAACCCAAGTTGCACCAGCTCCCGCCGCCGTTACCAAGCCCGCCAATGCACCGGCCGCAGGCAGCGTGCTGCAGGCTGTTCCTGCCTCGCCCGGCATCGCCATGGGCCCCGCGCACGTTCAAGTTTTGCAGGCGTTTGAATACCCACAGCAAGGCGAGTCTGTCGCCGCTGAGCGCGAGCGCCTGCAACAGGCGCTGGCCGAAGTACGTCGCGACATCGAAAACCTGATCCAGCGCAGCAAATCCAAGGCCATCCGCGAAATCTTCATTACCCACCAGGAGATGCTTGATGACCCGGAGCTTACCAGCGAAGTGGAGCTGCGCCTGAACAAGGACGAAAGCGCTGCCGCTGCCTGGGCAAGCGTGATCGAAGCGGCTGCCGTTCAGCAGGAACAATTGCAGGATGCCTTGCTGGCCGAACGTGCAGCGGACCTGCGCGACGTTGGTCGCCGCGTGCTGGCGCAGATCTGTGGCGTCGAAACCATCGCCGCCCCGGACGAACCCTACATTCTGGTGATGGACGAAGTCGGTCCGTCCGACGTGGCGCGTCTGGACCCGGCGCAAGTCGCGGGCATTCTGACCGCACGCGGTGGCGCGACCGCGCACAGCGCCATTGTTGCCCGAGCGCTGGGTATTCCCGCGCTGGTCGGTGCCGGTGAAGAAGTGCTGCTGCTCAAGCCGGGTACCGTATTGCTGCTGGACAGCCAGCGCGGCCGTCTGACGGTTGCGCCGGACGAAATCACCTTGCAGCGCGCGGTTCAAGACCGGGATGCCCGCGAGCAGCGCCTCAAGGAAGCCGCTGCGTTGCGCATGGAGCCAGCAGTGACTCGCGACGGTCACGCGGTTGAAGTGTTCGCCAACATCGGCGACAGCACCGGCACGCCGGCAGCAGTGGAGCAGGGCGCGGAAGGCGTCGGCCTGCTGCGCACCGAATTGCTGTTCATGGCGCACTCGCAGGCACCGGACGAAGCTACGCAGGAAGCCGAATACCGCCGCGTACTCGAAGACCTGGGCGGACGTCCGCTGGTGGTACGTACGCTGGATGTCGGTGGTGACAAGCCGCTGCCGTACTGGCCCATCGATAAGGAAGAGAACCCTTTCCTCGGCGTGCGTGGCATCCGTCTGACCTTGCAGCGTCCCGATGTAATGGAAAGCCAGCTTCGTGCATTGCTGCGAGCGGCCAACAGCGGGCCGCTGCGGATCATGTTCCCGATGGTCGGGACCGTTGAGGAGTGGCGTCAGGCGCGAGACATGACACAGCGTCTGCGCGAAGAAATTCCGGTCAGCGACCTGCAACTGGGGATCATGATCGAAGTGCCGTCCGCCGCGCTGATCGCGCCCGTGCTGGCCAGAGAGGTCGACTTCTTCAGCATCGGCACCAACGATCTCACTCAGTACACCATGGCCATTGACCGCGGTCACCCAACCCTGTCGGCTCAGGCCGATGGTTTGCACCCCTCGGTGCTGCAATTGATCGACATGACCGTGCGCGCCGCGCATGCCAATGGCAAGTGGGTGGGCGTTTGCGGCGAGCTGGCGGCAGATCCGCTGGCAGTGCCGGTTCTGGTCGGCCTTGGTGTTGACGAGTTGAGCGTTTCAGCACGCAGTATTGGCGAGGTCAAAGCCTGTGTTCGTGAACTGACGCTGAGCACCGCTCGGCAACTGGCGCAAAATGCGCTCACAGTGGGCAGCGCCGCTGAAGTACGTGCGCTCGTGGAGGCCTTGTAATGGCAAAGATTCTTACTCTGACCATGAACCCGGCGCTCGATTTGACAGTGCAGTTGGGGCAGATCGAACTGGGCCAGGTCAATCGCAGCAATGCGATGTTGACTCATGCGGCAGGCAAGGGCCTGAACGTGGCGCAGGTACTGGCTGACCTTGGGCATGACCTGACCGTCGCCGGTTTTCTGGGCATCGACAATCAGCAGGCGTTCGAAGCGTTGTTCGAGCGTCGCGGTTTTGTCGACGAGTTCGTGCGCGTGCCCGGCGAAACCCGCAGTAATATCAAACTGGCCGAAGGTAACGGTCGTATCACCGACCTGAACGGCCCGGGCCCGCAGGTCAGCGACGAAGCGCAGCAGGCACTGTTCGTCCGCGTGCAGCAGATTGCATCGGACTTTGATGTAGTGGTCGTTGCGGGCAGTCTGCCACGTGGCGTGACGCCTGAATGGCTGCAAAAACTGTTGGTGATGCTCAAGGACCTGGGCCTGAAAGTCGCGCTGGACAGCAGCGGTCTTGCCCTGCGTGCCGGTCTGGCAGCAGGCCCGTGGCTGATCAAACCCAATACTGAAGAGCTGGCTGATGCGCTGGACGCGCCAATCATCTCCATCGCCGCTCAGGCCGAAGTGGCGGCGCGTCTGCACACTCAAGGCATAGAGCATGTAGTGATTTCACAGGGTTCGGAAGGTGTGCACTGGTTCAGCCCGAATCTGGCGCTGCACTCGCTGCCACCCAAGGTCACTGTGGCCAGCACCGTGGGTGCGGGCGACTCACTGCTGGCGGGCATGGTTCACGGCCTGATCAGCGGCGATGGACCGCACACGACACTGCGCACCGCCACGGCGATCGCTGCCATGGCCGTTACCCAGATCGGTTTCGGCATCACCGATACCGCGCAACTCAAACGGCTCGAAGGCGGCGTCTCCGTGCGCAACCTGACAGAACAATAAGAGAGGATCGTCATGAAGTTAGCCATAGTAACGGCCTGCCCGAACGGCAAGGTCAGTAGCGTACTCAGTGCACGATTGCTCGAAGCGGCGGCGATGCGTCAGGGCTGGGAAACCAGCGTCGAGATCATCGACCCCAACAAGCCGGATCGACAACTGTCGGCCCAGGATATCGAGGCCGCCGATCTGGTGCTGGTCGTCAACACCGGGCCTGTGGACCTGAGCCGTTTTGTCGGCAAGCGCCTGTTTCAGGATTCTCCCTCTCACGCCTTGCAGGATGTCGATGGCTTCCTGCAACGCGCCGATAAGGACGCGCAGGTTTACGTTGCACAAGAGGCTGCCGCGCCCGAAGCGGTAGGCAGTGCCGGTGGTCAGCCGCGTATCGTCGCGATCACCGCGTGTCCGACGGGTGTGGCGCATACGTTCATGGCCGCCGAAGCCATCCAGCAGGCCGCAAAGCGTCTGAACTATGACCTGCAGGTCGAGACTCAGGGCTCGGTCGGCGCTCGCAATCCGCTGAGTCCGCAGGCCATTGCGGACGCTGACGTGGTGTTGCTGGCAGCGGATATCGAGGTCAACACCGATCGTTTTGTAGGCAAGAAAATCTATCGTTGCGGCACAGGCATCGCGCTCAAGCAGTCCGACGCCACGCTGAAGAAAGCGCTGGCAGAAGGTCAGGTCGAATCCGACGCAGCGGCGGCCAAGTCGCCTGCAAGGCAGGAGAAGACTGGTGTTTACAAGCACCTGCTGACCGGCGTGTCGTTCATGCTGCCGATGGTCGTAGCCGGCGGTCTGCTGATTGCGCTGTCGTTCGTGTTCGGCATCACGGCGTTCAAGGAGCAGGGCACGCTGGCGGCTGCGTTGATGCAGATCGGGGGTGAAGCAGCGTTCAAACTGATGGTGCCGTTGCTGGCCGGTTACATTGCATACTCCATCGCTGACCGTCCGGGCCTTGCGCCGGGCATGATCGGCGGCTTGCTGGCGAGCACGCTGGGTGCCGGTTTCATCGGCGGCATCGTGGCAGGCTTTCTGGCGGGCTACAGCGCCGCAGCGATCAATCGCTACGCACGCCTGCCCGCCAGTGTCGAAGCGCTCAAGCCGATCCTGATCATCCCGTTGCTGTCTAGCCTGTTCACCGGTCTGGTGATGATCTATGTGGTCGGCAAGCCGGTTGCAGGTATGCTCGAAGCCCTGACCCAGTTCCTCGACAGCATGGGGACCACCAACGCCATTCTGTTGGGTGTGGTGCTGGGCGCGATGATGTGTGTCGACCTGGGTGGGCCGATCAACAAGGCGTCTTATGCATTCTCGGTTGGCCTGCTGGCCTCGCAGAGCTACGCGCCAATGGCCACTGCGATGGCCGCGGGCATGGTTCCACCCATCGGCATGGGCATTGCCACGATTCTGGCGCGTCGCAAGTTCGCCCAGAGCGAGCGAGAGGCAGGCAAGGCCGCGTTTGTACTGGGGTTGTGCTTCATCTCCGAGGGTGCGATTCCGTTCGCGGCCAAGGACCCGTTGCGCGTGATCCCGGCGAGCGTCCTTGGCGGTGCGCTGACCGGTGCGCTGTCGATGTACTTCGGCTGCAAACTCATGGCCCCGCACGGCGGCCTGTTTGTCATGCTGATCCCCAACGCCATCAACCATGCGCTGCTGTATCTGTTGGCAATCGCAGTAGGCAGCGTGGTGACGGGCGTGGTGTATGCGGTGCTCAAGCGGCCGGAAGCCGTCGAACTGGACGTCGCCCCGGCCAGCGCTTGAAGCCCTGAAGATGATGGCTGCCACGCTCCGGCGTGGTAGCCCCGCTCTTGCCGCTCTGCGTCCGCTGATCGGCATCACTGTCACACTCCCCCAACATTCCCCTGCTAGGTTGCTCTTTTGCCTGTCTGCGAGGGGGTTACCGTGAGCCAGTTCGATCTCAAGCGTCGTCGTGTCATTCAGGCCGTCGGGGCCGGGTTGTTGTTGCCGGGGCTTGCGCCGGCGGTCATTGCATCGGTGCAGGATCGTCCGAAGATGACTGAAGGTGTGCAGTCGGGCGATGTGCTGGGCGACCGCGCAATGGTCTGGAGTCGAAGCGACCGCCCTTCGCGCATGATTGTCGAGTGGGACACGCGCAGCATGTTCACTCAGCCCCGGCGTGTGGTGTCGGCGCTGGCCGATCAACGTACCGATTTCACCGCCCGCGTCGAGCTCACCGGTTTGCCGGTGGATCAAACGATTTTCTATCGCGTGTCGTTCGAAGATGCGCAGAGCGGTGTTGCCAGCGAACCCTGGTTCGGCCATTTGCGCAGCATGCCGCAACAGCGTCGCAATATTCGCTTTGTGTGGAGCGGTGACACGGTCGGGCAGGGTTTTGGTATCAACCCGGACGTGGGTGGCATGCGCATCTACGAGGCCATGCGCCTGCGCCTGCCGGACTTTTTTATCCACAGCGGCGACACCATTTACGCCGACGGCCCGGTCCCGGCACAGATGACGGTCGAGGATGGGCGCATTTGGCGCAACCTCACCACCGAGGCGAAAAGCAAAGTCGCCGAAACGCTGGACGAATACCGCGGCAATTATCGCTACAACCTGATGGATGAAAACCTGCGCCGGTTCAACGCCGAGGTGCCGCAGATCTGGCAATGGGACGACCACGAAGTGACCAATAACTGGTCGCCAAGCAAACAACTGGATGACCGTTACAAGGTCAAGGACATTCAACTGCTGTCCTCTCGCGCCCGTCAGGCCTATCTGGAATACGCGCCGCTGCGTCTGCAGGAGGCCGACAACGGCGGGCGGATCTATCGCAAGATTCCCTACGGTCCGATGCTGGATGTGTTCGTTCTGGACATGCGCAGCTATCGCGATGGCAACGATGCCAATCTGGCCGACAAGCCGGGTCCAACCACGGCCTTCCTCGGGCGCGAACAGCTGGATTGGCTCAAGCGCGAACTCAAGGGGTCGAGGGCGCAATGGAAAATCATCGCCGCCGACATGCCGGTCGGCCTCGGCGTGCCGGACGGCGAGGTGAGCCCCGGCGTTGCGCGCTGGGAAGCGATTGCCAATGGCAACGACGGCCCTGCGCTGGGACGTGAGCTGGAGGTCGCTGAGTTGTTGGCGTATCTGCACGCGCATAAGATTCGCGACTGCGTGTGGCTGACGGCCGACGTGCATTACTGCGCCGCGCATCACTACCAGCCGGATCGTGCGGTGTTTCAGGACTTCGACCCGTTCTGGGAGTTTGTTGCAGGGCCATTGAACGCAGGCAGTTTCGGGCCAAACGTACTGGACAAGACCTTCGGTCCCGAGCTGGTGTTTCAGAAAGCCCCGCCCGCGCAGAACACCTCACCGTTCGCCGGTTTCCAGTTTTTCGGCGAGGTGAATATCGATGGCCAAAGCGGCGAAATGACCGTAAACCTGCGCGACCTGGATGGGGTGTCGGTGTTCGAGCGTAAATTGCAGCCGGTGGTGGAGGTCAGTCGTCTCGTCTGACGCCTCGCACCGGTGGTTTTCCGAAAATCCTTGCAACACACCCGTTGTGGGTGGCTTATCATTAGCCACCTATCGACGGGACCGGGTGCGTTGCATGCTGGCTATTTTTCTTGAAACACTGAACATCACCGCCCCGGTGTTCGCCATGCTGTTTCTTGGCGTGTTCCTCAAGCGTATTCGTGCAATCAATGATGCGTTCATCGTTGCCGCATCGGGGCTGGTGTTTAACGTCACGATGCCTGCGCTGCTGTTTCTGGGCATCATTCATGCCGATCTGCGCGCAGCGCTGCAACCCAGACTGCTGATCTTTTTTGGTGTCGCCACGCTTCTGAGTTTCGCGGTCACTTGGGGCTGGGCCATCTGGCGCTGCCCGCATGAAGATCGCGGGGTCTATGTCCAGGGCGCATTTCGTGGCAACAATGGGGTAATCGGTCTGGCGCTGGCCGCCAGCATGTATGGCTCTTACGGCATTTCCCTGGGCGCGATTCTCGCGGCGCTGGTCATCGTCTTTTACAACACGCTGTCCACTGTGGTGCTCGCGGTCTACAGCCCGGTGATCAAATCCGACCCGTGGAGTGTGTTCAAGAGCGTGCTGGCCAACCCGCTGATCATCAGCGTGCTCGTCGCCTCGCCGTTCGCCTACTTCAGCATCGGCCTGCCCAAGTGGCTGGAGACTTCCGGCTCTCTTCTGGCGCAGATGACTTTGCCGCTGGCGCTGATCTGTATCGGTGGCACGCTGTCGCTGGCCTCGCTGCGCAAGAGCGGAAAACTGGCGGTCAGCGCCAGTCTGGTGAAGATGGTCTGGCTGCCGGTGCTGTGCACCTTCGCGGCGTGGCTGGTGGGCTTTCGCGGTGCGGAACTGGGGATTCTGTTTTTATACTTCGGCAGCCCGACGGCCGCTGCCAGCTACATCATGGCGCGCACCGCCAATGGCAACTATGAGCTGGCTGCGGCAATCATTGTGCTCACGACGCTGGCCGCCGCCGTGACGACCAATATCGGGATTTTTATTCTGCAGTGGGGCGGCTGGATCTAGCCGCTTTACGGCGTCATTCAGGCTTCACGTAGCTGTCGATCACTTCCTGCGCGGCGCGGAATGCGTCGATGGCAGCCGGTACGCCTGCGTACACGGCGCAATGCAGCAGCGCTTCGCGAATCTCTTCCACCGTGCAGCCATTATTCAGCGCGCCCCGTACATGGCCCTTCAGTTCCTGCGAGCATTTGAGTGCTGTCAGGGTCGCCAGGGTGATCAGGCTGCGGGTTTTCAGTGGCAGGCCTTCACGGCTCCAGACGCTGCCCCACGCGTGCTCGTTGACGAAGTCCTGCAACGGCTGGCTGAAATCGGTGGCGTTGCCCAGTGCGCGGTCGACGTAGGCATCGCCCATCACCTGGCGACGAATCTGCTCGCCATCGCTGATCGTTTTGTCTGTCATGGCATTTCTCCTGTGGCGTTTGTGGACGGACGTCTGTGAGTCAGTGCTGCCGTCGCCATGCGCGGACCACGCCAAAGGCAACGATAACCCCGAGCAGCGGCACAACGAACCTGAGCATCATGCCTTCAAGCCGTTCGGCCAGCAGCATGCCGGTGCTGATCGATACGATATGCAGGCCGTAGGTCAGATACAGCGACAGCAGAAAAACGCCTTCGATGCGGTCTATCCGGTAGCCGGAATAGAACAGCGGCACGCACAGCACTGCGACGCCCAGCATGATCGGCAGGTCGAAAACCAGTGCGTTGGGCGAAATGGTCAGCGGCACTGGCGCGATCAGCGCGGTCAGCCCCAGCACACCGAGCAGATTGAACAGGTTGCTGCCGATCACGTTACCCACGGCAATGTCACGCTCGCCACGTATCGCTGCGATCAGCGAGGTCATGAGGGCGGGTAGCGAGGTGCCGATGGCGATCACCGTCAGGCCGATGATGCGCTCGGACAGCCCCAGGTTGATGGCGATCACGACTGATGCGTCAACCAGCAGGTGCCCGCCTGACGTCAACAGCAGCAAGCCGCCCGCAAGCATGGCGATATGCGTCAGGGTGCGTGGCTTTTCTATCGTTTCTGCGTGGCCGTGGCGAGGTACATGGCCGCCCTGACGGACCACGACGAACAGGCAGACCAGCAGACCCGCGATCAGCAGGACGCCGTCGAGCTTACTGAACTCACCGGTCAATGACAGGGCGATCACCAGCAGGCAGGCGCCGATCATGAGTGGAATGTCGACACGCAGTACCTGGCGCGCCACCCGCAGCGGGGTCACCAGCGCACACAGGCCCAGAATGACCAGCACGTTGAAGATGTTGCCGCCGATCACACTGCCCACGGCGATATCGGTGTTGTCCGAAAACGCGGCCTGCAGGCTGACCGCCATTTGCGGTGCGCTGGTGCCCATCGCCACGACGGTCAGGCCGATGATCAGAGGTCTGATCTTGAACAGGGCTGCAAGGTGGGCGGCTGATCGAACCGACAGCTCAGCGCCAATCAGCAGCAAAAGAAGGCCGAAGACCAACTGGATCAGGGCAGGGGCGGGCAGTGTCGATAGCTGGAGAATTGCGGGCGTCCTTAGTCGAGGGCCTGAATGCGTACGGGGGCGGTGCCGCTGCGCAGCATACCCAGTTGTTCGGCTGCCTTGCGAGACACATCGATCAATCGGCCTCGGGTATGCGGGCCGCGATCGTTGATGCGCACAACGACGGATTCATCATTGTCGAGATTGGTCACTTTGACACGCGTGCCGAAGGGCAGTCGACGGTGAGCGGCGGTCAAGGCGTTCTGGTTGAAAGGTTCGCCGCTGGCAGTACGGTTGCCGTGATGCTGCGAGCCGTAATACGAGGCGCGTCCGGTTTCGTCGTAACCGTGGGGGTCGATGAGGCTGTTGCTGGAGCAACCGGCCAGTAAGGTCAGCAGACTGCAGGCGGAGAGAAGTCGGCGCATGGGTCGGGTCCTGAGTGCCTGTGGGTGAGCGCGGTTTTAACGCAATTCCATGTGGCCCGGCTATTTGTCGGAGGCGGCTTGTCGGCGAAGGCGTCAGGCCAGTCACCAGGTTGTCGCCTGAAAGATGCATCGCCAGCAAGCCGCCTCCCACAGTCTGTGCGAGGCGGCTGCGCATCTCTCGCGGGTATCAACCTTCCAGCTTGGCCTTGAGCAGTTCGTTCACCTGCTGCGGGTTGGCTTTGCCTTTGGAGGCTTTCATCGCCTGGCCGACGAAGAAGCCGAACATCTTGCCGCGTTTCGCTTCGTCTGCGGCGCGGTACTGTTCGACCTGTTCGGCGTTGGCAGCGAGCATCTCGTCCAGCATCGACTCGATGGCGCCGCTATCAGTCACCTGCTTCAGGCCGCGTTTCTCGATGACTTCATCGGCACTGCCTTCGCCATTGGCCATCGCTTCGAACACCATCTTGGCAATCTTGCCCGAGATGGTGTTGTCAGTGATGCGCTTGAGCATGCCGCCCAGTTGTTCGGCGCTGACCGGCGACTGCTCGATCTCGACACCTTGCTTGTTCAGCAGGCTGCCCAGTTCGACCATGACCCAGTTGGCGGCCAGCTTGGCGTCGCCGCTGATGCTGACCACCTGTTCGAAATAGTCCGCCTGCTCGCGACTGGAAGCCAGCACGCTGGCGTCGTAGGTCGATAGGCCGAACTGGCTTTGGAAACGTTCGCGTTTCTGCGGCGGCAATTCCGGCAGAGTGGCGCGGGTTTCTTCCAGAAACGAGTCTTCGATGATCACCGGCAGCAGGTCAGGGTCGGGGAAGTAACGGTAGTCGTTGGCTTCTTCCTTGCTGCGCATGGCGCGGGTTTCGTTGGTGTTCGGGTCATACAGACGGGTTTGCTGGATAACCTTGCCACCGTCTTCTATCAGGTCGATCTGGCGCTGGATCTCGCTGTTGATCGCCTTCTCGATGAAGCGGAACGAGTTGACGTTCTTGATCTCGCAGCGGGTACCGAACTCGACCTGACCTTTCGGGCGGATCGACACGTTGCAGTCGCAGCGCAGCGAGCCTTCGGCCATGTTGCCGTCACAGATGCCCAGGTAACGAACCATCGCATGGATCGCCTTGACGTAAGCCACGGCTTCCTTGGCGCTGCGCATGTCCGGCTCGGAAACGATTTCCAGCAGCGGCGTACCGGCGCGGTTAAGGTCGATCCCGGTCATGCCCTGAAAATCTTCGTGCAGGCTTTTGCCCGCGTCTTCTTCAAGATGCGCGCGCGTGATGCCGATGCGCTTGACCGTGCCGTCTTCCAGGGTGATGTCCAAGTGGCCCTTGCCGACGATAGGCAATTCCATCTGGCTGATCTGATAGCCCTTGGGCAGGTCAGGGTAGAAGTAATTTTTGCGGGCGAACACGTTGTGCTGGCCGATTTCAGCATCCACCGCCAGGCCGAACTTGACGGCCATGCGCACGGCTTCCTTGTTCAGGACCGGCAATACGCCCGGCATGCCCAGATCGACGAGGCTGGCCTGGGTATTAGGCTCGGAACCGAACGTCGTGGAGCTGCCGGAAAAAATCTTCGATTGGGTCGAAAGCTGGGTATGAATCTCCAGCCCGATGACGACTTCCCATTGCATGTGTTTCTCCTCAGAAGCCTTCAGGTGCGCGAGTGTGCCAGTCGGTGACCTGCTGATACTGGTGCGCGACGTTGAGCAGACGGCCTTCCTGGAAATACGGTGCGAGCAGTTGCACGCCCACCGGCAGACCTTCGACGAAGCCCGCTGGCATCGACAGGCCCGGCAGGCCCGCGAGGTTGGCGGTGATGGTGTAGAAGTCTTCCAGGTATTCGGCAATCGGATCGTTGGTCTTGGCGCCGATTTTCCAGGCCGGGTTGGGCGTGGTCGGGCCGAGGATTACGTCCACTTCGGCGAAAGCGTTCATGAAATCGTTCTTGATCAGGCGACGGATCTTCTGCGCCTGCAGGTAGTAGGCGTCGTAATAGCCTGCCGACAGGGCGTAGGCACCGACCATGATGCGACGTTGCACTTCCGGACCGAAGCCTTCGGCGCGCGAACGCTTGTACAGGTCGGTCAGGTCTTTCGGGTTTTCGCAGCGATAGCCGAAACGCACGCCGTCGAAGCGCGACAGGTTGGACGATGCCTCTGCCGGTGCAATGACGTAATAGGCCGGGATGCCGTGCTGCAGGTTGGGCAGGCTGATTTCCTTGACGATGGCACCGAGCTTTTCAAGCTCCTTGACGCTTTCGTGGACCAGCTGCGCAATCCGCGGGTCCAGACCTGCACTGAAATACTCCTTGGGCAAACCGATACGCAGGCCTTTTAGCGACGCGTTGAGGGTTGCCGAGTAATCCGGAACAGGCTCGTCGATGCTGGTGGAATCCTGTGCGTCGAAACCGGCCATGCCTTGCAGCAGCAGGGCGCAGTCTTCAGCGGTACGGGCCATCGGGCCGGCCTGATCAAGGCTGGACGCGTAGGCGATCATGCCCCAGCGCGACACGCGGCCGTAGGTCGGCTTCAGACCCGTCAGGTTCGTCAGTGCGGCAGGCTGGCGAATCGAGCCGCCGGTGTCAGTGCCGGTCGCGGCAGGCAACAGGCGCGCAGCTACGGCCGCAGCGGAACCGCCGGACGAGCCGCCAGGCACGCATTCAAGGTTCCAGGGGTTCTTCACGGCGCCATAGTGGCTCGACTCGTTGGCAGAACCCATGGCGAATTCGTCCATGTTGGTCTTGCCCAGCGTCACCGTACCGGCCGAAGCCAGTCGGGAAACCACGGTGGCGTCGTACGGTGCCTTGAAATTGTCGAGCATCAGCGAGCCGCAGCTGGTGCGGATGCCCTGCGTGCAGAACAGGTCCTTGTGGGCCAGCGGGGCACCGAGCAGGGCGCCATGCTCACCGGCGGCACGGCGCGCGTCCGCGGCCTGGGCCTGAGTAATGGCCAGGTCTTCGGTGAGGCTGATGAAACTGTTGAGCTGAGGGTCGAGTTGCGCGATGCGCGACAGCAGGACACGGGTCAGTTCTTCAGAGGAAAACTTCTTTTCGGCGAGTCCGCGGGCGATCTCGGCCAGAGTCATTTGATGCATGCAGGCTCTTTCCCTTACTCGATGACTTTCGGAACCAGATAAAGCCCGTCCTGGACGGCTGGTGCGATGGCTTGGTAAGTGTCGCGACGATTTCGTTCGGTAACGGCGTCATCACGCAGGCGCTGAGAGGCTTCCAGCGGGTGGGCCAGAGGTTCGATGCCGGTGGTATCGACCGCCTGCATCTGATCGACCAGCCCGAGAATACTGTTGAGGGCTTCGGTGGTACGTGGGATATCGGCGTCATTGAGGCCCAGTCGGGCCAGATGAGCGATCTTTTCCACGTCGGAGCGTTCAAGCGCCATGGGGGGATCTCCAGTGGAATACGAGCGAATTTGCTTTGTGACCAGATGCGGAACACTATCGTGTTTCTGCGGTCTCAAGCCGCTAACGTCGAGGGTCGTGTTTATAAAAGCGCCAATTTAACATATTGGCTCCTTGCCCAAAATCCCTGTCGTTGTTAGAGTTTGCCGCACTTTTTTACCCACGCGTTCCCTAGGGTCCCTTTCCCATGTTCAAGAAACTGCGTGGCATGTTTTCCAGTGATCTATCCATCGACCTGGGCACTGCCAACACCCTTATTTACGTGCGTGAGCGCGGTATCGTTCTGAATGAGCCCTCTGTCGTTGCCATTCGTACTCACGGCAACCAGAAGAGTGTCGTGGCCGTCGGTACAGAAGCCAAGCGCATGCTGGGCCGTACTCCAGGCAACATCGCGGCCATCCGCCCCATGAAGGACGGCGTCATCGCCGACTTCAGCGTCTGCGAGAAGATGCTTCAGTACTTCATCAACAAGGTCCACGAAAACAGCTTTCTGCAGCCCAGCCCTCGTGTGCTGATCTGCGTTCCGTGCAAATCCACTCAGGTTGAGCGCCGCGCCATTCGCGAGTCGGCCCTGGGTGCAGGTGCCCGTGAAGTATTCCTGATCGAAGAGCCCATGGCTGCTGCCATCGGTGCCGGTCTGCCAGTGGAAGAGGCGCGCGGTTCGATGGTTGTCGACATCGGTGGCGGTACCACTGAAATCGCGCTGATCTCCCTGAACGGTGTGGTTTATGCCGAATCGGTACGTGTAGGCGGTGACCGTTTCGATGAAGCGATCATCACTTATGTGCGTCGCAACTACGGCAGCCTGATCGGCGAATCCACTGCCGAGCGCATCAAGCAGGAAATCGGTACGGCCTATCCAGGTGGTGAAGTGCGTGAAGTCGACGTGCGCGGCCGTAACCTCGCTGAAGGCGTTCCGCGTGCCTTCACGCTGAACTCCAATGAAGTACTTGAAGCCTTGCAGGAATCGCTGGCGACCATCGTTCAGGCCGTGAAAAGCGCCCTGGAACAGTCGCCGCCGGAACTGGCTTCGGACATCGCCGAGCGCGGTCTGGTGCTGACCGGTGGTGGTGCGTTGCTGCGCGATCTGGACAAGCTGCTGGCTCAGGAAACCGGTCTGCCGGTCATTGTTGCCGAAGACCCGCTGACCTGTGTGGCACGTGGCGGTGGCCGTGCGCTGGAAATGATGGATAAGCACACCATGGATCTGCTCTCCAGCGAGTAATTCGCCGGGGTGCCGCTCATTGGCTTTTTTGTATACAGGTAGCACTTGTGCTACCTGTATGCGTGAGGCTGACTAACATGGTGCCTATTTCTTTCATCTGTCCAGGCCGGTTCCATACCGCATGAATAACAGCCAATTGAAGCTTGATCCGTCGATTGCATGCCCGGGAGGAGCGGCCTATTAAACCGCTTTTCGCAAAAGGCCCATCGCTGGGCGTACGTCTGTTGGTGCTGGCTGTGTTGTCTGTGGCGTTGATGGTGGTTGACGCTCGCTTCACGGTCCTCAAGCCCGTGCGCAGTCAGATGTCGCTGGTGTTGATGCAGTCCTACTGGATCGTCGATCTGCCACAGCGTCTCTATCAGGGTGTTGCCAGCCAGTTCGGCAGCCGCACCGAACTGATCGCCGAAAACGAAAAACTCAAGACCGAAGCCCTGCTCCTGCAAGGTCGCCTGCAAAAGCTGGCGGCGTTGACCGAGCAGAACGTGCGTCTGCGCGAGTTGCTGAATTCTTCTGCGCTGGTCAACGAGAAAGTCGAGGTCGCCGAGCTGATCGGCATGGACCCGAATCCGTTCACCCACCGCATCATCATCAACAAGGGGGAGCGTGACGGTGTCGTGCTGGGTCAACCGGTGCTCGATGCGCGTGGCCTGATGGGGCAGGTGGTCGAGCTGATGCCTTACACCTCGCGTGTCCTGCTGCTCACCGACACCACCCACAGCATTCCCGTTCAGGTCAATCGCAACGGTTTGCGCGCCATTGCCAGCGGCACCGGCAACCCGGAGCGTCTGGAGTTGCGACACGTTGCCGACACCGCAGACATCAAAGAAGGCGACCTGCTGGTCAGTTCGGGTCTGGGGCAGCGTTTCCCGGCCGGTTATCCGGTGGCGACGGTCAAGGAGGTCATTCATGACTCTGGTCAGCCGTTCGCGATCGTGCGTGCTGTGCCGACCGCTGCCTTGAATCGCAGTCGCAACCTGCTGCTGGTGTTCTCCGACAGCCGTACGCCGGAAGAGCGTGCCGCCGATGCCGCACAGGCTCAGGAGTCGTTCGACAAGGGCCTCGAGCCTGCTGCGATCCCGACCCTGCCGCCACCGACGCCGGCGTTTCCAATGTGGCCGCAACCCGTTGCTCCGGTATTCCCGGTCGGCACGACAGCGCACAAACCGGCAGCTCAAAGCACCGCACCGGCACCTGCCGCCACACCGGCAACGCCTGCTGCACGGCCTGCCTCGCGTCCTGCTGCTTCGCAGCCCCCGGCTTCTTCACCTTCCAGCACTCGGGAGCGTATCGATGGTTAGTCATGTTTCCGGACGCAATGGCTGGGTCGTCTGGCTGACCTTCGCCATCGGTCTGCTGTTGAGCATTTCACCGTTGCCGCAGTTCATGGAAATCTTTCGTCCGCTCTGGCTGGCCTTGCTGCTAACGTTCTGGGTGCTGGCGCTGCCTCATAAATACGGCATGGCCACCGCCTGGATTCTGGGTCTCATGGAAGACGTGCTGTATGGCACGCTGCTGGGCCAGAACGCGCTGATCCTGACCCTCATTACGTTCCTGGTCATGTCGTTGCAGCAGCGTTTGCGAATGTTCCCCATGTGGCAGCAATGCCTGGTGTTGCTGGTGGTCTTCGGTCTGGCGCAGCTTGCACAGCTGTGGCTCAGCGCCTTGACCGGCAACCGTCAGCCCACACTGGCGCTGGTTCTGCCGGCTCTGGTCAGTGCCTTGCTATGGCCTTGGGTCAGTTACGGCCTGCGTGGATTGCGCATACGTTTGAAAATCAATTAAGCGCAACGCGAGCGCGGCGCCTGAAGCGTACGCGTTCGCCGTCACCGACACGGAGATGTCCTTATGCCCTCGCTCTATCTGGCTTCTGGCTCACCGCGCCGCCGAGAATTGCTCACTCAGATCGGTGTTCCCTTCACGGTGCTGAGTGCGCAGATCGACGAAACCCCCCTCGATTCCGAATCTCCTGCCGCCTACGTTGAACGCCTCGCGCTGGGCAAGGCGCAGGCCGGGCTCGCGCTGCTGGCGCCCGATCAGCCGGTGTGCGTGATGGGAGCCGATACGGCGGTGGTGCTGGGCGGCCGGATTCTCGGCAAGCCGTTGGACGAAGCCGACGCGCTGGGCATGCTGGCGGCGTTGTCGGACACCGAACATGAAGTATTGACCGCCGTCGCGCTGGTCGATCATCAGCGCAGCGAAACCCGCATCGTCACCAGTCGCGTACGTTTTCGCCCCGTTCAGTCACACGAAGCCCAAGCCTACTGGGCCAGCGGCGAGCCGCAGGACAAGGCTGGCGGCTACGCCATTCAGGGCCTGGCGGCCATCTTCGTGGCCGATCTGCAAGGCAGCTATTCTGGAGTGGTTGGTCTGCCTCTGTGCGAAACCGCAGAATTGCTCGCTGGTTTCGGCATACCCTGTTGGCAATACCTGGAAGGTAACGAGCCATGAGTGAAGAGATTCTGATCAACATCACCCCGATGGAATCACGGGTGGCGGTAGTGGAGAACGGTGTGCTGCAGGAGGTCCACGTCGAGCGGACCCAACGCCGAGGCATCGTGGGCAATATCTACAAAGGCAAGGTCGTGCGCGTATTGCCCGGCATGCAGGCCGCGTTCATCGATATCGGCCTCGACCGCGCAGCGTTCATTCATGCTTCGGAAATATCCATGCGTGAAGGGCCTGCCGTCGAAAGCATCGCTTCGCTGGTGCACGACGGTCAAAGTCTGGTGGTGCAAGTCACCAAGGACCCGATCGGCAGCAAGGGCGCGCGGCTGACCACTCAGTTGTCGATCCCGTCCCGTTATCTGGTCTACATGCCGCGCACGGCGCATGTGGGCATTTCCCTGAAGATCGAAGACGAGGCCGAGCGCGAGCGTCTGAAAAAGGTCGTCAGCGATTGCGTAGCGCTGGAAGGCATCAAGGAAGCAGGCGGTTTCATTCTGCGTACCGCTGCAGAAGGCGCGGGTGCTGACGAAATCCTCATGGATATCCGTTACCTGCGCAGGCTGTGGGATCAGATCGGCGAGCAGATCAAGACGGTCAGTCCGCCTACGGTCATCTACGAAGACCTGGGGCTGGCCCTGCGTACCTTGCGCGATCTGGTCAGCCCGCGCATCGAGAAGATCCGTATCGACTCGCGGGAGACCTTCCAGAAAACCACGCAGTTCGTTGCCGAACTGATGCCGGAAATAGCCGACCGGCTTGAGCATTATCCCGGCGAGCGACCGATCTTCGACCTCTATGGCGTCGAAGACGAAATCCAGAAAGCGCTGGAGCGCAAGGTGCCGCTCAAGTCGGGCGGTTATCTGGTGGTCGACCCTGCGGAAGCGATGAGCACCATCGACGTCAATACGGGCGCGTTCGTCGGTCATCGCAATCTGGAAGAGACCATTTTCAAGACCAACCTGGAGGCGGCAACAGCCATCGCCAGGCAGCTACGCCTGCGTAATCTGGGCGGCATCATCATCATCGATTTCATCGACATGGAAGACGCCGAGCATCAGCGGCAGGTGCTGCGTACGCTGGAGAAACAGCTGGAGCGCGACCACGCCAAGACCAACATCATTGGCATCACCGAGTTGGGGCTGGTACAGATGACGCGCAAGCGCACCCGCGAAAGCCTGGAGCAAGTGCTGTGCGAGCCATGCCACTGCTGTCAGGGTCGCGGCAAGCTGAAAACGCCTGAAACCGTGTGCTACGAGATATTCCGTGAGATTCTGCGCGAAGCCCGCGCCTATCAGGCGGTAGGTTATCGAGTGCTGGCCAACCAGCGTGTGGTCGACCGTCTGCTTGATGAAGAATCCGGCAATGTGGCGGAACTCGAGAGTTTTATCGGTCGCACCATCCGTTTTCAGGTAGAAACCATGTACTCGCAGGAACAATACGACGTCGTATTGCTCTGAGATTGTCACCGTTCGACCGTTTGCAACAAGCGCCCGGCGGGGTTCTGGCAGGTCTACCCTTATATCGAGAATGATGCGTGGCGAATGAGCAAAACCTGTACCTGATCCTGCCAGGCTGTTTGAGTCGGGTTCTTGCCGTGCATAGTCATGGTCCGTGTGTGCTGCGGAGGACATGCTGATATGCAGCGTCTTCCACGTGTCGTTGCCGGCATCACCCGCTGGAGCCTGGGCCTCTGCGCGCTGTTGCTGGTGCTGGCCGCGCTTTATGTGAGCCTGGGCCGCCAGTTGACCCCGATGGTTGCGGAATACCGTGTCGATGTCGAAACCCGCGTCAGCGCGGCGTTGGACATGCCTGTCAGCATTGGCAGCCTGGAGGGCAACTGGAGCGGTTTTGCGCCAGTGGTGCAGGCTCACGACGTCATGGTCGGTGAAGGCAGCAGTGCGTTGCGTCTGGACAGCGTCAGGGTGATCCCCGACCTGTGGGAGAGCCTGCTGGCGCGCGATGTGCGGCTTGCCCACCTTGAAGTCGATGGCTTGCAGGTCATCATTCGGCAGGCTCAGGACGGCAAGTGGTCGGTGCAGGGTTTGCCGGTCAAGGATGACAGCCCGGTCGATCCGCAGCAGATCCTCACGCAATTGCAGAGGGTCTCGCGCCTGTCGTTGCTCAACAGTCAGGTCACCCTTCACCCGCTTGATGAATCTCCGCTGACCCTGACGTACGTCAATCTGAGTCTGGCCACAGGCAGTTACCACCAGCGCCTGGACGCGCGCCTGACGCTGCCTGATGGTCAGCCGCTGGCGTTGAACCTGAATACGCGTATCGAGGCCAGTCGCTGGAAAGAAGGCGAAGCCGATCTCTATGCGAGCCTGCCCCAGAGCGATTGGGCCAAGTGGCTGCCCAAGAGCCTGACCCGGGAATGGACCGTTTCCACGTTGAAAGCGGGTGGCGAGTTCTGGCTGAGCTGGAGCCGGGGCGGCGTGAAGAGCGCGGTCGCCCGGCTGCATGCGCCACAACTCAAGGGGGTGTATGCAGGACGCAAGCCGTCGACCATCGATGATCTTGCTCTGAATGCCTGGTTCGAGCGCACCGACAAGGGCATGGACCTGAAACTGGATTCGCTGGCCATGAGCCTTGGCAGCAATCGCTGGGAAAGCCGTCTGCAGGCCACGCAGACAGCCGCAACGCCCGACAATGAAGAGCTGTGGCACGTGCAGGCCGACCGTCTGGACCTGACGCCATTGACCCCGCTGATCGACTCGCTGGCACCCCTGCCGGACAAGGTGATGGCCGTTGTCGACGGTTTGAAGGTGAAGGGCGGGTTGCGTAACGTTCTACTCGATTACCGCCCCCAGGCCGAAGGCGACAAGCGTCTGGGCTTTGCCGCCAACCTCGACAAAGTGAGCTTCAATGCCTATCACGACGCACCTGCTGCGGCGAACGTCAGTGGCGCGATCAGCGGCGACCTGGGGCAAGGCGAACTGCGTCTGGATACCAGCGATTTCATGCTGCACCTGGACCCGATCTTCGCCAAACCCTGGCGCTATCAGAAAGCCAACGCGCGTCTGACCTGGAAGCTGGACGATCAGGCATTCACCCTGATCGCCCCGTACATCAAGGTGCAGGGCGATGAAGGCAGGATCGCGGCGGACTTTCTCATCCGTATCCACCTCAAGCACGACCAGGAAGATTACATGGACCTGCGGGTCGGCATGGTCGACGGGGATGGCCGCTACACCAGCAAGTACCTGCCTGCAGTCCTGAGCCCGGAACTGGACCACTGGCTGCGCACGGCGATTGTCAGCGGCGCGGTCAATCAGGGCTTCTTCCAGTATCAGGGTTCGTTGAACAAAAGCTCTCCGGATACAGCGCGAGTCATCAGCCTGTTTTTCGACGTGAGCAACGCAACGCTTGCCTTTCAGCCTGGCTGGCCTTCGCTGACCGGTGTCGATGGCAAGGTGTATGTCGAGAACAGCGGCGTGCGGGTCAAGGCCAGCAAAGGGCAGATTCTGAATACAAAGGTCAGCAACGTGCTGGTCAATATTCCTCATGTCGAGTCCGGCAAGGACAGCCATCTGCTGGTGGATGGCAACGTGTCCGGCACCGTGGCCGATGGCCTGAAGATTCTTCAGGAAGCGCCGATCGGCACCGGCAGCACCTTTGCCGGTTGGCAGGGCGAGGGGCCGCTGGAGGGCAAGCTTAAACTGGATATTCCGCTGGCCAAAGGTGTGGAGCCAAAGGTCGTGGTGGACTTCAGCACCCGTGATGCGCGTCTGAAACTGGTCGATCCGGTGCTGGAGCTGACAAAGCTCAAAGGCGACTTCCGGTTCGACAACGACAAGGGCCTCAGCGGCAAAGACATTCGCGCCCAGGCATTCGACCGGCCTGTCACGGCGCAGATTGCTGCCGAAGGCAAGCCGGGAGCCAATGTGACCCGCATCGTGGCCAACGGGCAGATCACGATCAAGAAGCTGACCGATTGGCTGGATGTCAAACAGGCATTGCCTGTCTCTGGCGACCTTCCGTTCCAACTGCAACTGACGCTGGACGGCAAGGACAGTCCGCTGTTGATCACGTCCGCTCTGAAAGGTGTTGCGATCGATCTGCCAGCCCCGTTCGGCAAGACTGCCGAGCAGGAGCGCGACAGTGAGTTCCGCATGACCCTGCAGGGCGCGGAACGCCGCTTTGGCGCTGCTTACAGTGAAATCGCCAACCTCGCATTCACTGCACCGGCGGGAAAATTTGCCGACGGACGTGGTGAACTGTTTCTGGGGCAGGGTGGTGCAATCGTGCCGGACGCCAAAGGGTTACGGGTCAGCGGCAGCCTGAACGAGCTGGACGTGGCGCCCTGGCAGGCGATTGCCGATCGTTATTCCGGCGGCGATCCGGGCGGTAACGCTCGACAGTTGCTCAGCAGCGTGGATCTGCAGATCGGCAAGCTCACAGCCATGGGGACCACGCTGGACGATGTGCGCGTTCAACTGCAACGCAGTGCCGCTGCATGGCTGCTGTCGCTGGACAGTTCGCTGGTCAAGGGCAGCGCCTCATTACCTGACGCCAAGTCCGCACCGATCGGCATCAACCTGCTTTACGTGAAGCTGCCCGCGACCGACCCGAAAGCCGTCGTGGTCGAGAATGCGCCAGATCCGCTGGCGGACATAGATCCCAGCAAGATTCCTGCGCTGGACGTAAAGATTTCCCAACTGTTCCAGGGTGATCAACTGTTGGGTGCATGGGCCCTGAAAATTCGGCCTACCGCAACCGGCATTCGCATGACCGATATGAGCCTGGGGCTCAAAGGCATCCTGCTGGAAGGCGAGGGTGTCTGGGAGGGCGCTCCCGGATCAAGCAGCAGCTGGTTCAAAGGGCGGCTGGGAGGCAAGAATCTCGCCGATGTGCTGAAAGCATGGAATTTTGCGCCTACCGTCACCAGTGAGACGTTCGAGATGAATTTCGACGGTCGCTGGCCCGGCTCTCCGGCGTGGGTGGGACTCAAGCGCTACTCCGGCAGCCTCGATGCGACCTTGCGCAACGGTCAGTTCGTCGAGGTCGAAGGCGGCGCGCAGGCTCTGCGGGTGTTCGGATTGTTGAACTTCAACTCCATCGGCCGCCGTCTGCGTCTGGATTTCTCTGACCTGCTGGGCAAAGGGCTCAGCTACGACCGGGTCAAGGGGCTGCTGGTGGCGAGTGAGGGTGTGTATGTCACCCGCAACCCGATCACGTTGACGGGGCCGTCCAGTAACCTCGAACTCAACGGTACGCTGGACATGGTCAAGGACCGGGTCGATGCCAAGTTGCTGGTGACACTGCCGGTCACCAACAACCTGCCGATTGCTGCGCTGATCGTTGGCGCCCCAGCCATCGGAGGTGCGCTGTTTCTGGTGGACAAGCTGCTGGGTGACAAGGTGGCTCGGTTCGCCAGCGTGCAATACAAAGTCGAGGGTCCGTGGAAAGAGCCGAAGATTACCTTCGACAAGCCTTTTGAAAAGCCTCAATAGCGCGTCATGGAGTACAGTGGTGCCCATGCCATTCAAAAAAGGGTCGCCATGTCTTTTGCAGTGATTCAGATGGTCAGCCAGAGCGACGTCGCGGGTAACCTGACCCGTGCACGCGCCTTGTTGGAACAGGCCGCCGAGGGCGGCGCCCGGCTTGCGGTGCTGCCCGAGAACTTTGCCGCCATGGGCCGTCGGGACGCTGCCGACATCGGTCGCGCCGAAGCCGCAGGTCAGGGATTGATCCTTCCGTGGTTGAAACAGGCCGCGCGCGACCTCAAGTTATGGATAGTTGCCGGAACGATTCCCCTCCCGCCCGATGATCAGCCCCATGGCAAGGTCACGGCCTGCTCGTTGCTGATCGATGAGCATGGCCAGCAGGTTGCGCGTTACGACAAGCTTCACCTGTTCGATGTGGACGTCGCAGACAATCGAGGTCGCTACCGTGAATCGGATGACTATGATCATGGAAACAACGTGGTGGTGGCCGACACTCCGGTGGGACGGCTCGGACTGAGCGTCTGTTATGACCTGCGCTTTCCGGAGCTTTACACCGCACTGCGTGAAGCCGGCGCTGAGCTGATCACTGCGCCATCAGCCTTCACGGCGGTGACGGGTGCCGCGCACTGGGACATTCTGATCCGGGCGCGTGCCATTGAAACCCAGTGCTATCTGCTGGCAGCTGCACAAGGCGGGGTGCATCCAGGGCCCCGGGAAACATACGGAAACGCGGCCATCATCGATCCATGGGGGCGGGTCCTGGCTCAGCAGACGCAGGGTGAAGCCGTGCTGCTGGCCACGCGTGACAGTGAAGAACAGGCGTCCATACGGGCGCGGATGCCGGTGTCCAGTCACCGGCGCTTTTTTTCGCAGGACGCTTTGCGGCCTGCTTCGGAGTGAATATGAGTGACGTGTCCTCAGTCAGTGAACACCTTCTGGCCCCCGGCGGCCTGAGTCTGGACAGCCTGCAATCGGTGCTGGGCGAGCTGGCCGGACCGGGTATCGATGCCGCTGATCTGTATTTTCAGGGGATGATCTCCGAGTCCTGGGCGCTCGAAGACGGCATCGTCAAGGAAGGCAGCTTCAACCTCGATCAGGGTGTGGGCGTGCGTGCCCAGTCCGGTGAGAAAACCGGTTTTGCCTACAGCAATGCAATCACCGAGGAGGCGTTGCTCACCGCCGCGCGCGCGGCACGCTCTATCTCTCGTGCCGGTCAGAACGGCAGCGTGCAGGCCTTCACGTCGCAGGACGTGGCTCAGCTTTATGCGCCAGATAACCCGCTTGAAGTACTGACTCGCGCCGAGAAGGTCGAGTTGCTCAAGCGTATCGATGTAGCGACCCGCGCGCTGGACCCACGCATTCAGCAGGTTTCGGTCAACATGGCCGGCGTGTGGGAGCGGATTCTGGTGGCTGCGGCTGACGGCAGCCTGGCCGCCGATGTACGACCGTTGGTGCGTTTCAACGTCAGCGTCATCGTCGAACAGAACGGTCGTCGCGAGCGCGGCGGCCATGGTGGTGGCGGTCGTACCGACTACCGTTATTTCCTGACCGATGACCGCGCCATGGGGTATGCCCGCGAAGCGTTGCGTCAGGCGCTGGTCAATCTTGAAGCCATTCCTGCACCTGCAGGCACTTTGCCGGTCGTGCTGGGTTCCGGCTGGTCGGGCGTTCTGCTGCATGAAGCCGTGGGACATGGCCTGGAAGGTGACTTCAATCGTAAAGGCAGTTCGGCCTACAGTGGCCGGATGGGCGAGATGGTGGCGTCCAAACTGTGCACGATCGTCGATGACGGCACGCTGGCTGGCCGTCGCGGCTCGTTGAGTGTCGATGACGAGGGCACTCCGACCGAATGCACGACCCTGATCGAAAACGGCGTGCTCAAGGGCTATATGCAGGACAAGTTGAACGCCCGCCTGATGGGTGTGGCGCGGACCGGCAACGGTCGTCGCGAATCCTATGCGCATCTTCCGATGCCACGCATGACCAACACTTACATGCTGGGCGGTCAGAGCGATCCCCAGGAAATCATTGCGTCGGTCAAGCGCGGCATCTACTGCGCGAATCTGGGCGGCGGTCAGGTGGACATCACCAGCGGCAAGTTCGTGTTCTCGACCAGTGAGGCCTATCTGATCGAAGACGGCAAGATCACCGCGCCTGTCAAAGGTGCGACTTTGATCGGCAATGGGCCGGAAGCCATGAGCAGGGTTTCGATGGTGGGTAACGACCTGTCGCTGGACAGCGGTGTCGGGACCTGCGGCAAGGACGGGCAATCGGTGCCGGTTGGCGTGGGTCAGCCTACGCTGAAAATCGATGCGATCACGGTTGGCGGTACGGGTAACTGAACATGAGCCGGGACTGGCCGATGCTGGCCAGCCCCGAGGTCGAGATCAACGCAGACCGCGTTGAATTTCGTCCAGCTCACGAATGTATTTGAAGATCTTGCGGCTGGTAGCCGGCGGTTTGTTGCGTGCAACTTCGTGTTGAGCCTGACGGATCAAGGAACGCAGTTGCTGGCGGTCGGCATCCGGGTATTCGACCACGAATTTTTCGAGGTCGCTGTCATCGCCCGCGATCAGGCGATCTCGCCAGCGCTCCAGGCCGTGAAAACGTTCGTTGTACTGGCGAGTGGAGGCATCGAGTTGGTCCAGCAAAACCAGAATGGCTTCCTGATCCTGATCGCGCATCAGCTTGCCGATGAACAGGATGTGCCGCTTTCGCGCAATGTTGGCCGTGTGCTTGGGCGCTTCGGCCAAAGCCTTGCGCAAGGCATCGGTCAACGGCAGCTTGGCCAGCACATCGGCTTTGAGTGTCGTCAGTCGCTCGCCGAGATCAACCAGAGCGTGCAGCTCTCGTTTGACCTGGGTTTTGCTTTTCTCCCCGTCGAGGGAGTCGTCGTAAGAATCAACCATGGGGGCAGTCCGCAAAGAAACGCCGCCATGATAACCAGTCGAGGGCCGCTTGTCCGGCCCGGTCGGTATTCGGCCTGTGCCGAAAGCAGAATTTGATGGAGAAAATCATGAGTGCAACCCAAAGCGTCGGCCCACAGGCCTTGCCTGAACTGCAGGAGCAGGTCGAACAGATCATTGCCGAAGCCAGACGTCAGGGCGCCAGCGCCTGTGAAGTCGCGGTGTCGCTGGAGCAGGGACTGTCGACCTCGGTGCGTCAGCGCGAAGTTGAAACGGTCGAGTTCAACCGCGATCAGGGGTTCGGCATCACCTTGTACGTCGGTCAGCGCAAAGGTTCGGCCAGTACCTCGGCCACCGGCGCTGACGCGATTCGCGAAACGGTCGCTGCAGCCTTGGCGATTGCCGAGCATACGTCGGAAGATGAAAGCTCGGGTCTTGCTGACGCTGCGTTGATGGCCAGAGACATTCAGGATTTCGATCTTTACCACGCCTGGGATATAACGCCCGAGCAATCCATCGAGAAAGCGCTGCTCTGTGAGGCGGCCGCCTTTGACGCTGACCCTCGCATCAAGAATGCCGACGGCACCACGCTCAATACCCACCAGGGTTGCCGCGTCTACGGCAACAGCAACGGCTTCATCGGCGGCTACGCGTCGACCCGGCACAGCCTCAGTTGCGTGATGATTGCCGAAGGCGAAGGCCAGATGCAGCGCGATTACTGGTACGACGTGAACCGTCAGGGCCAATTGCTCGCGGACGCCGAGAGCATCGGTCGCAAGGCTGCGCAGCGGGCCGCTAGCCGTCTGGGCGCACGCCCCGTGCCGACCTGTGAAGTGCCGGTGCTGTTCTCAGCAGAACTGGCTGGCGGTCTGTTTGGCAGCCTGCTGGGCGCGATTTCCGGCGGCACGCTGTATCGCAAATCCTCATTCCTGCAGGACTCGTTAGGCCAGCGACTGTTCCCGGAGTGGATGACCATTGACGAGCGTCCCCACCTGATGCGCGCCATGGGCAGTTCGGCGTTCGACAGCGATGGCCTGGCGACCTACGCCAAGCCATTCGTGGAGAACGGCGATCTGGTCTCCTACATCCTCAGTACGTACTCGGGACGCAAGCTGGGCCTTCCGAGCACCGCCAACGCAGGCGGCGTGCACAATCTGTTCGTGACCCATGGCACGGAAGATCAGGACGCGCTGATTCGGCGCATGGGCCGTGGCCTGCTGGTGACCGAGTTGATGGGCAGCGGCCTGAACATGGTGACAGGCGATTACTCGCGCGGCGCTGCGGGCTTCTGGGTCGAGAACGGCGAGATTCAATTCCCCGTCCAAGAGGTGACCATTGCCGGCAATATGCGTGACATGTTCAAGCAGATCGTCGCCGTTGGCAGCGATGTCGAGTTGCGCAGCAACATCCGCACCGGCTCGGTGCTGATCGAGCGCATGACGGTTGCGGGGAGCTGATCCGATCATTTAACGTGCCGAGGCTCCATGCCCATCGCTCCACGTGGGCATGCATTGCGTGACGCTCCGCGTCACAACTGCCATGGATGGCGCACTCAGCCAGTCCAGCGCATCGCGCACATCACCTTTTCGTCCCTCGGCGACTCACGTTGACAGAACAAGGTCAGCAAACGTCCTCGCTCCGGTTCCAGCCCCGGCTTCGCTGGGGTTCCTTCGTCCTGGCACTGATTCATCCGTCGCCCAGTCGCAATCGGTGGTGTTCGCACTATCGCGCCAAAAGCGTTGCTGTCTTACCTGAGCGCCAAATGACTTGTGTATCGCGATAAGGGCTTGGTCACGTCCCCTCAGATCAGCGTTTGATAGGGATATCCCTCCCCCTCTGGTCAATCCGATTCAACTCTTCTCTTGTTTTGATTCTCGATCTCATTCAATAATGAATCTCATTTCACGATGGGTCGCGGTCATGGGATCTGTTCTGCACGAGTTGCCTTATCTGGAAAACTGGCGCGGTCTGAGTCTACGGATTCGCTGCGCCCTTGAGCCTGACGAGCCGCGTCTGATCGAGCATTACCTGGCCGAAGGGCGGTATCTGGCGCGTTTCACCGCCACGCCTCACGCGCTGATCGCAGAAACCTCCTTCCGTCTGCTGATGGACACTGCCCGCGACACGATGCTGCCCTGGCACTGGCGCTGCCTGTGTCTGGACCAGGCCTGGCGCCCGCTGCGCGATGTCGAGGCGCTTGCCTCCACGCCTGCCCGTCGTCAGCGC
Source organism: Pseudomonas sp. CDFA 610 (assembly GCF_021147865.1). NCBI lineage: Bacteria > Pseudomonadati > Pseudomonadota > Gammaproteobacteria > Pseudomonadales > Pseudomonadaceae > Pseudomonas > Pseudomonas sp. CDFA 610. The sequence continues at coordinate 166,792 of NZ_JAGTPM010000011.1, forward strand.
TGGGAAGCCTGTGTTCATCAACTGGCGTCCTGCGTGCTGCAACCCTCAATTTCTCCCTCTGAACTGGTGCAAGGACATTGCGATGAGTAATACCCGTATCGAACGCGACAGCATGGGCCCTTTGCAGGTGCCGGCCGACGCCCTGTATGGCGCACAGACTCAGCGTGCGGTGGATAACTTTCCGATCAGCCATCAGCGCATGCCCCGGCAATTCGTTCGTGCACTGCTGCTGGCCAAGGCAGCAGCGGCTCACGCGAATCTTGAACTGGAGCAGATCAGCGAAGGGCAGAGCAGGGCGATTGTCGGCGCGGTCGAGCAATTGTTGAGTGGCGACTTCATGACCCATTTCCCGGTGGACATCTTTCAGACCGGATCCGGCACCAGCACCAACATGAATGCCAACGAGGTGATCGCCACGCTTGCCTCCCGCATTCTGGGCGAGCCGGTCAATCCCAACGATCACGTCAATTGCGGACAAAGCAGCAACGACATCATTCCGACCACGATTCATGTCAGCGCTGCGCTGGCGCTGCATGAGCAGTTGCTACCCGCCCTGAATCACCTGGTCCAGGTTACCGAGCACAAGGCTGTGCAGGTTCACGCCTTCGTCAAGACTGGCCGCACGCACCTGATGGATGCCATGCCGGTGCGCATGAGTCAGGTGCTCAACGGCTGGTCGCAGCAGATTCGGGCCAACATCGAACATCTCGAAGGCCTGCAACCCAGCCTGCAGTCCCTGGCGCAGGGCGGTACGGCAGTCGGCACCGGGATCAACGCGCATCCCGAGTTCGCTGCCCGATTCAGCGCGCACCTCGGCACACTGAGTGGCGTCACGTTTACGCAGGGCAAGGACTTGTTCGCGCTGATCGGCTCGCAGGACACCGCCGTTGCTGTCTCGGGTCAGCTCAAGGCAACCGCCGTTTCGCTCATGAAGATCGCCAACGATTTGCGCTGGATGAATTCCGGTCCTTTGGCCGGTCTCGGTGAAATCGAGCTGGAGGCGCTGCAACCGGGTTCTTCGATCATGCCGGGCAAGGTCAATCCCGTGATTCCGGAAGCCACCGCCATGGTGGCCGCGCAGGTCATCGGCAACGACGCCACCATCACCGTGGCAGGTCAGTCCGGCAACTTCGAGCTGAATGTGATGCTGCCGATCATCGCCCAGAACCTGCTCAGCAGCCTTGAGTTGCTTGCCAACTCCAGTCGGCTGCTGGCTGACAAGGCGATCGCCAGCTTCAAGGTCAACGAGGCCAAACTCAAGGAGGCGCTGTCGCGCAATCCGATTCTGGTCACGGCGCTCAACCCGATCATTGGCTACCAGAAAGCAGCCGAAATCGCCAAGAAAGCCTATCAGGAAGGCCGCCCGGTGATTGACGTCGCGCTGGAGCACACCGATCTGCAGCGCAGTCAGCTGGAAGTGTTGCTCAACCCCGAGAAACTCACCGCCGGCGGCATTTGATTCGGTCCGGCCAACGCATCTGGAGGTATGTCATGCAGCATTGGAAACGCACCATTGAACAGGCCAATCGCTGTTTCAGTCTCGGCGAATGGGTCGAGGCCCGTGAGCTGTACCTCCAGGCGCTGGCGCTGGCACAGGTTCTGTTCGAGCGCTGGCCGGATGCCGACGAAGCCGTCGCGGCCTGTGTAATTTCCCATCACAACCTCGCCGACCTGCATTTGAGTCTGGGGCAGCCGGAGGAGAGTGCCGAATACCTGTGCGCCATTCACCAGCATTTGCTGCAGACCATGCAGGACCAGCGTCTGCAGCCCGCATTGCGCCATGCTGCATTGCGGCACAGCAGCAAAACCTACGTCGAGCTGTTGGGCTTCATCAGTGAACACGGCGAATACCCGCGCACGCATCGACTCCTGAACAGCAGCAGCGAACACACACGCTATTCATTGCAGCGCGATTCTGCGGCCAACCCTGGCCTTTTCTACGGAGCACATTGAAATGCCTTACACCTTGCCCGAACTGCCTTACGCCTACGATGCCCTGGAGCCGCATATTGATGCGCAGACCATGGAGATCCATTACACCAAGCACCACCAGACCTATATCAACAACCTCAACGCGGCCGTCGACGGTACCGAATACGCCGAGTGGCCCATCGAAAAGCTGGTCGCCAGCGTCAGGCAATTACCCGAGAACCTTCGCCCCGCAGTGATCAATCAGGGCGGCGGTCATGCCAACCATTCGCTGTTCTGGGAAGTCATGGTGCCCGGCGGTGGCGGTCTGCCGAAAGGTGAGGTCGCTAAAGCCATCGACGCCCAGTTGGGCGGCTTCGACAGTTTCAAGGAAGCCTTCACCAAGGCGGCGCTGACTCGCTTTGGCAGCGGCTGGGCCTGGCTGAGCGTTACGCCGGACAAGAAGCTTGTGGTGGAAAGCAGCGGTAATCAGGACAGCCCGTTGATGAGCGGCAACACGCCGATTCTGGGTCTCGACGTATGGGAGCACGCCTACTACCTGCGCTACCAGAACCGTCGTCCTGAATACATCAATGCGTTCTACAACGTCGTCAACTGGGACGAGGTGTCCCGGCGTTATCAGGCCGCTGTGGCCTGATATTCCTCAACACGAACCAAGGCCGTCTATGCGTTCTGAAATACTCGCTGTCAGCAGTGTCCGGTTGTTTCGTCTTGCAGTAGGCACCGTGCTGCTCTTGGCGGGTATGGCTTTACTGGCGGCTCAAGGGTTGGCCTGGCTGAACCTTGAGCCGCGCCTGCTGCGTGCCTTGGAAGGTGGCGCGATCTGCGCTCTGGGAACTGCGCTGGGTGCGGTGCCGGTGTTGGTGATCCGCAAGATGCCAATCATGGTGTCGGACGGTCTGCTGGGTTTTGGCGCCGGGGTGATGCTGGCCGCGACGGCATTCTCACTGATCGTGCCGGGCCTCGCAGCTGCCGAGGGCCTGGGGTTAACGCCGTGGGGCGCTGGCGGCCTGATCGGACTTGGAATCGTTCTGGGTGCCCTTGGCCTGTTCGCAGTGGATTACAGCGTTTCTCAGGGCGCGCAGTCCGGAAGCATTCAGGATCACCCGGCAATTGCGCCGCGTATCTGGCTGTTCGTGATCGCCATCGTGGCGCATAACATTCCAGAGGGCATGGCAATTGGTGTATCGGCAGGCGGAGGCTTGTCGGAAGCTGACAGTCTGGCCATCGGTATTGCCTTGCAGGATGTGCCTGAAGGACTGGTGATCGCGATGGTACTGGCGGGGGCGGGGATGTCGCGGGTCAGGGCGTTTCTGATCGGCGCCGCGTCCGGGTTGGTGGAGCCTCTGTTCGCATTACTGGGGGCCTGGCTCGTCGCAATCGCCGAGCCTTTGCTGCCATTCGGTCTGGCTCTTGCCGCAGGCGCCATGCTGCTGGTGGTGACCCACGAAATCATCCCCGAATCACGTCTCAATGGACACAACAGGATCGCCAGTCTGGGGCTGATTGCAGGGTTCTGTCTGATGATGGTGATGGATACAGCGCTGGTCTGACAATTGAGTGGGGCGTGTAAGAAGTGTCTTACTCGCCTTCGTCAAACTTGTTGTTGATCAGCTCGACCAGGCCATCCAGTGCTTCCTGCTCATCTTCACCTTCAGTCGAAAGATGAATTTCGGTGCCTTTGCCAGCGGCCAGCATCATCACGGCCATGATGCTTTTGCCGTCGACCATGCTCTCCGGCGAGCGGCCAACTCTTATCTGGCAAGCGTGTTTGCCTGCGACCCCTACGAACTTGGCGGCTGCGCGGGCATGCAGGCCCAGTTTGTTGATGATGGTGATTTGACGAGCGGGCATCGCAGAGGTGTTCCTTTCAGCTGAGGTCGCGGTGGCGAACCTGAACGTTCTTGAGTGATGGTTGCAGAACCTGCCCCAGCCGCTCTGTCAGATAGACAGACCGGTGATGCCCGCCTGTGCAGCCAATGGCAATGGTCACATAGGACCGATTGCTTGCAGCGAAACGAGGCAGCCATTTAGTGAGGTAGGAAGAGATGTCCTGGAACATTTCTTCAACGTCGGGCTGTGCCGCCAGATAATCGATGACAGGTTGTTCGAGTCCCGAATGATCGCGCAGCTCAGGCTTCCAGTACGGATTGGGCAGGCAGCGCACATCAAAGACCAGGTCTGCATCGACCGGCATGCCGCGCTTGAAACCGAACGACTCGATCAGAAACGCAGTGCCTGGTTCCGGCTTGTTCAACAGACGCAGCTTGAGCGTGTCGCGCAGTTGGTAAAGATTGAGGTGAGTGGTGTTGATCTTGAGGTCGGCCAGATCGATGATCGGCCCCAGCAGCGCGCTCTCGTCACGTATGGCCTCGGCCAGCGAGCGGTCCGATGTACTCAGCGGATGGCGCCGGCGGGTCTCGGAAAAGCGCTTCAGCAGGGTGGCTTCGTCGGCATCCAGATACAACACATCGCACTGGATATTGCGCGCACGTACCTCGTCGAGCATGGCCGGGAAGCGGGTCAGGTGACTGGGCAGGTTGCGGGCATCGATGGAAACCGCCAGCAGCGGTTCGGCCAGTTCGGTGTTGATCAAGGCTCGTTCGGCAAGCTCCGGAAGCAATCCGGCAGGCAGGTTGTCGACACAGTAGAAGCCGCTGTCTTCCAGTACATCGAGCGCCGTGCTCTTGCCCGAGCCGGAGCGGCCACTCACGATGATCATGCGCATGGTCAGTTGCCGTTCTGCACGTCTAGCACCACTTGATAGAGCGCTTCATTGGTCTTGGCGCTGCGCAGGCGTGTCCGGACATCCTTGGAATCAAGCATGCTGGCGATCTGGCGCAGCAGTTCCAGATGCTTGTCTGTGGCAGCCTCCGGGACCAGCAGCACGAACAGCAGATCGACAGGCGCGCCGTCGATGGCATCGAAGTCTACGGAATCGTTGAGATGAATGACGGCACTGACAGGTTCGCCACAGGTGGCAAGACGGCAGTGAGGGATGGCAATACCGTTGCCGAAACCGGTGGAGCCAAGTTTTTCACGGGCGACGAGCGCCTTGAATACTGTTTCCCAATCAAGCCCCGGTACTTCGCGGCCAATCAGTCGGGCAATATGTTCGAGTACGCTTTTCTTGCTGCCGCCCGGCACGTTCACTTCGGAACGGCCGGGGGTCAGGATTTCTTCAAGTCGGATCATGTGTGGTGAGCGTCAGCGAGCGTTTGCACCCTTGAGGATGCTTTGCTGCTTTTCCTTATGCTTGAGCAATTGTCTGTCGAGCTTGTCAGTGAGCAGGTCGATGGCCGCGTACATGTCGTCATGTTCAGCATTGGCAACTACCTCTCCACCGTGGATATGCAGCGTGGCTTCGATCTTCTGTTTCAGTTTCTCGACCGCCATCGTGACCTGCACGTTTGTAATCTTGTCAAAATGCCCTTCGAGTTTCTTGAGCTTTAGCTCAACGTATTCACGGAGTGGCTTGGTCACTTCCAGTTGGTGTCCACTGATGTTGACTTGCATACAGCTTCTCCTTTGCCAGTGCATAAAGAGGCAGGCGTAATGCCTGCCACTGGAACGCTGTGGCTCGGCCTGCATCACATCAGTCGCTTGCGCTCGCTGGACGGTGCAATCCCAAGAGATTCGCGGTATTTGGCAACTGTGCGACGGGCTACTTGAATGCCTTGTGCCTCCAGTAAACCAGCGATCTTGCTATCACTCAACGGCTTTTTCTGATTTTCCGCCGCAACCAGTTTTTTGATGATTGCGCGAATTGCCGTGGATGAGCACTCGCCGCCTTCTGAGGTGCTGACGTGACTGGAGAAGAAGTATTTCAGCTCGTAAATACCGCGTGGCGTGTGCATGAACTTCTGCGTGGTAACGCGGGAAATCGTTGATTCATGCATGCCCACCGCCTCGGCGATATCGTGCAATACCAGCGGCTTCATGGCCTCATCGCCATACTCCAGAAAGCCGCGCTGATGCTCGACGATCTGAGTGGCGACCTTCATCAGCGTTTCGTTGCGGCTTTGCAGGCTCTTGATGAACCAGCGGGCTTCCTGCAACTGATTGCGCATGAAGGTGTTGTCGGCGCTGGTGTCTGCACGGCGTACGAAGCCTGCATACTGCGGATTGACTCGCAGGCGCGGTACCGATTCCTGGTTCAGCTCGACCAGCCAGCGTTCGTTGTCCTTGCGCACGATGACATCTGGAATGACGTACTCGGCTTCGGTGGATTCGATCTGCGAGCCTGGGCGCGGATTCAGGCTCTGCACCAGTTCGATAACCTGACGAAGTTCGTCTTCCTTGATTTTCATGCGACGCATGAGCTGGCCGTAGTCACGGCTGCCCAGCAGGTCGATGTAATCGGTAACCAGGCGCTGCGCTTCGCTCAGCCAGGGCGTCTTTGCCGGTAGCTGGCGCAGTTGCAGCAGCAGGCATTCGCTCAGAGTGCGCGCACCGATGCCGGCCGGTTCGAATTGCTGGATGCGGTGCAGGACGGCTTCGATCTCATCAAGCTCGATATCCAGCTCGGGATCGAAGGACTCGAGAATCTCTTCAAGAGTCTCGTCGAGATAGCCTTGATTGTTGATGCAGTCGATCAGCGTGACGGCGACTAGGCGATCCTTGTCGGACATCGGAGCAACATTGAGCTGCCAGAGCAGGTGGCTTTGCAGGCTTTCTCCGACGGATGTACGGGTGGTGAAGTCCCACTCATCATCGTCATTGCTGGGCAGGCTGCTGGCGCTGGTCTGGTAGATGTCTTCCCAGGCCGTATCGACAGGCAGCTCATTGGGAATGCGCTCGTTCCATTCGCCTTCCTCGAGGTTATCTACGGTAGGCGCAGATTCCTGATAGGTCGGTTCCTGAACATCGGGATTGGGCTTTTGTTCGATGTTGTCCGCCATCGGGTCGGAGTTATCGAAGTCGTCGCCTTCCTCCTGGCGTTCCAGCATGGGGTTCGATTCCAGCGCCTCCTGGATCTCCTGCTGGAGGTCCAGTGTGGATAGCTGGAGTAAGCGGATTGCCTGTTGCAGCTGCGGTGTCATCGTCAGCTGCTGGCCCATTCTCAAGACTAGCGATGGTTTCATGGCAGGGGCTAAACACCTTATTCGCCGGCGCTCACGCGCCATCCACTACAGGCGCCGAAACGCCAACTTAAGCAAATTATATGCCTGAAAGCACGGCGTTTGCCTAGAGCGTTACGAGAAATAATGTCTTGTCAATAAGCCGCATCGATATTGGCGGCCTTGAAGGGCCGGATGCGGCTTTTTCAAAGGCGGCTTTTACAGGCGGAATTCGTGACCCAGATAGACTTCTTTAACCAACTGGTTTGCCAGAATGGTTTGCGAGTCGCCTTCTGCGATCAGTTGTCCGTCATTGACGATATAAGCTGTTTCACAGATATCCAGCGTTTCGCGAACGTTGTGGTCGGTGATCAGCACGCCAATGCCCTTGGCCTTGAGGTGATGAATGATCTGCTTGATGTCGCCTACCGAAATAGGGTCCACGCCTGCGAAGGGTTCGTCCAGAAGGATGAACTTGGGTGCTGTCGCCAGGGCGCGTGCAATCTCCACACGGCGACGTTCGCCGCCCGAAAGGCTCATGCCGAGGTTGTCGCGGATATGCGTGATGTGGAATTCCTGGAGGAGGCCTTCCAGTTCCTTGCGTCGGGCAGCGGTGTCGAGTTCCTTGCGGGTCTCGAGGATAGCCATGATGTTGTCGGCCACCGACAGCTTGCGGAAGATCGAGGCTTCCTGCGGCAGATAACCGATGCCTGCACGAGCACGACCATGCATGGGTTGATGGCTGACGTCCAGGTCGTCGATCAGTACACGGCCCTGATCAGCCTGTACCAGTCCGACAATCATGTAGAAGCAGGTGGTCTTGCCGGCACCGTTGGGGCCCAGCAGGCCGACAATCTGGCCGCTTTCGATGGAAATGCTCACATCGCGCACGACCTGACGGCTTTTGTAGCTTTTAGCCAGATGCTGGGCTTTAAGCGTCGCCATTACTGGGCCTTCTGCGGTTGATCGGTTTTCTTTTTCGGCTGGATAACCATGTCGATTCGTGGGCGTGGCGTGGTCACTTTAGCGCCACCGTTGGCACGGCCTGCACTGACGACCTGCCTGACCGTGTCGTAGACGATCTTCTCGCCTTCGGACGTGTTGCCGTCGTTGACAACCTTGGCCTTGTCGATCAGGACGATACGGTCCTGAGCGGCGTAATACTGAATGGTGACGGCGTACGCCTGCACGATCGGTTTGTCGACCGCCGGCTTTTGCTCGTAGTAGGCCAGGTTGCCGACAGACGTGAAGATATCCACTTCGCCCTGAGCGTTGCGCGTGATGGTCACCGTATTGCCGGTGATCTTCATCGAACCTTGCGTGATGATGACGTTGCCCTTGTAGGTGGCAACGCCCTTCTTGTCATCAAGCTGCGCATCATCGGACTGAATGTGGATCGGCTGATCGCGGTCAGTTGGCAGGGACCAGGCGCTCGCGCTTCCCAGTGCTGCGCCCAGGCCGAGCAAAAAAGGAAGAGTTTTAACGAGCCTCATACTGTCCTCTGACGTTGGACAGCAGGTCCATCCTGCTGTCTTTCAAATATGCTTTCATTCCCTTGGCCGTAGTGACACCGCCAGCAGCGTCGATTCTAACGTCTTGGTCGGTCTGCGCATATTGCTTCTGTGGGAATACGGTCATGCGACTACTGGTGATGATAGTCGTACGTTGTTTTTCGTCGGTGCGCGCAACGCGAACCGAATCGATCAATTCCACCTGCTCGCCTCCAGGGGAGACCTCGCCCTGCTTGCTCTGCACATGCCAGGGGAACTCGGTGCCGCGGTACATCTGCAGATCAGGTGTGGTCAGCAGGGTCACGTCAGTGGCCTTGACATGCTCTACCTTGTCAGCCGTCATTTCGTATTGGAGGCCACCGTCCGGCAAGTACTGATGGGTGTGCGTATTGACCGCATAGTAATCAATGGCGGTCTCGTCGACCGGGCTCACTGGCTGGTCCATGAAGCTTTCCGGGTTGATGTTCCAGTAGCCTACGGCACCGAACAACAATACCAGCACTCCGAAAAACATCAGTTTTCGAATTTTCTTGCTGAACATAAATGGCTTCTATAGATAGGCGGAGTTGGCCGCTTCAAGGTTGCCTTGCGCGCTCAGGATCAGTTCGCAAAATTCGCGTGCAGCCCCTTCGCCGCCGCACGCTTGTGTAATGCCGTGAGCGTGTTGGCGGACAAAACCGGCCGCATTGGCAACCGCCATGCCCAGACCGACGCGTCGTATGACCGGCAAGTCTGGCAGATCATCGCCCAGATAGGCGACCTGTTCGTAACTCAGGTTCAATTCGGCCAGCAGTTGGTCCAGTACCACCAATTTGTCTTCGCGCCCCTGATAAAGGTGCTCGATGCCCAGATTCTTTGCCCGGCGCTCAACCACGGGTGTTTTTCTGCCACTGATAATGGCCGTGGTCACACCGGAGGCTATCAGCATTTTGATGCCTTGGCCGTCGAGTGTGTTGAATGTCTTGAATTCACTGCCGTCTTCAAGAAAGTACAGTCGACCGTCCGTCAGTACGCCGTCGACGTCGAAGACCGCCAGTTTGATGGCTTTGCCGCGTTGCATCAGTTCGCTGTTCGCTGCCTGGGTCTGCATTTACATCACTCCTGCGCGCAGGAGATCCTGCAGGTTGAATGCCCCGACCGGGTGATCGTTTTCGTCAACAACGACCAGGGCGCTGATCTTGTTATCTTCCATTATTTTCAGCGCTTCTGCAGCGAGCATGTCCGCATTCACCGTTTTGCCGTGAATCGTCATGACTTCGTCTATGGTGGTTTCACGTATGTCGAATGGACGATCCAGTGTGCGTCGCAGATCTCCATCAGTGAAGATGCCTGCCAGTGTACCGTCGGTTTCCAGCACAGCCGTCATGCCAAGACCCTTGCGGGTCATTTCCAGAAGCGCATCGCGCAACGGGATGCCACGCTTGACTGTAGGCAGTGCATCTCCCGAGTGCATCACATGCTCGACCTTGAGCAGCAAGCGTCGACCCAATGCGCCGCCCGGATGAGAAAAGGCGAAATCTTCGGCGGTAAAACCCCGGGCTTCAAGCAGTGCAACGGCCAGCGCATCACCCATCACAAGGGCGGCGGTGGTGGATGAGGTGGGTGCCAGATTCAGAGGGCATGCCTCATGCAGTACGCTGACATTCAGATTTACGTCAGCGGCCTTGGCAAGCGTCGAGTCAGGGTTACCGGTCAAGCTGATCATTCGGATACCCAAACGCTTGATCAAGGGCAGCAGGGTGACGATCTCGCTGGTCGTCCCTGAGTTGGAGAGGCTCAGGATTATGTCGTCCCGGGTAATCATGCCCATGTCGCCGTGGCTGGCTTCAGCCGGGTGAACAAAGAACGAAGTCGTCCCGGTGCTCGCCAGTGTGGCGGCAATCTTATTGCCAATGTGCCCTGATTTACCCATTCCAACGACGACAACGCGGCCTTTGCTGGAGAGAATCATTTCACAGGCATGCACAAAATCTGCATCAAGGCGTGCAAGCAGGCTTTCAATTGCTTCCATTTCTAGGCGAATGGTGCGTTGCGCGGATTGAATCAGGTCACTGGATTGGTTCATATCTTGAAAGGATCGCACTGCTGAAAGGCGGCGATTATAGCGGTATTGTACGATTCCCTCACGTCTGATCGTCGTTGTGTCGTTTATAAACGAATTTCCTGCGCGTTGGAGGGTCTGTAGCTGGGCGGTGCAGGTTGCACTGCGAATGGCGCTGCTGATGGAGCGCTCAATGGTTATCCGGTGAATATCTGAACCTACTGGTTCTCTTCTTGGGTGGCGTGTCGCTGCGATGGTATAGTCCGCCGCTCGTTCGGCCCGCCTGGACGGCTTGTCTCCCTTTGGGGGTTGGCGGCTGAGGAGGGAGGCTGTATCGCAAGGAGTTTAGATGAGTCCTGATAACGCTTACGCGGTCGAGTTGAAAGGGGTTTCCTTCAAACGCGGCACGCGCAGCATTTTCAATAATGTCGATATTCGTATTCCCCGGGGCAAGGTCACGGGAATCATGGGGCCGTCCGGCTGCGGCAAGACTACGCTGCTGCGTCTGATGGGCGCACAGCTGCGCCCGAGCGAAGGGCAGGTGTGGGTCAACGGCCAGAATCTGCCAGAGCTGTCGCGCAGTGATCTGTTTGACGCTCGTAAGCAGATGGGCGTGCTGTTTCAGAGCGGCGCCCTGTTTACGGATCTGGACGTGTTCGAAAACGTGGCATTCCCGCTGCGTGTTCACACCGAACTGCCCGAAGAGATGATCCGCGATATCGTTCTGCTCAAGCTGCAGGCCGTTGGGCTGCGCGGAGCGGTTGAATTGATGCCTGACGAACTGTCAGGTGGCATGAAGCGCCGTGTTGCGCTGGCACGTGCGATAGCCCTTGATCCTCAGATTCTGATGTATGACGAACCCTTTGTCGGGCAGGACCCGATCGCCATGGGGGTTCTGGTGCGTCTGATCCGGCTGCTCAACGATGCACTGGGAATTACCAGTATCGTTGTGTCTCATGACCTGAGCGAAACCGCGAGCATTGCCGATTATCTGTACGTCGTCGGTGACGGACAGGTGTTGGGGCAGGGCACGCCTCAGGAACTGATGTCCTCGGACAATCCGCGCATTCGTCAATTCATGACCGGTGAGCCAGACGGCCCTGTGCCATTCCATTATCCGGCGCCGGATTTTCGCGAAGACCTGTTGGGGAAGCGCTGATGCGCAATAAGTCACTGATGGACCGTATCCGCCTGCTTGGGCGTTCGGCCATAGATATCATTACCGTTCTGGGGCGTTCAGGCATATTTCTCGGCCATGCCCTGCTGGGTCGAGGCGGCACGGGCAGCAGTTTTCAATTGCTGGTCAAGCAACTGTATTCGGTCGGCGTCATGTCGCTGGTCATCATTGTCGTCTCCGGTGCCTTCATCGGCATGGTACTGGCGCTGCAGGGTTTCAGTATTCTGACCAAGTACGGTTCCGAGCAGGCGGTCGGGCAGATGGTTGCGCTGACTCTGTTGCGTGAACTGGGTCCGGTCGTAACCGCTCTACTGTTCGCCGGTCGCGCGGGCTCTGCACTCACTGCAGAGATCGGCAACATGAAATCCACGGAGCAGTTGTCGAGCCTCGAAATGATCGGTGTCGATCCGCTCAAGTACATCGTTGCGCCGCGCCTTTGGGCAGGTTTCATTTCTTTGCCGATTCTGGCGATGATTTTCAGCGTGGTCGGTATCTGGGGTGGATCCTGGGTGGCGATCGACTGGCTGGGCGTCTATCAGGGCTCCTTCTGGTCGAACATGCAGAACAGCGTTTCTTTCACGAACGATGTGCTCAATGGCGTCATCAAAAGCGTCGTATTTGCTTTTGTGGTGACATGGATTGCCGTTTTCCAGGGTTATGACTGCGATCCCACTTCCGAGGGGATCAGTCGTGCTACGACCAAGACCGTGGTGTATGCCTCGCTTGCAGTGCTGGGCCTGGACTTTATTTTGACCGCCTTGATGTTTGGAGATTTCTGATGCAAAACCGCGCCATCGAAACCGGTGTCGGCCTGTTCCTGCTGGCCGGGATACTGGCTCTGCTCTTGCTGGCCCTGCGAGTCAGTGGCCTGAGCACCAGTGCAACCAACGACAGTTATAAACTTTATGCCTACTTCGACAATATTGCCGGTTTGACTGTCAGAGCCAAGGTAAGCATGGCCGGTGTCACGATCGGCAGGGTCACCGCGATCGATCTGGACCGCGATACCTACACCGGTCGTGTCACGCTGGAGATCCAGAAGAAGGTAGACAATCTTCCGGCAGACTCCACGGCGTCGATCCTGACGGCGGGCCTGCTGGGTGAGAAATACATAGGTTTGAGCGTAGGTGGCGATCAAGCGCTGCTCAAGGACGGGTCGACCATCCATGACACGCAGTCATCCCTCGTTCTTGAGGATCTGATCGGGAAGTTCCTGCTCAATACTGTAAGCAAAGACGCCAAATGAGGAGCTATAAATGATCTCGATTCTGCGCCGTGGCCTTCTGGTATTACTGGCCGCCCTGCCTATGCTGGCCAATGCCGCGTCGGCAACGTCAGCCCATGATCTGGTAGATCGCACCACCAAGGAATTGCTGAGTGACCTTTCGGCCAACAGAGAGCAGTACAAAGCCAATCCGGGTGCGTTCTACGATGCCCTGAACCGCATCGTCGGTCCTGTGGTGGATGCCGATGGCATTTCCCGCAGCATCATGACAGTCAAGTATTCGCGCAAGGCTACGCCTGAGCAGATGCAGCGCTTTCAGGAAAACTTCAAACGCAGCCTCATGCAGTTTTATGGCAACGCCTTGCTTGAGTACAACAACCAGGGCATTACCGTTTCGCCTGCCAAGGAAGAGGGTGCCGAACGCACCAGCGTAGATATGCAGGTCAAGGGTAATAATGGTGCTGTGTACCCGGTTTCCTACACCCTTGAAAAGGTCAGTGGTGAGTGGAAGGTGCGTAACGTCATCATCAACGGTATCAACATTGGCAAATTGTTCCGCGATCAGTTCGCCGACGCCATGCAGCGTAACGGCAACGACCTGGACAAGACGATCGATGGCTGGGCTGGCGTAGTCGCCAAGGCCAAGGAAACCACCGACCAAGCTGCGCAGAAGTCTGCACAATGAGTGAGACGGCTGTCCGTCTGGTCGGGCCTGGTGAGCTGAAACTGGTCGGGGTTCTGGATTACCGCACCGGGCCGCAACTGCGCAAGCAGGGCGCGGCGCTGATCAGGTCCGGTGATCTCGAGACCCTGACGCTGGACTGTTCAGGCGTCGAGAAATCCAGCAGCGTGGGCCTGGCCCTGTTGCTGGCGTTCATGCGTGACGCGAGCGAAGCCGGCAAGTCGCTCAAGGTGCAGTGTCTGCCCGAAGACATGCGTGAAATCGCTCAGGTTTCAGGACTGAACGAGCTTCTGGACATCCATTAACAGGTCAATCGGAAAAGCCCTCTGTCCGGCACCCCATCATCGGGGTTCGCATAGCATGGGCTTTTTTGTATCATGGCCGACCCGCGCGCGTTCAGCGCCGATCGAGGTTAAGCATGCAGGCCCTAGAAGTGAAAGCCTTCCTTGAAGGAAAGCTGCCCGAAATCAATGTGGAAGTCGAAGGCGAAGGCTGCAACTTCCAGCTGAACGTGATCAGTGACGAGATGGCCAGTCTGAGCCCCGTCAAGCGTCAGCAACAGATTTATGCCCATCTGAACCCTTGGATTGCCGACGGCAGTATCCACGCGGTGACTATGAAATTTTTCAGCCGCGCTGCCTGGGCCGAGCGCACCTGAGCCAATTGGTGTCGAGATTCTAATGGATAAATTGATTATTACCGGTGGTGCTCGTCTTGATGGCGAAATCCGCATTTCCGGGGCAAAGAACGCTGCGCTGCCGATCCTGGCTGCGACCTTGCTGGCCGATGGGCCGGTTACCGTTCAGAACCTGCCGCACCTGCACGATATCACCACCATGATCGAGCTGTTCGGCCGCATGGGCATCGAGCCTGTGATCGACGAAAAGCTGAGCGTGGAAATCGACCCTCGCACCATCAAGACCTTGATCGCACCGTATGAACTGGTCAAGACCATGCGCGCGTCGATTCTGGTACTCGGCCCGATGGTTGCGCGCTTCGGCGAAGCAGAAGTCGCGCTGCCTGGTGGTTGCGCCATTGGTTCTCGTCCGGTTGACCTGCACATCCGTGGTCTTGAAGCCATGGGCGCGATCATCGACGTCGAAGGCGGCTACATCAAGGCCAAGGCGCCTGAGGGCGGCCTGCGCGGTGCCAATTTCTTCTTCGATACCGTAAGCGTGACCGGTACAGAGAACATCATGATGGCCGCCAGCCTGGCGAACGGTCGCAGTGTGCTGCAGAACGCTGCGCGTGAGCCTGAAGTGGTCGATCTGGCGAACTTTTTGATCGCCATGGGTGCGAAAATCCACGGCGCAGGCACCGACACCATCACCATCGATGGTGTAAAGCGTCTGGGTTCGGCGACCTACAAGGTCATGCCTGACCGTATCGAAACCGGTACCTATCTGGTTGCGGCGGCCGTTACCGGCGGTCGCGTCAAGGTCAAGGACACCGATCCGACCATTCTGGAAGCCGTTCTGCTCAAGCTTCAGGAAGCCGGCGCCGAGATCACCACCGGCAACGACTGGATCGAATTGAACATGCATGGCAAGCGGCCCAAGGCCGTCAATGTGCGGACCGCCCCTTACCCGGCGTTCCCGACCGATATGCAGGCGCAGTTCATTTCGCTCAACGCCATTGCTGAAGGCACTGGCGCAGTGATCGAAACCATCTTCGAAAACCGTTTCATGCACGTGTACGAAATGCACCGCATGGGCGCGCATATCCAGGTGGAAGGCAATACGGCCATCGTGACCGGCATGCCAAGCCTAAAGGGCGCGCCAGTCATGGCGACCGACCTGCGTGCTTCGGCCAGTCTGGTGATTTCGGCTCTGGTCGCCGAAGGCGATACCCTGATCGACCGCATTTACCACATAGACCGTGGTTACGAGTGCATCGAAGAGAAGCTGCAGATGCTGGGCGCCAAGATCCGTCGCGTTCCGGGCTAGTGGTCAACGACCCTGGCGCCTCAAGTGCGCCGGGGTTGTCGTTCGATAGCAGGTGTGATTTCCGATTCGTTTCACCTCCGGCACTCTGTGCCTGAGGATTGTCATGCGCCGCTTGCGTCATGCCAAAAGTTTCCTGATAAGGACTTACGTTTCCCATGTTGACCATCGCACTGTCCAAGGGCCGCATTCTTGACGACACCCTGCCGCTTCTTGCTGAGGCAGGCATCGTGCCGACCGAGAATCCGGACAAGAGCCGCAAGCTCATCATTCCCACGACCCAGCCTGATGTGCGTCTGCTGATCGTGCGTGCCACGGACGTACCGACGTATGTCGAGCATGGCGCCGCTGACCTGGGTGTGGCGGGCAAGGATGTGTTGATGGAATACACCGGACAGGGGCTTTACGAGCCGCTGGATCTGCAGATTGCCAAGTGCAAGCTGATGACTGCCGGTGCCATCGGCGCTGTAGAGCCCAAGGGCCGCCTGCGCGTCGCTACCAAGTTCGTCAACGTCGCCAAGCGTTATTACGCCGAGCAGGGTCGTCAGGTCGACATCATCAAGCTGTACGGCTCGATGGAGCTGGCCCCGCTGATCGGTCTGGCCGACAAGATCATCGACGTGGTCGACACCGGCAACACACTGCGTGCCAATGGTCTTGAGCCACAGGAACTGATCGCGACCATCAGTTCGCGTCTGGTGGTCAACAAGGCTTCCATGAAAATGCAGCACGCGCGTATTCAGGCGCTCATCGACACCCTGCGCAAGGCAGTGGAGTCGCGACACCGCGGCTGACCCGATCACGCAACGTTGAGTTGCGTCCAGCTATCCGTGTCATAGCCAAATTTCTCAGGTGCCTGCGCGGATAGCTTGGTAGCTTTAGGCTCCTGAGCATCCGCCAATTATTGAGGCCCTCGCCATGACCACTTCCACCGCTATTCGCCGACTCGATGCTGCCGACCCGGATTTCGCCCGACATCTGGATCATCTGCTGAGCTGGGAAAGTGTGTCTGACGACTCGGTCAATCAGCGCGTGCTCGACATCATCAAGGCTGTGCGTGAACGTGGCGACGCCGCACTGGTCGAGTTCACCCAGCGCTTCGATGGCCTGCAGGTCGCGTCGATGGCCGATCTGATTCTGCCCCGCGAACGTCTGGAACTTGCGCTGACGCGTATCACGCCAGTCCAGCGACAGGCGCTTGAGAAGGCTGCCGAGCGTGTTCGCAGTTATCACGAAAAGCAGAAGCAGGACTCCTGGAGCTACACCGAAGCCGACGGCACGGTGCTTGGCCAGAAGGTTACGCCGCTGGATCGTGCAGGCCTTTATGTGCCGGGCGGCAAGGCATCCTACCCGTCATCGGTGTTGATGAACGCTATTCCTGCCAAAGTAGCGGGCGTGACCGAAGTGGTCATGGTCGTGCCGACGCCGCGTGGCGAGATCAACGAACTGGTGCTGGCTGCGGCCTGCATCGCCGGCGTCGACCGCGTATTCACCATCGGTGGCGCACAGGCCGTTGCGGCCTTGGCCTATGGCACTGAAAGCGTGCCGAAGGTCGACAAGGTCGTGGGTCCCGGCAACATTTATGTCGCCACGGCCAAGCGCCACGTGTTTGGCCAGGTGGGTATCGACATGATCGCCGGTCCGTCCGAGATTCTGGTGGTATGTGACGGTCAGACCGATCCTGACTGGATCGCCATGGACCTGTTCTCCCAGGCCGAGCATGACGAAGATGCGCAAGCGATTCTGGTCAGTCCGGACGCTGAGTTCCTGGACCGCGTCGCCGCCAGCATTACTCGTCTGCTGCCAACGATGGAGCGTGCAGCGATTGTCGAGACGTCCATCAATGGCCGCGGCGCGCTGATCAAGGTGGCTGATATGGCGCAGGCCATCGAAGTGGCCAACCGCATTGCACCCGAGCACCTGGAGTTGTCGGTGGCCGACCCTGAAGCATGGCTGCCGCAGATTCGCCATGCCGGCGCCATCTTCATGGGCCGTCACACCTCCGAGGCGCTGGGCGATTACTGCGCCGGTCCCAATCATGTGTTGCCGACCTCCGGCACGGCGCGTTTCTCGTCGCCACTGGGGGTCTACGATTTTCAGAAGCGCTCTTCGATTATCTATTGCTCGCCAGAGGGCGCGTCGGAACTGGGCAAGACGGCTTCCGTGCTGGCTCGTGGCGAATCGCTGAGTGGCCATGCCCGCAGCGCCGAATATCGAATTACCGACCCGAGCTGGAAAGCCGGTCGCACAGAGGAAGGCAACTGATGAGCAAATTCTGGAGTCCCTTCGTTCGCGATCTGGTGCCTTACGTGCCGGGCGAGCAGCCCAAACTGAGCAAGCTGGTCAAACTCAACACCAACGAAAACCCGTATGGCCCGTCTCCCAAGGCGCTCGAAGCCATGCGCGGTGCGCTCACCGACGACCTGCGCCTTTACCCTGATCCCAATAGCGACCTGCTCAAGCAGGCGGTGGCCCGTTATTACAGCGTCGAGCCCAACCAGGTCTTCCTGGGCAACGGCTCCGACGAGGTGCTGGCGCATATCTTCTACGGGTTGTTCAAGCACGATGCACCGCTGCTGTTTCCGGACATCAGCTACAGCTTCTACCCGGTCTATTGCGGCCTGTATGGCATCGATTATGAAGCGGTAGCGCTGGACGAGCAGTTTCAGATCCGTGTCCAGGATTATGCGCGTCCGAACGCCGGTATCATCTTTCCCAACCCCAACGCGCCCACCGGCTGTCTGTTGGCGCTGGAGGCGGTCGAGCGGATCATCAAGTCCAGTCCGGATTCGGTAGTGGTTGTGGACGAGGCGTACATCGACTTTGGTGGCGAGACCGCGATTGCGCTGGTCAATCGTTATCCGAATCTGCTGGTGACCCAGACCCTGTCCAAGTCGCGTTCACTGGCGGGGCTGCGCGTCGGTCTTGCGGTCGGCCATCCTGATCTCATCGAAGCGCTGGAACGGGTCAAGAACAGCTTCAACTCCTACCCGCTGGACCGCATGGCGAATGTGGGCGGAGCGGCAGCATTCGACGATCACGAGCACTTCGAGGTGACGCGCAACAACGTCATCCAAAGCCGTGAAGCGCTGGTTGAACAGTTGCAGGCCAAAGGTTTCGAGGTGCTGCCTTCAGCCGCCAACTTCATCTTCGCTCGCCACCCACAGCACGATGCCGCCGAACTGGCTGCGAAACTGCGTGAGCAAGGCGTGATCGTGCGTCACTTCAAGCAGCAACGCATCGCGCAGTTCCTGCGCATCAGTATTGGTACGCCGGAACAGCATCAGGCATTGCTGGAAGGGTTGAGCGACATCTGAGAGCTGTGACACGCGTAGCGCCGCGGGACGCCTCACAGTCTGATCTGACCCCAGGAAGTCAGATGGGCGTCCAGCTTCTGGGGTGCAGATCGGTCCGTTGGTTGCAGCAAGACAGGTGTCTAACGGTGAGCGCGCAGCGAGGGCCCGATCTTGTTCGAGGGTTGTCGGTTCTGTCTACGCGCCACAATCCGTTACCCCGCCCGTTTCGAATCACTCGGGATTCGCAGCAGGCGTCGGCGCAGGAGGCGGTCGCAGGCCTACTTCGGCGCTGAGTCGCAACTCCTTGCCATTGCGCATCACGTCTATGGCGATCTTGTCCTTGGGCTTGGTGCGCGCCACCTGGTTCATCGAGCGGCGGCCATCGCCGGCCGGTTCGCCATTGATGCTCAGAATCACGTCACCCAACTGCAGCCCGGCTTTCTGCGCCGGTCCATCGCGGAAGATGCCGGCGACCACGATGCCCGGACGATCTTTCAAGCCAAACGACTCTGCCAGTTCCTGAGTCAGCGGTTGAACTTCGATACCCAGCCAGCCACGAATGACCTGACCGTGTTCGATGATTGACTTCATGACGTCCATCGCCAGCTTGGTCGGAATGGCGAAACCGATGCCCTGCGAGCCACCGGATTTGGAAAAGATCGCCGTATTGATGCCGGTCAGGTTGCCGCTGGCATCCACCAGCGCGCCGCCCGAGTTGCCCGGGTTGATCGCCGCGTCGGTCTGAATGAAGTCTTCATAGGTGTTAAGGCCCAGCTGATTGCGACCCGTGGCGCTGATGATGCCCATGGTCACTGTCTGACCGACGCCGAACGGGTTGCCGATGGCCAACGCCACGTCACCGATGCGGATACCGTCCGAGCGGGCGATGGTGATCGACGGCAGGTTTTTCAGGTCGATCTTGAGAACGGCCAGATCGGTTTCCGGGTCATTGCCGATCACGCGCGCGATGGTTTCGCGGCCGTCCTTGAGCGCCACCACGATCTGGTCAGCGCCAATGGTCACGTGGTTGTTAGTCAGCAGGTAGCCTTCCGGGCTCATGATCACGCCGGAGCCCAGGCTGGATTCCATGCGCTTCTGTTTCGGCGTGTTATCGCCGAAGAACCGCCGGAACTGCGGGTCTTCGAACAGCGGATTGTTGCCCTTGTTGACCATCTTGGTGGTATAGAGGTTGACCACCGCTGGCGCGGCGGCACTGACTGCATCCGCGTAGGACGACGGGCCCTGCATGATATTGGTGGTCTGCGGCGCCTGTTGCAGATTGACATCCAGGCTGGGCAGTCCGACCCACTGTGGATAACGCTGGATGATCAGCATGGCGATAAGCACACCGGCCAGCAGCGGCCAGCCAAAAAAGCGCAGTGCCTTGAGCATTGAACACGTCCTGATGGTTTCGGCGCAGAGATTTTTGCCGCGGGTGCGCCATAATGGCGGGCATTATACGAGTACAAAGCAGCTCTGAACTGCATATTTAGGAGTCTTTTATGGCTGTTGCCCTGAGCACCCTGGTTGAAGAAGCCGATCGCTATCTGAACAGCGCCCGTATTCAGGATTACTGCCCCAACGGCCTGCAGGTCGAAGGCCGTCCGCAAGTGATGCGCATCGTCAGTGGCGTCACTGCTAGCCAGGCGTTGCTGGACGCCGCGGTCGAAGCCCAGGCCGACCTGATCCTGGTGCACCATGGCTATTTCTGGAAAGGCGAAAACCCCTGTGTCGTCGGCATGAAACAGCGCCGCCTGAAAACGTTGCTCAAGCATGACATCAGCCTGTTGGCCTATCACCTGCCGCTGGATGTTCATCCGGACGTGGGCAATAACGTGCAACTGGCTCGGCAGCTGGACATCACCGTTGAGGGCCCTCTTGATCCGGAAAACCCCAAGGTGGTCGGTCTGGTCGGTTCACTGTCCGAAGCCGTGACTGCGCGTGATTTCGCCCGTCGAGTGCAGGACGCGCTGGGGCGCGAGCCGTTGCTGATCGAAGGCAGTCAGATGATTCGTCGGGTCGGCTGGTGCACGGGGGGCGGGCAGGGTTACATCGACCAGGCGGTGCTTGAAGGCGTCGATCTGTTCCTGAGCGGCGAAGCGTCAGAACAGACCTTTCACAGTGCCCGTGAAAACGACATCAGTTTCATTGCCGCCGGACACCATGCCACCGAACGTTACGGTGTTCAGGCACTGGGGGATTATCTGGCGCGGCGCTTTGCGGTCGAGCACATCTTTATCGACTGCCCCAACCCGATCTGACCGATCAAACGGCGGAGCATATGCATAGATCGTTTCGATCTAGCCGCTGCGCTGATTAGCGATATCACGCATGATAAAGTGCGCGGCTCGAATACGGCCCGCAGGCCGCCCCGGGTTTTCCCGGTCCAACGAACGCAATCCGTGAGTAACCATGGTTGATAAACTGACGCATCTGAAACAGCTGGAGGCGGAAAGCATCCACATCATCCGCGAGGTCGCCGCCGAGTTCGATAACCCGGTGATGCTGTACTCGATCGGCAAGGATTCGGCCGTGATGCTGCACTTGGCGCGCAAGGCTTTCTTTCCGGGCAAGCTGCCGTTTCCGGTCATGCATGTCGACACCCGCTGGAAATTCCAGGAAATGTATCGCTTCCGCGACCAGATGGTCGAGGAAATGGGCCTGGACCTGATCACCCACATCAACCCCGATGGTGTGGCGCAAGGCATCAACCCGTTCACGCACGGCAGTGCCAAGCACACCGATATCATGAAAACCGAGGGCCTCAAGCAGGCGCTGGACAAGCATGGTTTTGATGCAGCGTTCGGTGGCGCACGCCGTGACGAAGAAAAGTCACGTGCCAAAGAGCGCGTCTACTCCTTCCGTGACAGCAAGCACCGCTGGGACCCGAAGAACCAGCGTCCCGAGCTGTGGAACGTGTACAACGGCAACGTCAACAAGGGCGAGTCGATCCGTGTGTTCCCGCTGTCGAACTGGACCGAGCTGGACATCTGGCAGTACATCTACCTGGAAGGTATCCCGATTGTGCCGCTGTACTTCGCGGCCGAGCGTGACGTGATCGAGAAGAACGGCACGCTGATCATGATCGACGACGATCGTATCCTCGAGCATCTGACCGACGAGGAAAAGGCGCGCATCGTCAAGAAGAAGGTGCGTTTCCGTACACTTGGCTGCTACCCGTTGACCGGTGCTGTCGAGTCCGAAGCCACCAGCCTGACTGACATCATTCAGGAAATGCTGCTGACGCGAACTTCCGAACGTCAGGGCCGTGTCATCGACCACGATGGTGCCGGCTCAATGGAAGAAAAGAAACGTCAGGGTTATTTCTAAGGGGGTGTCATATGTCGCATCAATCTGATTTGATCAGCGAGGACATCCTCGCTTATCTGGGCCAGCACGAACGCAAGGAAATGCTGCGCTTCCTCACTTGTGGCAACGTCGACGACGGCAAGAGCACGCTGATCGGCCGTCTGTTGCACGACTCCAAGATGATCTACGAAGACCATCTGGAAGCCATCACGCGCGATTCCAAGAAGTCCGGTACCACAGGCGACGACGTCGACCTGGCATTGCTGGTGGATGGCCTGCAGGCCGAGCGGGAGCAGGGCATCACTATCGATGTCGCCTACCGTTATTTCTCCACGGCCAAGCGCAAGTTCATCATTGCCGACACTCCTGGTCACGAGCAGTACACCCGCAACATGGCCACCGGTGCATCGACCTGCGACCTGGCGATCATTCTGGTTGACGCGCGTTATGGCGTGCAGACCCAGACCCGTCGCCACAGCTACATCGCGTCCCTGCTGGGCATCAAGCACATCGTGGTCGCCATCAACAAGATGGACCTCAACGGCTTCGATGAGAGCGTGTTCGAGTCGATCAAGGCCGATTACCTTAAGTTTGCCGAAGGCATTGCCTTCAAACCGACCACAATGGCGTTCGTGCCAATGTCGGCGCTCAAGGGTGACAACGTGGTCAACCGCAGCGAGCGTTCGCCGTGGTACACCGGTCAGTCGCTGATGGAGATTCTGGAAACGGTCGAGATCGCCAGTGACCGCAACTACACCGACTTGCGTTTTCCGGTGCAGTACGTCAATCGTCCCAACCTCAATTTCCGTGGCTTTGCCGGTACGCTGGCGAGCGGCATCGTGCACAAGGGCGATGAGATCGTCGTGTTGCCGTCGGGCAAGAGCAGCCGCGTGAAGTCCATCGTCACCTTCGAAGGCGAGCTGGAGCAGGCGGGCCCTGGTCAGGCCGTAACCTTGACCATGGAAGACGAGATCGACATCTCCCGTGGCGACCTGTTGGTGCATGCCGACAACGTTCCGCAGGTCAGCGACGCGTTTGACGCCATGCTGGTCTGGATGGCAGAAGAGCCGATGCTGCCGGGCAAGAAATACGACATCAAGCGCGCTACCAGCTACGTGCCGGGTTCGATCGCCAGCATCACCCATCGGGTTGACGTAAATACGCTGGTCGAAGGCCCTGCCAGTTCGTTGCAGTTGAACGAGATCGGCCGCGTCAAGATCAGCCTCGATGCGCCTATCGCGCTGGACGGTTACGACAGCAACCGCACCACTGGTGCGTTCATTGTCATTGACCGTTTGACCAACGGCACTGTGGCGGCGGGCATGATCATCGCCAAGCCGGTCAATGCCGGTGGTTCGACGCATCATGGCGAGTCGGCGCACGTGACCACTCAGGAGCGCGCCCAGCGCTTCGGTCAGCAGCCCGCCACCGTGCTGTTCAGCGGCCTGTCGGGCGCGGGCAAGAGCACGCTGGCCTACGCGGTCGAGCGCAAGCTGTTCGACATGGGCCGCGCCGTATACGTGCTGGATGGGCAGAACCTGCGCCACGACCTGAACAAAGGCCTGCCGCAGAACCGTGCCGGTCGTACCGAGAACTGGAGCCGTGCCGCTCATGTGGCGCGTCAGTTCAACGAAGCCGGTCTGTTGACCCTGGCTGCCTTCGTGGCACCGGATGCCGAAGGCCGTGAGCGCGTGAAAGCGCTGATCGGCAAGGATCGCCTCGTGACGGTCTATGTCCAGGCATCGCCTGCCATTTGCCGCGAGCGTGACCCTCAGGGCCTGTACGCTGCCGATGGCGATAACATCCCGGGCGAGTCCTTCCCGTACGACGTGCCGCTGGACGCCGATCTGGTGATCGATACCCAGACGCTGACAGTGGACGAAGGCGTGAAGCTGGTGCTGGACGTGTTGCGCAGCCGCGGCGCGATCTGATTCTCAGCCTGTTACAGAAAACCCGCCGATGATGGCGGGTTTTTTGTTTGTGTTGTCCGGATTTGGGCCATGTGCAGTTTTTTCTCGACGAGTGTGCAGGGTAGTTGCTTGGGCGCTGTGTTACTTGTTTATTGTATTTATTCCGCCGTGAAGGTGCTTATATAAACCCTCTATTAATCTGTATGAGGGTGAAAAAATAAGTATTAACTACGGTTCCTTTGCCGGTAGCGGGGGCGCTGTTTTGCCTCCCGATCAAATAATGAGGTCTGGTCAGTTTCTGCAGTCGCTCAATGGGCGTTTTAAGTTGGATTTGCAAGCTGGCGGTAGTCTGGTTATTAAAGATAACGGCGCTGTTTTCTGGGTGGCAGATGGTAATCAGCCCTACAGCAATACGCTCTCGCGCAGACTTATGGGGGCGCCATGGGTCGTAGTCAGCAACAGTTGCTTTCTCTACGATCCGGCGCGGGCAACGCTATGGATTGCTGAAAGCACTCACGCCAAGGACACGTCCTACTGGTACCGCAGCCACATGTCTGTTCAGGACGATGGGGATGTGGTCATTTATGATGATCGAGCAGGTGATCTTTTGTGGGCTCGTTTTGGGTTTGTACCTGGAAGGTTGAAAAAGCTGAAACTTATAAATGTTAATGGACTGCACCCTGAGCACGAGGTTTATGTATGGAGGTTTGGCTGATTTTGCTAGCGTCTTACCGGGCAGTCGTATCTATAGGGGTCTATTTCACACTTGTAACTAAGTTCAAGATCGATGTTTCTTAAAATGTAACAGTCCTTCGTGCAGTCGCCCGGAACGCAGCCTGCCAGCAATAGGCATGTCGCCAGTATTTTGATGGTTTTCATACGCTCTCCCTTTTTCTGGAGATCGTATGGGACGTGCACGGAAATAATACAGTTGCCAGCTTCTTTGAAAGTTGTAGGACTTTTCCTTAGCGGCGATTGCCATAATCAAAAAAGCCCGCCATTTGCGATAAATGGCGGGCTGTTGGTAGTGCCGTCCGAAGACTTACTTCTTCAAACCGTAATGCTCGTCCAGCATGCCCGGGGTGTTAGGCGATTTTGGCGCGTAATCCTTCGGGGCTTCGGTGTCGCGTGGCGGTGTCAGGCGGTCGCGGGGAGCGTGGTTGGCCTCCGGGTGCAGAGCGGCCAGCAGCCGTTGGCGGGTCAGTTCGTCAAGGGCCAGACGATTGGCGCCCTCGGCGAGATGCTCCTGTACGTCGTGATAGCTTTGCGAAAGCTTCTGGACCAGGTTAGCCGTACTGTTGAAGTGAGTGACCACCTCGTTCTGATAGGTATCGAAACGCTCCTGAATGTCATCCAGCTGGCGCTGGGTGCTGTTCGGAACGGTGTTGGGCAGCAGACGTGCGACCAGGAAACCAATGACGACACCGGCAACCAGGGCGAGAGTCGGCAGCAACCAGACTAAGAGCGAGTGTTCCACGAGTCCTTCCTCTATAAACGGCTTTGCTTTACGTTAACGGCTCGAACCTGCGCTGTATACCCGCGACGTGTCGTTGATATGCAAGCCACAGACAATCAGCTAGACGAGTCGACCCATTTCGAGGTCACGGAGTTCTTTTTTGCTCATGCGCGAAACCCCCCTATTCATCGATGGCCCCGAGGGCCAGATCGAAGCACTGTATCAGGACGTACCCGATGCCAGAGGCGTCGCACTGATCTGCCATCCTAACCCGATCCAGAGTGGAACGATGCTCAATAAAGTCGTCTCCACGTTGCAGCGTACTGCGCGGGACGAAGGTCTGATCACGCTGCGTTTCAATTATCGCGGCGTCGGTGCCAGCGCCGGAACGTCGGTCGCAGGGCCTGGCGAGATAGACGACGCACAGGCTGCCGCCAGATGGCTGCGTGAAAAACACCCTGACCTGCCCATGACCCTCTTCGGGTTTTCCTTTGGCGGATACGTAGCAGCGAATCTGGGCGGCCGGCTCGAAGCCCAGGGTGAAACGCTCAAGCATGTGTTTCTGGTCGCTGCCGCCGCTTCGCGCCTGCAGGATCAAAGCGTGCTGCCGCAAAACTGCCCGTTGACAGTGATTCAACCCGAAACCGACGAAGTCATCGACCCGGAAACGGTCTATGCCTGGTCGGCTGCGCTGCAGCGTCCCCATGAGCTGCTGAAAGTGGCAGAATGCGGACACTTTTTTCACGGCAAGCTGACCGATCTCAAAGAATTGATCCTGCCGCGTCTCTCCAATTGATTGCAGCCCATAGATAAGCGACCTGCCATGACCACTCGTATCCTGACCGGTATCACGACCACCGGCACCCCCCATCTGGGCAACTACGCGGGCGCAATTCGCCCGGCCATCGTCGCCAGCCGTCAGAGCGGCTTCGATTCGTTCTATTTTCTGGCCGATTACCACGCGCTGATCAAGTGCGATGACCCGCTGCGCATTCAGCGCTCGCGTCTGGAAATCGCAGCGACCTGGCTGGCTGCGGGTCTGGATGTCGACCGAGTGACTTTCTACCGCCAGTCCGACATTCCGGAAATTCCTGAGCTGACCTGGCTGCTGACCTGTGTGGCCGCCAAGGGGTTGCTCAACCGTGCGCATGCCTACAAGGCGTCGGTGGACAAGAACGTCGAAAGTGGTGAAGACCCGGATTCCGGCATCACCATGGGCTTGTACAGCTATCCGGTGCTGATGGCCGCGGACATTCTGATGTTCAACGCGCATCAGGTTCCGGTGGGTCGCGATCAGATTCAGCACGTCGAGATGGCACGTGATATTGGCCAGCGCTTCAATCACCTGTTCGGCAAGGGCAAGGAGTTCTTTGTCATGCCCGAAGCGCTGATCGAAGAGAGCGTGGCGACCCTGCCGGGTCTGGACGGTCGCAAGATGTCCAAGAGCTACGACAACACCATCCCGCTGTTCAGCAGCGCCAAAGAGATGAAAGATGCGATTTCGCGCATCGTTACCGACTCGCGCGCGCCGGGCGAAGCGAAAGATCCGGACAATTCCCATCTGTTCACGCTGTATCAGGCCTTCTCCACGCCCGAACAATGCGCGGCGTTCCGTGTCGAGTTGCTGGACGGTCTTGGCTGGGGAGAGGCGAAGAATCGTCTATTTACCTTGCTGGACGCTGAGCTGGCAGAGAAGCGTGAGAAGTATCTGGGCCTGATCGAGCGTCCTGCTGATCTGGAAGACATTCTGCTGACAGGGGCCGAGAAGGCTCGTCGCGTTGCTACGCCGTTCCTGGGTGAGCTGCGTGAAGCCGTCGGCCTGCGCTCGTTCCGTACTGTGGTGCAGGGTGCCGATACCGGCAAGAAGAAAGCTGCCAAGGGCGCGCGATTCGTCAGTTTCCGTGAAGACGATGGCAGCTTCCGTTTCCGTCTGCTGGCGGCCGATGGTGAGCAGTTGCTGTTGTCGCGCAATTTTGCCGATGGCAAGGCGGCGGGTGCGGTGAGCAAGCAGTTGCAGCAGGGCGCTGCGCTCGATCTGCGCACCGAAGCTGATCGTTTCACGCTCTGGCTGGATGGCGCCTGCGTGGCAGACAGTCCGGTATTTGCCGATGCTGCTGCTCGCGACAACGCGATCCAGACACTCAAGTCGGCACTTGCTCCTCAACAGGACTGATTGCCATTCCTCGGGGTCGTCGTTACAGTGACGGCCCGTTTTTGTTGCCTTGCTAACGAATATGACGCCCCTAGAACGATATCAAGCTGATCTGAAGCGCCCGGACTTTTTCCACGATGCCGCGCAGGAGAATGCTGTGCGTCATTTGCAGCGCCTGTACGACGATCTGGTCGCCTCTCATGACAGCAAGCCCGGCCTGTTCGGCAAGCTGTTTGGCAAGAAAGAGCCTGCCTTGGTCAAAGGCCTTTATTTCTGGGGCGGAGTAGGGCGCGGCAAGACCTATCTGGTCGATACCTTCTTCGACGCACTGCCGTTCAAGGACAAGGTCCGTACTCACTTCCACCGCTTCATGAAGCGCGTGCACGAAGAGATGAAGACCCTCAAGGGCGAGAAAAACCCGCTGACGATTATCGCCAAGCGTTTTTCCGATGAAGCGCGAGTGATCTGCTTCGACGAATTTTTCGTGTCCGACATCACTGATGCGATGATCCTTGGCACCTTGATGGAAGAGTTGTTCAAAAACGGCGTGACGCTGGTCGCCACATCCAACATCGTTCCTGATGGGTTGTACAAGGATGGCCTGCAACGCGCACGCTTCCTGCCGGCCATCGCGCTGATCAAGCAGAATACCGACATCGTCAACGTCGACAGTGGCGTCGATTATCGTCTGCGTCACCTGGAGCAGGCCGAGCTGTTCCACTTCCCGCTCAATGAAGCGGCGCAGGACAGCATGCGTAAAAGCTTCAAGGCGCTGACGCCGGAATGCGCAGAAACCATCGAGAACGACGTTCTGGTGATCGAGAATCGTGAGATTCGCGCCTTGCGCACCTGTGACGACGTGGCCTGGTTCGATTTTCGCGAGCTGTGCGACGGCCCGCGCAGCCAGAACGACTACATCGAGCTGGGCAAGATTTTCCACGCCGTGCTGCTCAGTGGTGTCGAGCAGATGGACGTCTCGAAGGACGACATCGCCCGTCGCTTCATAAACATGGTCGATGAATTCTACGATCGCAACGTCAAGCTGATCATCTCTGCCGAAGTGGAGCTGAAGGATTTGTACACCGGCGGTCGACTGATGTTCGAATTCCAGCGCACGCTGAGCCGTTTGCTGGAAATGCAGTCCCACGAGTTTCTGTCACGTGCGCACAAGCCTTGACGGTTTGCGTTCGGATACGGAAAGGCCTGCATTGCAGGCCTTTTTCGTTTTTGCATGATGGAGTGTTGAGCCGTCAGGCTGCCTGCTGAAACTGCTGGCGATACTGATTCGGTGACAGTTCGGTGTGCTGGCGAAACAAGCGCGCGAAGAAGCTGGCGTCGTCGTAACCGACCTCGTAACTGATGGTCTTGATGCTTTTGCGTGAGCCGGACAACAGGCCTTTGGCCGTTTCGATGCGCAGGCGTTGCAGGTAATGCAAAGGCTTGTCACCGGTCGCAGTCTGGAAGCGGCGCATGAAGTTGCGAATGCTCATGCCGTGTTCCCTTGCCACATCTTCAAAGCGGAATTTGTCAGCAAAATGTTCCTCCAGCCAATGCTGGATCTGCAGGATGATGACGTCCTGATGCAGCTTCTGACCGCCGAAACCTATTCTTCCTGGCGAATAGGTACGCCGTACTTCATAAAGAATGTCGCGAGCGACGGCTTGCGCGACGTTCGCGCCGCAGAAGCGCTCGATCAGATAGATGTACAGATCGCAGGCGGAGGTGGTGCCGCCTGCGCAATACAGGTTGTCGGCGTCGGTCAGGTGTTTTTCCTGATTGAGCAGCACGTTCGGGTAGCGTTCGGCGAACTGATTGAAGAAGCGCCAGTAGGTGGTCGCTTCCTTGCCGTCGAGCAGTCCGGCCTCGGCGAGCCAGAACACGCCGGTGGCCTCTGCACACAATACCGCGCCCTGGGCATGCTGCTCGCGCAGCCAGGGCAGGATTTGAGGGTAGCGCTGGCAGAGCGTATCGAAATCGTCCCAGAAGGCCGGGATCACGATGATGTCGCTCTGGCAAAGATTGCCGTCCACCGGGAGCGTGACATCGCTGAAGCTGTCGACGGGTTGTCCGTCAGGGCTGACCAGACGTATTTCGAAGGCCGGGACCAGGCCGTGTCCCAGTTGTCTGCTGTACCTGAGGCTTGCCAGGTGGAAGAAGTCCTTGGCCTGCATCAGGGTCGAGGCAAACACCTTGTCGGTGGCCAGAATGCTGACACGCCGCAGGGGCGTGGAGTATTGGGTTGGCATAGTCTTTATTCTTATATGGGTAAATGGTCAATCAACGGCTGGATCGTCTTATTTTTTCTCGGGCGTGTCCAGTCAGGTCGCAGAACGCCCAGGGTCTGCGTACCTTCCGAAGGCTGGATTACAGGTGCCAAATATCCTTCATCGCAGCGGTCCGGAGCAATAAACAGAACGTGAACGAAAAAGCGGTTGAGGTTATTTTTTCAGCCTGTATAATCCGCCAGCTCTTTGCAGTGGAAGTGATGCGCCGTCTGCCGAAGAATCTTGCCGTATAACGGACGCGCTGACCCGAGCCCCCGATAGCGTCTGTTTCCGGCTGCCTTTGACTTGTCAAAGTACGCACTATTCAGTAAGATCCGCCGTCTCATTTTCAGGGCGGCCCCTGAGGCTATAAAGAATGAAAACTTTTACTGCTAAACCGGAAACAGTTAAGCGCGACTGGTTCGTCGTCGACGCTGCTGGTCAGACCCTGGGTCGTCTGGCCACCGAAATCGCGAGCCGTCTGCGTGGCAAGCACAAGCCGGAATATACTCCGCACGTTGATACCGGCGACTACATCGTCGTGATCAATGCCGAGCAGATCCGCGTTACCGGTGCCAAGACTACCGACAAGATCTACTACTCACACTCCGGTTTTCCGGGCGGGATCAAGTCGATCAACTTCGAAAAGCTGATCGACAAAGCTCCTGAGCGCGTGATCGAGACCGCGGTCAAAGGCATGCTGCCTAAGAACCCGCTGGGTCGCGACATGTATCGTAAGCTGAAAGTCTATGCGGGCGCTGTACACCCTCATACTGCTCAGCAGCCCCAAGAACTGAAGTTTTAACGGAATAGTTCATTATGTCGGCGACTCAAAATTACGGCACTGGCCGTCGCAAGACCGCAACCGCACGCGTTTTCCTGCGTCCGGGTACTGGTAACATCTCGATCAACAACCGCACTCTGGAATCGTTCTTCGGTCGCGAAACTGCCCGCATGGTAGTTCGTCAGCCGCTGGAACTGACCGAGACCGTTGAAAAGTTCGACATCTACGTCACCGTTATCGGTGGCGGTGTAAGTGGTCAGGCTGGCGCAATCCGCCACGGTATCACTCGCGCTCTGATGCAGTACGACGAAACCCTGCGTGGCGCGCTGCGTAAAGCAGGCTTCGTGACTCGCGATGCTCGTGAAGTTGAACGTAAGAAAGTCGGTCTGCGTAAAGCGCGTAAGCGTCCGCAGTACTCGAAGCGTTAATTCGTTCTTCGTTCAAAAAGAACGCCCACCTCGTTTACGAGTTGGGCGTTTTTTTATGGCCCGGTTTTTATCTGTTGGATGTTTTGCGGGGAATGTCTCGGGCTGTAACGTCTGATTTACAGCGTGCCGTGCTTTTGAGGCGGTCGTCTGCCGAAGGGTGTTTTTGCCCTCCGGCAGCGTTTATAACAGCTAAATTGTTATCAGACAGACGCCTGCGTTCGACAGGCCGGATCGCTGATGGGAGAAGGTTGAATGAGCAATGACGGCGTGAATGCGGGCCGGCGTCGCTTTCTCGTGGCTGCCACGTCCGTGGTGGGCGCGGCCGGGGCCGTGGGGGCTGCGATTCCGTTTGTGGGCTCATGGTCTCCGAGCGCCAGGGCTCGTGCAGCAGGCGCGCCGGTCAAGGTCAACATCAGCAAGATAGAGCCGGGTCAGCAGATGGTCGCCGAATGGCGGGGCCAGCCCGTGTTCATTCTCCGGCGCGGTCCTGAAATGCTGGACAATCTGGGCAAGTTGACCGGGCTGTTATCGGACCCCGAGTCCAGGGCGTCAGTCCAGCCACGCTATGTCGATCCGGCGCTGCGCTCGATAAGGCCGGATATCGTCTTGCTGGTGGGCATCTGCACTCATCTGGGGTGCTCACCGACATTCCGTCCTGAAGTGGCCCCTGCCGACCTTGGCAAGGACTGGGTGGGCGGCTATTTCTGTCCGTGCCATGGCTCTCACTACGACCTGGCCGGTCGGGTATACAAGTCTCAACCGGCGCCCCTGAATCTGCCTGTCCCCCCGTATTCTTATGAGTCGGACACGGTCATCGTCATTGGCGTCGATCAGGAGGGTGTGTAATGGGCAGGCTGGTGGACTGGATCGATGCGCGCTTCCCCGCCACACGAATGTGGGAAGACCATCTCAGCAAATATTACGTACCACGCAACTTCAATTTTCTGTATTTCTTCGGCTCGCTGGCGCTGCTCGTGCTGGTCAATCAGATACTGACCGGTATCTGGCTGACCATGAGCTACACGCCTACGGCAGAAGGCGCGTTTGCCTCGATCGAATACATCATGCGCGACGTCGAGTACGGAGCCATCTTGCGGCTGCTGCACTCGACAGGTGCTTCGGCCTTCTTCATCGTCGTGTACATGCATATGTTTCGCGGCCTGCTTTACGGGTCTTATCAGAAGCCGCGAGAGCTGGTCTGGATCTTCGGCATGCTGATCTACCTGAGTCTGATGGCTGAAGCGTTCATGGGCTATCTGCTGCCTTGGGGGCAGATGTCCTATTGGGGGGCTCAGGTGATCATTTCATTGTTCGGTGCGATTCCTGTGATAGGCGAAGACCTGACGCAGTGGATCCGTGGCGACTATCTGGTGTCTGGCATTACCCTCAACCGCTTCTTCGCGCTGCATGTCGTGGCGCTGCCCCTCGTGATTCTGGGGCTGGTCGTGCTGCACATCCTTGCGCTGCATGAAGTGGGCTCCAACAACCCGGATGGCATCGACATCAAGCAACACAAGGATGAAAACGGCAAGCCTCTGGACGGTATCGCCTTTCATCCGTATTTCACGCTGAAAGATCTGGTCGGCGTGGTGGTGTTTCTGTTCGTCTTTTGTACGGTGGTGTTCTTTTTTCCGGAAATGGGCGGCTACTTTCTGGAGAAACCCAATTTCGAGGCGGCAAACGCGTTCAAGACTCCGGAGCACATTGCGCCTGTATGGTACTTCACGCCGTTCTACGCCATTCTGCGCGCCGTGCCTGACAAGCTGATGGGCGTCATGGCGATGGGTTCAGCCATTGCGGTGCTGTTCGTGCTGCCGTGGCTCGATCGCAGTCCGGTCAGGTCCATGCGCTACAAGGGCTGGATCAGCCGGTTGGCGCTGATCCTGTTTTGCGTGTCGTTCGTCACGCTCGGTTATCTGGGGGTTCAGCCGCCTACGCCGGGCGGGACAGTGGTGGCGCGGATATGTGCCTGTCTGTACTTCGCCTACTTCCTGTTGATGCCGTTCTACACCCGGCTGGAGCGCGCACGGCCGGTTCCGGAGAGAGTGACGGGGTCATGAGAAAACTTCTGGCTGTGTTGATCTTCACGGCGCTGCCGGTACTGGTGTTCGCGGCGCAGGGTGGCGCGCCGCTTGAGCATGTCGATATCGATGTATCCGATCGGGCTGCCTTGCAGGATGGGGCGCGTACCTTCGTCAATTACTGCATGGGCTGTCATGGCGCCAAGTATCAGCGGTATGAGCGTGTCGCCGACGATTTGGGTATTCCTCATGAGGTGATGCTGGAAAAGCTGGTATTCACTGGTGCCAAAATCGGCGATCACATGCAGGCCGGTATGCAGCCGGCAGATGCGAAGGACTGGTTTGGCACTGCACCGCCCGATCTGACACTGGTGGCGCGTGTTCGGGGTACCGACTGGCTCTATGGTTACCTGCGTTCGTTCTATGAGGATCCGGCGCGGCCCTGGGGTGTCAACAACAAGGTTTTCCCTGATGTCGGCATGCCGAATGTGCTGGTGGGGCTGCAGGGACGTCAGGTGATCGGCTGCAAGCAGGTACAGACCGAGGAGGGTGGCAAAAAACAATATGATCCGTTGAGCGGCGCGCCTTTGACTCATGAGGCTTGTGATCAGCTGACGATCATTCCGGGTTCCGGAAGTCTGACGCCTGCTCAGTTCGATGAAAAAATCAGGAATCTGGTGACCTTTCTCGACTATTCAGCCAACCCCGTCAAGCTTCGGCATCAGCGTATCGGCACTTATGTGCTGCTGTATCTGGCCTTCCTGCTGGTCTTCGTTTACCTGCTCAAACGTGAATACTGGAAAGATGTTCATTGAGCGAGTGTTATGCCAGCTTTGCCTGAATGCGTCATCGCGGTCGCAATGTGAATCAAATACGCGGTGGAACAGTGTAGCTGAGCAAGATTACAGAATTTAACGTGCGTAAATGAGCTATCGTGTCGCCCGCAGTGAGCACCTGCCCTGTTGCGCTCTTATCGAAGGCTTTCTGTGGGCAGGTTTTGCAACCTGTCCGATAAATTTCAACAAGCGAGGAGGATCACCATGGGCGTGACCAACCGGTTGGCCTGTTACTCCGACCCCGCCGACCACTATTCACATCGTGTGCGCATTGTGCTCGCCGAGAAAAGTGTCAGCGCTGAAATCATTGATGTTGTGGCCGGGCGTCATCCGCCACAGCTGATTGAAGTGAACCCCTATGGCAGCGTGCCAACCCTGGTCGATCGCGATCTGGCGTTGTACGAGTCCACAGTGGTGATGGAATACCTGGACGAGCGCTATCCTCATCCGCCGCTGTTGCCGGTCTATCCGGTGGCGCGTGCCAACAGCCGTCTGCTGATCCATCGGATCCAGCGTGACTGGTGCGGGCTGGTGGATCTGATCCTTGATCCGCGTAGCAAGGAGCCGGCACGTGTGCAGGCGCGTAAGGAATTGCGCGAGAGCCTGACAGGGGTTTCTCCATTGTTTGCGGATAAGGCTTTTTTCCTGAGTGACGAGCAAAGTCTTGTCGATTGCTGTCTACTGCCCATACTCTGGCGTCTGCCGATTCTGGGTATTGAATTGCCGCGGCCTGCCAAGCCGCTGCTTGATTACATGGAGCGCCAATTTGCGCGTGAGGCTTTTCAGGCAAGTCTGTCTGCCGCCGAACGTGAAATGCGCTAAGGCTTAAGGAGCCGTTGATGAACTCCAGTCGCCCTTATCTGGTTCGTGCTCTTTATGAGTGGATCGTTGATAACGATTGCACCCCGCATATGCTGGTCAATGCGGAGTACCCGTCCGTGCAGGTCCCTCAAGGGTTTGCCAATGACGGACAGATTGTCCTGAATGTTTCGCCAAGTGCAGTGCGTCATCTGCACATGGATAACGAAGCCGTCAGTTTTGAAGGCCGCTTCGGCGGTGTGCCCCATACCCTTTATGTCCCTGTCGGTGCGATTCTGGGCATCTATGCCCGCGAGAACGGTCAGGGGATGGTTTTCGATCTGGAGCCTTCCCTCGAGGAAGATGAAGAGATCGAGCTGGATGACGGCGACGATACGCCGCCAGACAGCGAGCCGCCTCGCCCAACGGGCAGGCCGAGCCTTAAAGTGGTGAAATAAAAAAAGGCGATCCGCAAGGATCGCCTTTTTCATGTCTGCCGTCTGGCTGTCAGTCGATGTACTCGAACAGTTTGACGATTTTCTGCACGCCGGACACGCCCTGCACCAGATTGGTGGCGCGGTTGGCTTCATCCTGCGTTACCAAGCCCAGCAGAAACACGATGCCGTTCTCGGTCACGACCTTGATGCGTGAGCCGGGAATGGACGCATCAGCGATCATCTGGCTTTTGACTTTCGTGGTCAGCCAGGCGTCGTTGTTGCGGGCCAGCAGTGAGGAGGGCGCCATGACCTGCAGCTCGTTGTTGACCTTCTTGACGCGTTGTACGGAGCTTGCAGCCTGTTCGGCGATGGCCTTGAGATCTGCACGTGGAACCTGGCCGGCCAGCAGCACGATGCCGTTGAAACTGGTGACGACGATGTGCGAGCCTTCGGCCAGGTCAGGGTTGGCCTTGGAGATATTTACCGCCGCCTTGGTTTCGATCAGTGAGTCGTCGATCTTGCTGCCAAAAGTGCGTGTGCCTCGATCATCCTCGATCGGCTTGTCGCGACTTGCGGTAATGACCGAGCTGCATCCGGTCACGCTCAGGCACAGTGTCAGAACCAGTAGGCTAAGACGATTAGGGGTCATTCTTCACTCCCGAACAGTTGGCTGTCGATCAGATCGCATAAGCAATGAATCGCCAGCAGATGGACTTCTTGTATGCGCGCCGTAACGGTCGCCGGCACGCGAATTTCCACATCTTCCGGCAGCAGCAGCGAAGCCATTCCGCCACCGTCGCGTCCCGTCAAAGCTACGACAATCATTTCGCGATCATGTGCGGCCTGGATGGCCTGAATAATATTTGCAGAGTTGCCGCTGGTGGAGATCGCCAGCAGTACATCGCCTGGCTGACCCAGTGCGCGGATCTGCTTGGAGAAGATCTCGTTGTAGCTGTAATCGTTGGCAATCGAGGTGATGGTCGAACTGTCGGTCGTCAGTGCGATGGCTGGCAGGCTGGGGCGTTCACGTTCGAACCGGTTGAGCAGTTCGGAAGAAAAATGCTGCGCATCGCCTGCCGAACCACCATTGCCACACGAAAGCATTTTGCCTTCGTTGAGCAAGGCATTGACCATGACCTGGCTGGCTTGCTCGATAAAGGGTGCAAGGACTTCCATCGCCTGTTGTTTGGTATCAATGCTGGCTTGAAACAGCCGGCGAATTCGGGATTGCATGTCCATCAATGTGACCTTA
Source organism: Pseudomonas sp. CDFA 610 (assembly GCF_021147865.1). Classification (NCBI taxonomy): domain Bacteria; kingdom Pseudomonadati; phylum Pseudomonadota; class Gammaproteobacteria; order Pseudomonadales; family Pseudomonadaceae; genus Pseudomonas; species Pseudomonas sp. CDFA 610. The sequence continues at coordinate 203,303 of NZ_JAGTPM010000011.1, forward strand.
ATTAGAGCGTACGGCGGCTGCCCGGTTTGCCGGTGTGCAGCCCGCAAAGCAATAGCGAAATCGGTAATGGTAATGGCTTCTTGCCGGTCATGACTGCGCTGCGTGTCTGTCAGCTGTCGAAGGCGCTCTTGATCCAGTTCAAGGGAGTCGAGTCGCCTGGTGCTCCTTCAACCGCGATTACGTCGAAACGACAAGGATAGCGTGCCCAGCCTGACTCTTGTTGCAGGAAGAACTGTGCAGCGGTGACGAGCTTCGACTGTTTGCGAAGATCGACACTTTCCACCGCGCCACCCCAGCCGGAATGGCGGCGGTAGCGAACTTCGACGAATACTACTGTATCGCCGTCGAGCATGACTAGATCAAGCTCGCCCCGTTTGCATAACCAGTTTTGGGCAATGAGGCGTAAACCCTGCTCTTGCAAATGCTGCAGGGCGTAGGCTTCGGCCTCGCGCCCTGCCTGTTGACGGGTGTTGCCTGCAATCAAGGTGCAGTGTCCGGCAGGCGCTGGATCTTGCCGTCCACGAACTCTGCCCAAGGCAGTTGGCGCTCGACCCGGCGGCCAGGGCTCATGCTCAGGCTGCCGGACAGACCGTCAATGCGGCTGTCAGGCATGGTCTTGAGCTGACCCAGGCGTGGAGCCAGGCGATAGGCGTCGATGCCCATCGCGTACAGGCGACCCAGGCTGCCGGATGCCTGTGGCCACTGAGCGGTCACCTGCTGGCGCAAAGGGTCGTTGGCGTCGAGCAACCACGGTGTTTCGCAAAAGCGGACGCCGTTCAGGTCCATGTACTGGGCGTGATCATTGCTGTTGGTAAACAGGTGCGAGGTGGCATAGACCGGAACGTCGCCTGCGTACTGGAACACCATGGTCGGCTTGATCTGTTGGGCCTGTTGCGGTGTGGCGGCCAGGAACATGAAGTCGATGTCCTGGCGGCGGCTCGGTTGCGCTGCGACGTCAGTGCCTACCGTGCTTTGCAGGCGCTGGGCACGACCTTCGCTCTTGCGCAGCTGGAACAGGTCAGCAACCTGCTGGGCCAGTTCGACCGGCTGGTCAACGTGTTCAGCGGCGATCAGGGTGCCGCCCTTGGCTTGCCAGCTCTTGCGGAAAGCATCCAGAACGCGGTCGCCCCATTCGCCTTTAGGCACCATGGCAACTGCGCTGCGCTTGCCGTCCGCCCAGGCGCGACGTGCAACTTCGCGTGCTTCGTCCTCTGCCGCCAGGCCGAACTGGAACAGCTGGGGAGGGCCTTCGTTACCTGCATCGCTGTAATTGAGCGCCAGCGTGGTGATAGGCAGTTGCTCACGGCTGTTCAATTGCTTGACCAGATTCTTTTCCAGCGGACCGACCACCAACTGAACGCCCGCCGCCTGAGCCTGACGATAGAACTCATCCATCGACGTCAGGCGCGAGCTGTCGAAGACCTGGATGGCCGGAGGATTCTGGCCTGCCTGCTGAGCCTGATAGTGCGCGGCCATGAAGCCTTCACGCAGTGCTTTTGCAACGGAAGCCAGTTGACCATCCTGCGGCAGCAGCAATGCGATTTTGGTCAGCGGTTCGCTGGTCAGGGCGCGCAGTTGGGCGAGTGTCGTTGGCAATTGCAGAGCGGCAGGATGTTGTGGGTTCTGTGCTTTCCAGGTGTCGATGGCGGCCTGCTGCTGTTCCAGTGTGCCAGCACCTTTAACCGAGCGCGCAAGGCTCAGCCAGCCACCCATGTCGCCGGTCGCGTTGGCTTGCAGTTGTTCGGCAGGCAGTGAGGAAACCAGTTTCCAGATCGCATCATTGTTGGCGGCGGCTTCGGCATCTTTCAGCAACGGACTTGCAAAGACACGCTCATTGGCAGCGGGCAGGACCTGACCGTCAGCTTCCAGGGCGCGGGCCTTGACCATATGGGTGCGCACCTGCTGCTCGACCGAGAGCTCACCCAGGCGTTGCATGCTCGGGTGGTTCAGGGCGGTCAGAGCGGCCTTGGGCTGGTTGCGGCCCATCGCCAGTTCGGCGGACAGCGTGCTGGCGAATACCTGCAGGCCTGGTTTGAGTTGATCCATCTGCACTTGGGCAAGAATCTGCGCGGCGCGCCCCGCATCATTCTGGCGGTTGGCCAGGTCGGCAGCGCTCAGGCGCAGTGTTGCGGCCTGTTCAGGTGTTTTGGCAGCCGCAGCCTGATCGAGCAGTTGCTCGATGCTGGCATCAGGAGTACGAGGAAGCTCGCCAAGGCTGGACGAGGGCGAGCTGGCACAGGCTGCAAGAAGGGCAGCGAGGCAGAGGGCAGAGAACAGCCGCAGGCAGGCGATCATTGATGTGTTCCTGATACTCAAGCGAATTAACGGCGAATTGTACCCAAGCACTGGCCAGGGCGCGACTTCGAAGGCGTGATATTGATTGTGACAGAGTGTTCTATCCAGCAATCCCTGTTACCGGGGTATGCGTATTCATGCGGCTTTGAACAAAGATCATGTGTCCTTACTCCTTTTTTATAGGCTTCGCTGATGCGTAAAACGCTGATCAGGGTCGTTGCCTGTACAATGCGTCGTTTATGACGCCCTGCTTGATAAACATGAGGTCTGCGCTTTGACTGTCCCGGTTGCTTCGAATTCCACCCTTGGCTCGCTTTATGTGGTGGCTACACCTATCGGCAATCTGGATGACATGAGCGTGCGTGCGCTAAAGGTTCTGCGTGAGGTTGCGCTTATAGCGGCAGAGGATACCCGTCACTCGTCGCGTTTGATGCAACACTTCGGCATATCCACCCCGCTGGCCGCCTGCCATGAGCATAACGAGCGGGATGAGGGTAGCCGGTTTATCACTCGATTGCTGGCCGGGGATGATGTCGCGCTGATTTCCGATGCGGGCACGCCTTTGATTTCCGACCCTGGCTACCACCTTGTGCGTCAGGCGCGTGCTGCGGGTGTTCCTGTCGTGCCAGTGCCGGGGGCTTGCGCCTTGATCGCTGCGCTGTCCGCAGCGGGGTTGCCGTCGGATCGCTTTATCTTCGAGGGGTTTCTGCCGGCCAAGGCGGTCGGACGCAAGGCCAGGCTTGAACAGGTAAAGGAAGAACCGCGTACGCTGATCTTTTATGAGGCGCCGCATCGCATTCTGGAATGCCTGCAGGACATGGAGCGGGTGTTCGGCGCCGGTCGATCAGCCTTGCTGGCGCGTGAAATAACCAAAACGTTTGAAACCCTGAAGGGGCTGCCACTGGGTGAATTGCGCGCCTTCGTCGAGGCGGACAGCAATCAGCAGCGCGGTGAGTGTGTTGTGCTGGTCGCAGGCTGGACGCCGCCTGAAGACGAGGATGTGATCGGCGCAGAGGCGCGCAGGATTCTGGATCTGCTGCTCGAGGAAATGCCGCTCAAGCGCGCCGCTGCGCTGGCTGCGGAGATCACCGGGGTACGCAAGAATCTGCTTTATCAGGTTGCGCTGGACAAACAGAAAAAGTGAGAAATGCCGGCTTTTCAATAGCTCACACAAACTACTCAAGCTTTTAAAGCTTGTTCTGGATGGCATGTGCCGCTAACCTTGTCAGCGGAGAGTCGATTGGACAGTCGCTGCCTCTTGTTGTTCCGCAACAAGGGGGGGAGGAAAGTCCGGGCTCCATAGGGCGGAGTGCCAGGTAACGCCTGGGAGGCGCGAGCCTACGGAAAGTGCCACAGAAAATAACCGCCTAAGCACTTCGGTGCCGGTAAGGGTGAAAAGGTGCGGTAAGAGCGCACCGCACGTCTGGCAACAGTTCGTGGCAAGGTAAACCCCACTCGGAGCAAGACCAAATAGGGTTCCTAGGCGTGGCCCGCGCTGGAACCGGGTAGGTTGCTAAAGACGTCCAGTGATGGCCGTCGTAGAGGAATGACTGTCCTCGACAGAACCCGGCTTACAGATCGACTCTCCACCTTTTTATCCCCTCTGCTTTTCATCAGCAAAAGCCACTCTTAATACCAAAAAAATCTTAAACCTCACAAATCACTTTAACTTCAAGCCCTAGCGGATTGAGTTGAGTGGGATTCGTCTGTCAGAACCCTCCGTAAATTAGCTCAAACCCTCCAATACCACTCCTAAATCTGCGAAATGTAAGGCTTTTCCTTGAGAGCGTGCCTTGACGGTGTGGCAGGCGCATTCCTATAGTGTGCGCAAGTGGCAGAAAGTGGCACGAAGTGGGTTTTTTGAGCGCAAAAAGCTAATATTTGGAGAATGCGCCTGTGTTCCGTGGTGCCAACGCGATCAATCTCGATGCCAAAGGCCGTCTCGCTATGCCGAGCCGGTATCGCGACGAGTTGGATTCGCGTAGTGCCGGCCAGTTGATCGTGACCATAGACGCTGTTGACCCCTGCTTGTGTCTTTATCCGCTTTCCGAGTGGGAACTGATTGAAGCCAAACTTCGTGAGCTGGCAACGTTTCGTGAAGAAAACCGCCGTTTGCAGCGGCTTTTGATTGGTAATGCAGTCGATCTGGAGCTGGATGGCAGCGGACGTTTTCTGGTCCCGCCGCGTCTTCGCGAATATGCCAAGTTGGATAAGCGCGTAATGCTCGTGGGGCAACTCAACAAGTTTCAACTGTGGGACGAGGACGCCTGGAACGCACTTGCTGATGCGGACCTTGCTGCCATTCAACAACCTGGCGCGATGCCTGATGAATTACGTGACCTGATCCTGTGACTATGAATAGCGGCTTTACCCACATCACCGTACTGCTCGAAGAAGCCGTGGAGGCTCTCGCGTTGCGCGCGGATGGCTGCTATATGGACGGAACGTTCGGTCGTGGCGGGCACAGTCGACTGATACTCAGCCATCTCGGACCGGACGGCAGGCTGCTCGGGTTCGACAAGGATCCTCAAGCGATTGCCACAGGGCAAACGCTAGCGGCCGAAGACGGCCGCTTTGTCATTGTGCAGCGCAGCTTTGCCGAATTGGGATCCGAAGCTCAAGAACGGGGCCTTGCGGGCAAAGTGAGCGGCATCCTGCTGGACCTGGGTGTGTCCTCTCCGCAGCTTGATGACCCTGAGCGCGGCTTCAGTTTCATGAATGACGGTCCGCTGGACATGCGTATGGATCCGACGCGTGGTATCAGTGCGGCCGAATTCATCGCCACGGCACCTGCCGAGGAAATCGCCCGGGTCTTCAAGGAATACGGTGAAGAACGCTTCGCCAAGCGTATGGCCAACGCCGTCGTGCAGCGCCGTGAAGTCCAGCCTTTCGAGCGCACTGCTGACCTCGCGGAAGTCCTCAAGGTTGCCAACCCGGCCTGGGAAAAAGGCAAGAATCCTGCGACGCGTGCCTTTCAGGGGCTGCGTATCCACGTCAACAACGAACTGGGCGATCTTGAGGCGGGTCTCGAGGCTGCGCTGGACGCACTGGAAATCGGCGGCCGTCTGGTGGTCATCAGCTTTCACTCCCTGGAAGACCGCATCGTCAAACTGTTCATGCGCAAGCTCGCCAAGGGCGAAGCCGACAATATGCCGCGCAACCTGCCGATCCAGTACAAGGCGTTCGAGCCAAAGATCCGGATTCACGGCAAGGCCCAATTTGCGTCGGACACCGAAACCAAAGCCAATCCACGCTCGCGCAGCGCTGTCATGCGCGTAGCGGAGAAGCTCAGGTGAGCCGTCTTTTCCTGAAACCCCTGCCCGGCGGCAGCTTTATTATGCTGCTGCTGTTCATCGCCGTCCTCGTTTCGGCGATTGGCGTTTCCTATAGCGCGCATTTGAATCGTCAATTGCTCAACTCGCTGTATTCGGAGATGAGCGTGCGTGACAAGGCGCAGGCCGAGTGGGGCCGTCTGATTCTTGAGCAGAGCACCTGGACCGCTCACAGTCGTATCGAGACGCTGGCGACCGAGCAGCTGAAAATGCGCATCCCCAATGCGGCAGAAGTACGGATGGTGGCGCCATGATGAAGCTGGATGGCGCTCTCTACCCGTGGCGTTTCAGAGTTGTCGTAGGATTGCTCGTCAGTCTGGTGCTCGCCATCTGCTGGCGCATCGTCGATCTGCAGGTCATCGACCATACGTTCCTGAAGGAACAGGGCGATGCGCGCAGCCTTCGTCACATCCCCATTCCGGCTCACCGTGGTCTGATCACGGACCGTAACGGCGAGCCTCTGGCTGTCAGTACGCCTGTCACTACGCTGTGGGCCAACCCGCGCGAAATGCAGCAGGACAAGTCCAAGTGGCCAATGCTCGCCGCTGCGATGGGGCAAGACCTCAAGGCACTGACCGAGCGCCTCGATGCCCAGGCCACCAAGGAATTCATCTATCTGGTCCGCGGCCTGACACCTGAGCAAGGTCAGTCGGTACTCGATCTCAAAGTCCCCGGTGTCTATGGCATCGAGGAATTTCGTCGTTTCTATCCTGCTGGCGATGTGACCGCCCATATGGTCGGCTTCACCGACCTCGACGATCATGGTCGCGAAGGGGTCGAGCTGGCTTATGACGACTGGCTTGCGGGGGTGCCCGGCAAGCGGCAGGTCATCAAGGACCGGCGAGGCCGACTGATCAAGGACGTACAGGTCACCAAGAACGCCAAGGCCGGCAAGACCTTGGCTTTGTCTATTGATCTGCGTCTGCAATATCTGGCTACCCGTGAACTGCGTAATGCCATCGTCGAAAACGAGGCCAAGGCAGGCAGTCTGGTGATCATGGACGTCAAGACCGGCGAAGTGCTGGCGATGGTCAACCAGCCAACCTACAACCCGAACAACCGTCGCACCATGGTGCCAGCCGCCATGCGTAACCGGGCGATCATCGACGTGTTCGAGCCGGGTTCGACCATGAAGCCGATTTCGATGACGGCCGCACTGGACAGTGGCCGCTGGAAACCGACCGACAAGGTCGAGGTATATCCGGGCACGCTGCAGATCGGTAAATACACCATCCGTGACGTTACCAAGACGGAAGGCCCGGTGCTTGACCTCACTGGCATCCTGATCAACTCCAGTAACGTCGGCATGAGCAAGGTCGCGTTCGATGTGGGCGGCGAGTCGATTTTCCGTGCGATGCAGCGCGTCGGCTTCGGTCAGTACACCGGCCTGGGTTTCCCGGGTGAGCGTGTGGGCAACCTGCCGAACTATCGCGAATGGCGCAAGGCTGAAACGGCCACGCTGTCCTACGGCTATGGCCTGTCGGTCACCGCGTTGCAATTGGTTCACGCGTATGGCGCGCTGGCCAACAACGGCCGCATCGTGCCGCTGACCATTCTGAAAAGTGACGCTGCGCCAACGGCGGTTCAGGCAATTCCGGAAGCGACCGCGAAGACACTGCAAGGCATGTTGCAACAGGTGATCGAAGACCCGCGCGGCGTGTACCGCGCTCGTGTGCCGTCCTATCACGTCGGCGGCAAGAGCGGTACGGCGCGCAAGACGTCCATCGGCACCAAGGGTTACGCCGAGAATTCCTACCGTTCGCTGTTCGCCGGATTCGGCCCGATGAGCAACCCTCGCTACGCCATCGTTGTGGTGATCGACGAGCCGAGCAAGGGCGGTTACTACGGCGGTCTGGTTTCAGCCCCGGTATTCAGCAAGGTCATGTCCGGTACGTTGCGGTTGATGAACGTCTCTCCCGACAACCTCGCACCCGAACAGGTCAACACTGCCCCGGCAGTCGTCAAAGGAGGGCGTGGTTGATGGCCTTTAATCTGAGCAAGCTTTTCGCTCACACCGACCGCGATGCATTGATTCGCGAGTTGACGCTGGACAGCCGTAACGTGCGTCCGGGCGATCTTTTTCTGGCCATCCCCGGCCTCAAGGTCGATGGTCGCGCGCACATTGCCGACGCGCTCAAGCGTGGCGCAGCCGCTGTCGCTTATGAAGCCGAAGGCTCGACTGTGTTGCCTATTACCGATGTGCCATTGATTCCGGTCAAGGGCCTGGCCGCGCAACTGTCTGCCATCGCCGGCCGTTTCTATGGCGATTCGAGCCGCAGTCTGAATCTGGTCGGCGTAACGGGCACGAACGGCAAGACCAGCGTGACCCAACTGGTTGCCCAGGCGCTCGATCTGCTGGGTCAGCATTGCGGCATTGTCGGCACGCTGGGCACCGGCTTCTATGGCGCGCTGCAAAGCGGACGTCACACCACGCCTGACCCGATTGCCGTTCAGGCCACGCTCACCGATCTAAGAAAGGCCGGTGCCCGTGCTGTTGCGATGGAAGTGTCGTCCCACGGTCTGGATCAGGGCCGTGCGACTGCGCTGGCCTTCGATGTAGCGGTGCTGACCAATCTGTCCCGTGACCATCTGGATTATCACGGCACCATGCAAGCCTATGGTGCGGCCAAGGCGAAGCTGTTTGCCTGGCCTGATCTGCGCTGCCGGGTCATCAATCTGGATGACGAATTCGGTCGCGAGCTGGCGGCAGAAAAGCAGGAGTCACGCCTGATTACCTACAGCCTGCTGGACAGCTCGGCCTATCTTTACTGCCGCGACGCCAAATTCGATGACGATGGCGTACGCGCCACACTGGTTACCCCGCAAGGTGAGCATTTCCTGCGCAGCAGCCTGTTAGGCCGCTTCAACCTGAGCAATGTTCTGGCTGCGGTTGGCGCCTTGCTCGGCCTGGATTACGCGCTGGACGAGATCCTCAAGGTACTGCCAAAACTCGAAGGCCCTGTCGGACGCATGCAGCGTCTGGGTGGTGCCGACAAGCCGCTGGTGGTGGTCGATTACGCTCATACGCCGGATGCGCTGGAAAAAGTCCTCGAAGCCTTGCGCCCGCACGCCAAGGGCCAATTGCTCTGCCTGTTCGGCTGTGGCGGCGATCGTGATCGCGGCAAGCGCCCGCTGATGGCCGAGGTGGTCGAGCGTCTGGCGGATGGTGTTCTGGTGACTGACGATAACCCTCGTACCGAAGCGCCATTGCAGATTTTCGATGACATCCGTGCCGGTTTCAGCGCAGTGGATAACGTGAAGTTCGTTAACGGCCGTGGCCAAGCCATTGCGCAACTCATTGCCAGTGCCAGAGCCGACGACGTCGTCGTGCTGGCCGGCAAGGGGCACGAGGACTATCAGGAAATCGACGGCCAGCGTCATTCGTTCTCCGATCTGGAAGAGGCTGCCAAAGCTCTGGCCGCATGGGAGCCTGCACATGTTTAAGCCACTGACCTTCAGCGAACTGGTTGCTCCGCTCAACGCCCGTCTGGCGGGCCGCGACTGCAGCTTCGACGGTGTGAGCACCGACAGCCGCGCCATCGTGCCGGGGCAGTTGTTCATCGCGCTGACCGGGCCGCGCTTCGACGGTCATGAATACCTCGATCAGGTCGATGCCAAGGGTGCTGTTGGTGCTCTGGTCGAGAGCGAAGTGCCAGGTTCGAACCTGCCGCAACTGGTCGTGCTGGACACCCGCAAGGCACTTGCGCAACTGGGCGCAATGAACCGTAATGCGTTTGTTGATCGCCCGGTGGCTGCCGTCACCGGCTCCAGTGGCAAGACCACGGTCAAGGAAATGCTCGCCAGCATTCTGCGTACACGCGGCTCCGTTCTCGCGACGCGCGGCAATCTGAACAATGAGTTGGGCGTGCCGTTGACCCTGCTGGAACTGGGCGCCGAGCACGCTGCTGCAGTTATCGAGCTGGGCGCGTCGCGTGTTGGAGAAATCGCTTTCACCGTCAGTCTGACCAAGCCGCACGTCGTCATTCTTACCAATGCGGGCACGGCCCATGTCGGCGAGTTCGGCGGCCCCGATCGTATTGTCGAAGCCAAAGGCGAGATCATTGAAGGCCTCGATGCCAAAGGCACTGCGGTTCTGAATCTCGATGACAAGGCATTCCCGATCTGGCGCTTACGTGCCGGTGATCGCAAGGTCCTGACGTTTGCACTGAGCAACGTCGACGCGGATCTGCATGCCAGCGAGCTGCATCGCGACGAGCGCGGCTGCCCGGGCTTCATGCTGCACAGCCCGTCAGGCTCCGCACAGATACAACTGAATCTTCTGGGCACGCACAACGTGACCAATGCATTGGCCGCGGCGGCCGCTGCCTGCGCGCTGGGCGTCAGCCTGGACGGCATTGTCGAAGGATTGAATAACGTACAGCCGGTCAAGGGCCGTGCTGTACCGCACATCGCCAGCAATGGCATGCGCGTGATCGACGACACCTATAACGCCAATCCTTCTTCGGTGAACGCCGCCGTTGATCTGCTGACCAGTTTTCCGGGTCGGACCGTCCTGGTGCTGGGTGACATTGGCGAATTGGGCGAATGGGCCGAGCAGGGCCACCACGATGTGGGTGCTTACGCCAAAGACAAGGTTTCGGCGCTGTATGCCGTCGGGCCGCTGATGACGCACGCAGTCAGCGCCTTCGGGCCGCACGCGCATCATTTCATCACTCAGGCCGAGCTGATCGAAGCGCTGGGCGCCGAGCAAGATAAAAACACCACTTTATTGATCAAGGGCTCGCGTAGCGCTGCGATGGAAAACGTCGTGGCTGCTTTGTGCGGTTCTAGCCTGGAGAAACATTGATGCTGCTGCTGTTGGCCGAGTTCTTACAACAGTTCTACAAAGGCTTCGCAGTCTTTCAGTACCTGTCGCTGCGCGGGATCCTTGGCGTGCTGACTGCGCTGACGCTGTCGCTGTGCCTGGGGCCGTGGATGATTCGCACCTTGCAGATGCGTCAGATCGGCCAGTCCGTGCGCAACGACGGTCCGCAGTCGCACCTGTCCAAATCGGGCACCCCCACCATGGGCGGCGCGTTGATTCTTTCTTCCATCGGTATCAGCACTCTGCTGTGGGCTGACTTGAGCAACCGCTATGTCTGGGTTGTGCTGCTCGTCACCTTCCTGTTCGGTGCCATTGGCTGGGTCGACGATTACCGCAAGGTGATCGAGAAGAACTCCCGCGGCTTGCCGAGTCGCTGGAAGTACTTCTGGCAATCAGTGTTTGGTCTCTGCGCCGCGATCTTCCTTTATACGACCGCACCGTCCGCCACCGAAACCACCTTGATCGTACCGATGCTCAAGGATGTCCGTATCCCGTTGGGTATCGGTTTCGTGGTGCTGACCTATTTCGTGATCGTCGGGTCCAGCAACGCGGTGAATCTGACCGACGGCCTGGATGGTCTGGCGATCATGCCGACCGTGATGGTCGGCGGCGCGCTGGGCATCTTCTGCTACCTGTCCGGTAACGTGAAATTTGCCGAATATCTGCTGATCCCTTACGTACCGGGGGCGGGCGAGCTGATTGTGTTCTCCGGGGCGCTGATCGGAGCGGGACTGGGGTTCCTCTGGTTCAACACGTATCCGGCCCAGGTTTTCATGGGCGACGTCGGCGCGCTGGCGCTGGGCGCTGCGCTGGGCACAATGGCCGTGATCGTTCGTCAGGAAATCGTGCTGTTCATCATGGGCGGCATCTTCGTGATGGAAACCCTTTCAGTGGTCATTCAGGTTGCGTCTTTCAAACTGACCGGTCGCCGGGTTTTCCGCATGGCGCCCATACACCACCACTTTGAACTCAAAGGCTGGCCCGAGCCACGCGTGATTGTCCGTTTCTGGATTATCACCGTGATTCTCGTGCTGATCGGCCTTGCCACGCTGAAACTGAGGTAGAGCGAGTGTCCCTGATCGTTTCCGACCGCTTCCGCATTGTCGTGGGTCTAGGCAAAAGCGGCATGTCTCTGGTTCGCTTCCTGGCGAACCGGGGCGTGTCCTTTGCCGTGGCCGACACGCGGGAGAATCCGCCGGAACTGGCGACCTTGCGCCGGGATTACCCGCAGGTGGAAGTGCGTTGTGGCGAGCTGGACGTGGAATTCCTCTGCCGTGCCGACGAAGTCTATGTGAGCCCGGGTCTTGCCCTCGCGACGCCTGCCTTGCAGCAGGCTCAGGCGCGTGGCGTGAAGATGGCGGGCGATATCGAGCTGTTCGCGCGTTACGCGAAAGCGCCGATTGTTGCCATCACCGGTTCCAATGCCAAAAGCACCGTGACGACGCTGGTGGGCGAGATGGCTGCAGCGGCAGGCAAGCGCGTTGCCGTCGGTGGCAACCTGGGTACTCCGGCGCTCGATCTGCTCAGCGATGACGTTGATCTGTACGTGATGGAGCTCTCCAGCTTTCAACTGGAAACCACCGATCAGCTCAATGCTGAAGTGGCGACCGTGTTGAACATCAGTGAAGACCACATGGACCGTTACAGCGGTCTGCCGGCCTACCACCTGGCCAAGCACCGGATCTTCCGGGGCGCGCGGCAGGTGGTGGTCAATCGTCAGGACGCATTGTCCCGCCCGTTGATTGGCGAAGGTCTGCCGTGCTGGACGTTCGGTTTGAACAAACCGGACTTCCACGGCTTTGGTCTGCGCGAAGAAAACGGCGAAAAGTATCTGGCCTTCCAGTTCGAAAACCTGATGCCTGTTCGCGAGCTGAAAATGCGCGGTGCGCACAACCACGCAAACGCACTGGCAGCTCTGGCGCTGGGCCATGCGGTTGGTCTGCCGTTTGATGCCATGTTGTCGGCGCTGCGTGAGTTCTCGGGTCTCGAGCATCGCTGTCAGTGGGTCCGTGAGCTGAACGGTGTTCATTATTACAACGACTCCAAAGCCACCAACGTTGGTGCTGCACTGGCGGCCATCGAAGGTCTGGGCGCAGACATTCCGGGCAAGCTGGTGCTGATCGCCGGTGGCGACGGCAAGGGCGCCGATTTCAGCGGCCTGCGTGCTGCGGTTGCTGCGCATTGTCGCAGCGTCGTGCTGCTGGGGCGTGATGCCGAAAGGCTCGCTCAGGCATTGGGCGACGCGGCACCGCTTGTGCGTGTCGACACGCTACAGGCAGCAGTTGAAAGCAGTGCTGAACTGGCTCAGGGCGGCGACGCCGTTTTGCTGTCCCCGGCCTGCGCCAGTCTGGACATGTTCAAGAATTATGAAGAGCGCGGACGAGTGTTCGCGCAGGCAGTGGAGTGCTTGTCATGATCTTCGGTGTGATCAAGCCGTATCCATCGCCTTTGATCAGCGGACGGGGCATCGACCTCGACTTCCCGATGCTGGTCGGTTGTCTTGCCTTGCTGGGCCTCGGTCTGGTGATGATTACCTCTGCGTCGTCGGAAGTCGCCGCCGTGCAGTCGGGCAACACGCTGTACATGATGACGCGTCACCTGGTGTATCTGTTGATCGGTCTGGGCGCGTGCGGTGTGACCATGATGATTCCGGTCGCCACCTGGCAGCGCCTGGGCTGGCTGATGCTGCTCGGTGCGTTCGGCTTGCTGCTGCTGGTGCTGGTACCGGGTATCGGACGCGAGGTGAACGGCTCGATGCGCTGGATCGGTTTTGGCGCGTTCAACGTGCAGCCGTCCGAAATCGCCAAGGTCTTCGTGGTGATTTTTCTGGCCGGTTACCTGATTCGTCGTCAGCAGGAAGTGCGTGAAAGCTGGATGGGCTTCTTCAAGCCGTTCATCGTGCTGCTGCCCATGGCCGGTCTGTTGCTGATGGAGCCTGACTTCGGTGCAACCGTCGTGATGATGGGGGCTGCGGCTGCGATGCTGTTCCTGGGCGGCGTCGGGCTGTTCCGCTTCTCGCTGATGGTCGTGCTGGCGGTTGCTTCGGTGGTCGTACTGGTTCAGGCCCAACCTTACCGGATGGCGCGTCTGACCAACTTTACCGATCCATGGGCCGATCAGTTCGGTTCCGGCTACCAACTGACACAGGCGCTGATCGCCTTCGGTCGAGGCGAATGGTTCGGTGTCGGTCTGGGCAACAGCGTCCAGAAACAATTCTATCTGCCGGAAGCGCATACGGACTTCGTGTTCTCCGTACTCGCCGAAGAGCTGGGTGTCGTGGGTTCGTTGCTCACGGTTGCGCTGTTCCTGTTCGTCAGTATTCGTGGCATGTACATCGGTATGTGGGCAGAAAGGGCCAAACAGTTCTTCGGTGCCTACGTTGCCTACGGTCTTTCTTTCCTGTGGATCGGTCAGTTCCTGATCAACATCGGTGTGAACGTCGGTCTGTTGCCGACCAAGGGGCTGACGTTGCCGTTCCTGAGCTACGGCGGCAGCTCGTTGGTGATCTGCTGTGCCAGCCTGGGGCTGCTGCTGCGCATCGAATGGGAATCGCGCAACAACATGGGCAGTGAAGAGGCCGAGTTCAAAGAGAGCGACTTCGCCGAGGAGGCGCCTCATGGACGCTAACGTACTGATCATGGCGGGCGGTACCGGCGGGCATGTATTCCCGGCGCTGGCCTGCGCGCGCGAATTCCAGTCGCGTGGCTACAAGGTTCACTGGCTGGGCACCCCGCGTGGCATCGAGAACGAACTGGTGCCTCAGGCCGGTCTGGCCCTGCACCTGATCAATGTCACTGGTTTGCGTGGCAAGGGGCGTCTGTCCCTGCTCAAGGCTCCGCTGATGTTGCTCAAGGCGCTGATGCAGGCCCGCAAGGTGGTGCGTGAGCTCAAGCCGGTGTGTGTGGTCGGCTTCGGTGGCTATGTCACAGGTCCCGGTGGCCTTGCGGCGAAGCTGGCAGGCGTACCGTTGATCATTCACGAGCAGAACGCTGTGGCCGGCACTGCCAATCGCAGCCTTGCGTCGTTCGCCAGCCGTGTATGCGAGGCGTTCCCCAATACCTTCGCGGCCTCGAAGAAACGCCGCACGACCGGCAATCCGGTGCGTGTCGAGCTGTTTCTTGAAACCCCGCGTCAGGCCCTGGCCGGTCGCAAGGCGCGTCTGTTGGTGCTGGGCGGCAGCCTGGGTGCGGAGCCGCTGAACAAACTGCTGCCCGAAGCGCTGGCGCAACTGCCCGAGGATATCCGGCCAGAGGTGTTTCATCAGGCGGGCAAGAATCACGACGAAATCACCGCCGAGCGCTATCGCAACGTGGGCGTCGAGGCGCAAGTGGCGCCATTCATCCAGAACATGGCTCAAGCGTACAGCTGGGCCGATCTGGTGGTCTGCCGCGCAGGCGCACTGACCATCAGCGAACTGGCGGCCGCAGGCCTGCCGTCGCTGCTGATCCCGCTGCCCCATGCGATCGATGACCATCAGTCCCGTAACGCTGACTATCTGGCTCGCGAAGGCGCAGCCTTTGTCATGCCGCAAGCGACAACTGGCGTAGCCGAGATGGCTGCACGCCTGAAAGAGGTTTTGATGCAACCCGAACAATTGAACAGCATGGCCCGCACGGCACGTCGCCTGGCCAAGCCCGATGCAACCAATACCGTGGTCGATGTCTGTGTGGAGGTGGTCAATGGTTGAGAGTCAGCGCGCCATGCCGCAACCTGAAATGCGCCGCATCCGTCGCATCCACTTCGTCGGTATCGGCGGTGTCGGCATGTGCGGCATTGCCGAGGTTCTGTTGAACCTGGGCTACGAAGTTTCGGGTTCCGACCTCAAAAGTTCTCCGGTGACCGAACGTCTCGAATCGTTCGGCGCGCAGATTTTCCTCGGCCATCGCGCCGAGAACACCGTGGGTGCCGATGTGCTGGTGGTGTCCAGTGCGGTCAACACGACCAACCCCGAAGTGGCCACCGCTCTGGAACGCCGTATTCCGGTCGTGCCCCGCGCCGAGATGCTGGCCGAGCTGATGCGCTATCGCCACGGCATCGCGGTTGCCGGTACCCACGGCAAGACCACCACCACCAGTCTGATCGCTTCGGTATTCGCGGCCGGTGGCCTGGACCCGACGTTCGTGATCGGTGGTCGTCTGAATGCTGCCGGCACCAATGCCCAGCTGGGCACCAGCCGTTATCTGATCGCCGAAGCCGACGAAAGCGATGCCAGCTTCCTGCATCTGCAGCCGCTGGTTGCAGTGGTCACCAACATCGACGCCGATCACATGGCGACCTACGAAGGTGACTTCAACAAATTGAAGAAAACCTTCGTCGAGTTCCTGCACAACCTGCCGTTCTATGGGCTGGCGGTCATGTGCATCGATGATCCTGTGGTCCGTGAAATCCTGCCGCAGGTCAAGCGTCCGATCCTCACTTACGGCTTCAGCGAAGAAGCCGATGTGCGCGCAATCAACGTGCGCCAGGACGGCATGCTGACGTTCTTTACCGTGCTGCGTCGCGACCGCGAGCCGCTGGATGTGTCCGTGAACATGCCGGGCAATCACAACGTGCTCAACTCGCTGGCGACCATCGCGATCGCGACCGACGAAGGCGTCAGTGATGAAGCCATCGTTCAGGGGCTGTCCGGCTTTCAGGGCGTGGGCCGTCGCTTCCAGGTTTATGGCGAACTGCCGGTTGAAGGCGGCAACGTGATGCTGGTCGACGACTACGGCCACCACCCGCGTGAAGTGGCGGCGGTGATCAATGCCGTTCGTGGTGGCTGGCCGGATCGTCGTCTGGTCATGGTTTACCAGCCGCACCGTTTCAGCCGCACCCGTGATCTGTACGACGATTTCGTGCAGGTGCTGGCCGATGCCAATGTTCTGTTGCTGATGGAAGTCTACCCGGCCGGTGAAGAACCGATCCCCGGTGCGGACAGCCGCAACCTGTGCCACAGCATTCGTCAGCGAGGCCAGCTTGATCCGATCTACATCGAGCGTGGCGTCGAGCTGGCACCGCTGGTCAAGCCGCTGCTGCGCGCGGGCGACATCCTGCTGTGCCAGGGCGCGGGCGACATCGGTGGTCTGGCTCCGCAATTGCTCAAGAGTCCGCTGTTCGTCGGCGCAAAAGTGGCTTCTACCGAAGGTAAGCTGAAATGACAGCCGTCGCCCCGTCTTCCCTGCGCTCGACACTCGAGCCGAAAAGTTTCGGCCGCGTTGCCGTGCTTTTTGGTGGCAAGAGTGCCGAGCGGGAAGTGTCCCTGAAATCCGGTCAGGCAGTGCTTGAGGCACTGCAGGCTGCCGGTGTGGATGCGTTCGGCATCGACGTGGGCGACGATTTCCTACAGCGACTGGTGAGTGAAAGGATCGACCGCGCGTTCATCGTGCTGCACGGCCGTGGCGGCGAAGACGGCACCATGCAGGGGCTGCTGGAGTGCCTGGAAATCCCCTATACCGGCAGCGGCGTGCTCGCTTCTGCTCTGGCCATGGACAAGCTGCGCACCAAGCAGGTCTGGCAGAGCCTGGGCCTTGCGACGCCTTTGCATGCGGTACTCGTCAGCGAACAGGATTGTATTTCTGCCGCGACGGAACTGGGCTTCCCTTTGATCGTCAAACCGGCCCATGAAGGCTCAAGTATCGGTATGGCTAAAGTGACCAGCGTCGACGAATTGATCGCCGCCTGGAAAGCTGCCAGTACCTACGATTCGCAAGTCCTGGTCGAGCAGTGGATTCAGGGGCCGGAGTTCACTGTGGCCTCTCTGCGTGATCAGGTGCTCCCGGTCATCGGTCTGGGCACTCCTCACAGCTTTTACGACTACGACGCCAAGTACCTTGCTTCCGATACCCAGTACCGGATTCCATGCGGGCTGAGCGACGAGCGTGAGCAGGAACTCAAGCAACTGACAGCACGCGCCTGCGAAGCCATTGGCATCGCAGGCTGGGCGCGCACGGATGTCATGCAGGACGCGCAAGGCAAGTTCTGGCTGCTGGAAGTCAACACAGTACCAGGCATGACCGATCACAGCCTGGTTCCGATGGCCGCACGTGCAGCAGGCCTTGATTTTCAGCAACTGGTGTTGGCGATTCTGGCCGACAGCGTTCAGGCGAGGGGTTAAGGCATGAACGCTTCGGCACGTCATCAGCCTCCAGCACCCAACCGCAAGCCGGTGCCTCGTGGCGCCAGCCGGATGGTGGCCAAGGAGCCGCTGTCTGCGCGCATGCCCAAGCCGAGCTTCGGTTTCCTGAAGCGTCTGTTCTGGCCTGTGATGCTGGTGGTGCTGGGCCTTGGTACGTACGAAGCGGCGCTGCGGATCATGCCGTACGCCGACCGCCCGATCACCCGCATCAATGTGCAGGGCGATCTGAGCTATATCAGTCAGCAGGCCGTGCAGCAGCGGATTGCACCGTTCGTGGCCTCGAGCTTTTTCAAGATCGATCTGGCCGCGATGCGCACCGAGCTTGAACAGATGCCATGGATTGCACATGCCGAAGTCAGGCGTGTGTGGCCGGACCAGGTGGTGATTCGCCTGGAAGAGCAGTTGCCCGTTGCCCGTTGGGGTGACGAATCACTGCTCAACAACCAGGGACAGGCTTTCACGCCGCGTGAACTGTCCAACTATGAACATCTTCCCCAGTTGTTCGGCCCGCAGCGGGCCCAGCAGCAGGTGATGCAGCAATACCAGGTGTTGAGTCAGATGTTGCGCCCCATGGGGTTCTCCATCGCGCGCCTGGAATTGCGCGAGCGTGGCAGCTGGTTCCTGACTACAGGCGCCGGTAGTGCCGGGCCGGGTATCGAGTTGTTGCTGGGACGCGACCATCTCGTCGAAAAAATGCGCCGCTTCATCGCGATTTACGACAAAACGCTTAAAGACCAAATCACGAATATTGCGCGCATCGACCTGCGTTACGCCAACGGCCTTGCGGTTGGCTGGCGTGAACAGGCAGCGCCGACGTCGGAAAAACCCGCCGTCGCGAAGAATTGATAAGAGGCAGGACCATGGCAAATGTGCAAAGCGGCAAAATGATCGTCGGGCTGGATATCGGTACCTCCAAGGTGGTGGCACTGGTAGGCGAAGTCGCGGCCGATGGCTCGCTGGAAATCGTGGGTATCGGTACCCATCCCTCCCGCGGCCTGAAAAAGGGCGTGGTGGTGAACATCGAGTCGACCGTGCAGTCGATCCAGCGCGCCGTCGAAGAGGCCCAGCTGATGGCTGGCTGCCGCATTCACTCGGCGTTCGTCGGCGTCGCGGGCAACCACATCCGCAGCCTGAACTCCCACGGCATCGTGGCGATCCGTGACCGTGAAGTGAGCTCTGCGGATCTTGAACGCGTACTCGACGCCGCCCAGGCCGTTGCCATCCCTGCCGATCAGCGCGTCCTTCATACGCTGCCTCAGGACTACGTGATCGACAACCAGGAAGGTGTTCGTGAGCCGCTGGGCATGTCGGGCGTTCGTCTGGAAGCCAAGGTGCACGTCGTGACCTGTGCAGTGAACGCTGCTCAGAACATCGAGAAGTGCGTGCGTCGCTGCGGTCTGGAAGTCGACGACATCATCCTGGAGCAACTGGCCTCTGCCTATTCGGTCCTGACCGATGATGAGAAAGAGCTGGGCGTCTGCCTGGTGGACATCGGCGGTGGCACCACCGACATCGCGATCTTCACCGAAGGCGCGATCCGGCACACCGCGGTGATTCCGATTGCGGGCGATCAGGTGACCAACGATATCGCCATGGCGCTGCGCACACCGACCCAGTACGCCGAAGAAATCAAGATTCGTTATGCCTGCGCCCTGGCCAAGCTGGCCGGTGCTGGTGAAACCATCAAGGTACCGAGCGTGGGCGACCGTCCACCTCGCGAACTGTCCCGCCAGGCGCTGGCCGAAGTGGTCGAGCCTCGTTACGACGAGCTGTTCACCCTGATCCAGGCTGAGTTGCGTCGCAGTGGTTATGAAGACCTGATCCCGGCCGGCATCGTGCTGACCGGTGGTACCTCGAAAATGGAAGGTGCGGTGGAACTTGCCGAGGAAATCTTCCACATGCCGGTGCGCCTGGGCGTTCCGCATAGCGTCAAAGGGCTCGCTGATGTCGTTCGCAACCCGATCTACTCCACAGGCGTAGGCCTGTTGCTGTACGGGCTGCAGAAACAATCCGATGGCATTTCGCTGTCGGGGATTGTCGGCAACAGCAGTTACGGCGACGAACCCAAGGCTCCGGTGCTTGAGCGTATCAAGCGCTGGGTCCAGGGCAATTTCTAAGCTTCAACGATTCAAGATTCAACGCTTCAAAACAATAGCGGCAGGCAGTAGGCAAACTAACTAGAGAGCGGAAGGAGAGAGAAAATGTTCGAACTCGTAGACAACGTCCCGCAAAGCCCGGTAATCAAGGTCATCGGTGTAGGTGGTGGTGGCGGTAACGCTGTCAATCACATGGTCAAGAGCAACATCGAGGGCGTGGAATTCATCTGCGCCAACACGGATGCTCAAGCGCTGAAAAACATCGGCGCGCGCACCATTCTGCAATTGGGCACAGGCGTGACCAAAGGTCTTGGCGCTGGCGCCAACCCTGAAGTCGGTCGTCAGGCCGCACTGGAAGACCGTGAGCGCATTGCAGAAGTCCTGCAAGGCACCAACATGGTGTTCATCACCACGGGCATGGGCGGCGGTACCGGTACCGGTGCAGCACCGATCATTGCCGAAGTGGCCAAGGAAATGGGCATTCTGACGGTCGCAGTCGTGACCCGTCCGTTCCCGTTCGAAGGCCGCAAGCGTATGCAGATCGCCGATGAAGGCATCCGCATGCTGTCCGAAAGCGTCGACTCGTTGATCACCATTCCCAACGAGAAGCTGCTGACCATCCTGGGTAAGGACGCCAGCCTGCTGTCGGCTTTCGCCAAGGCAGACGATGTTCTGGCCGGTGCCGTTCGCGGTATCTCCGACATCATCAAGCGTCCGGGCATGATCAACGTCGACTTTGCCGACGTACGTACCGTGATGAGCGAGATGGGCATGGCGATGATGGGCACTGGCTGCGCCAGCGGTCCTAACCGTGCACGTGAAGCGACCGAGGCCGCCATCCGCAACCCGCTGCTCGAAGACGTCAACCTGCAGGGCGCGCGCGGCATCCTGGTCAACATCACCGCCGGTCCTGACCTGTCTCTGGGTGAATACTCGGACGTGGGCAGCATCATCGAGGCGTTCGCTTCCGAGCACGCGATGGTCAAGGTCGGTACCGTTATCGATCCGGACATGCGTGACGAGTTGCACGTGACCGTGGTTGCGACCGGTCTGGGCGCGAAAATCGAGAAGCCTGTCAAGGTGATCGACAACACCCTGCAGACCACTCAGCAGCCTTCGGCTCAGCCAGCGGCCCGTCAGGAAGCCCCTTCGGTCAACTACCGCGATCTGGACCGTCCTACCGTGATGCGCAATCAGGCACACGCAGGCGCAACGGCAGCAGCGAAGATGAACCCTAACGATGATCTGGACTACCTGGACATCCCGGCTTTCCTGCGTCGTCAGGCCGATTGATGAAATGTATCAGGGGTATTAGGGTGATTGGTGTTCAGCAAAGGCATGGTCTGCTATCATCGCCAGCCTTTGTTGATACCAGTTCGCAACTTGCGCTGAAGCGGCCCATGCCATGATTAAACAACGCACCCTGAAAAATATTATCCGTGCCACAGGTGTAGGCCTGCACTCCGGGGAGAAGGTTTACCTGACCCTCAAGCCCGCACCTGTGAATACCGGCATTGTGTTTTGCCGAGCCGACCTTGATCCTGTCGTGCAGATCCCTGCGCGTGCGGAAAACGTCGGTGACACCACTCTGTCGACCACGCTGGTCAATGGTGATGTCAAAGTTGACACGGTAGAACACCTGCTTTCGGCCATGGCTGGCCTTGGCATCGATAACGCCTACGTCGAGCTCTCTGCCTCCGAAGTTCCTATCATGGACGGCAGCGCAGGCCCTTTCGTATTCCTGATTCAATCGGCTGGCCTGGAAGAGCAGGACGCGCCGAAGAAATTCATCCGGATCCTGCGTGAAGTCACAGTGGAAGAGGGCGGTAAACGCGCTACTTTCGTGCCTTTCGAAGGGTTCAAGGTCAGTTTCGAGATCGATTTCGATCACCCCGTCTTCCGTGACCGCACCCAGAGTGCAAGCGTGGACTTTTCCAGCACTTCCTTCGTGAAGGAAGTCAGCCGTGCCCGTACCTTCGGGTTCATGAGTGACATCGAGTACCTGCGCAAGCACAACCTCGCACTCGGCGGCAGTGTGGAAAACGCCATCGTGGTCGACAAGGAAGGCGTATTGAACGAAGACGGCCTGCGGTACGAGGACGAATTCGTCAAACATAAAATCCTGGACGCCATTGGTGACCTTTACCTGCTGGGCAATAGCCTGATCGGTGAGTTCAAGGGCTTCAAGTCGGGGCACGCACTGAACAATCGTCTTCTGCGTGCGCTTATCGCGCAGACAGATGCCTGGGAAGTGGTGACCTTCGAGGATGCCAGTACGGCACCTATTTCTTACATGCGTCCTGTCGCGGCCGTGTAAGCAAGCTTTACTCTCTTTCCTTTTGTTCTTTAAAGGCTGCCCTCGGGTGGCCTTTTTTTATGTGTTGAAGAATGTCGATCTGGCTGTCCATATCACTCATCAAATCCGCTGCGCCTTTTGGCGAGCAGAAAACCGTGAGTTTTTGTTTATCCGGTGAGAGGTGTCTGTAACGATCGGCAGCAGGTGTCAGGTATCGTGACAGCTCATACAGGCTTTTCCATTGAGAGAAGATGGCAGATGAGCGACCGGAAAAATGCCGAGCTGGATCAGGCGACCTTGCGTCTGATCGTGGCGACCTTTGCGATCACCTATGTCTCATTGATCGGCTTGCTGCCGGGGCTGAACGTCGCCCAATATGAACCGATCATCATGTATTACGCCGCCTTCCTTGTGGTTTCCCTGGTGTTGCGTCAGCACATCATCAGTTACCCCGGTGAGTTCGTCGTGCGACGTGTGTTTGGGATGGTGCATGACTACACCGGAATATCGGTCGGGCTGGTGGTAGGGGGCGAGGCGACACTGCCCATTTTCAGCGTCATGGTCTGGGTTACGCTCGGCAATGGCATGCGTTACGGTTCTCGCTATCTGGCGATCGCTGCGTCTCTGGCGATGTTGGCGATCCTTATCATCTATCAGTTGACGCCTTATTGGCAGGCGCAGCCGTTCATGGTTCTGATGCTGGTGGCGATCACTATTCTGGTGCCTGGCTACGCCCACATTCTGTTGGTAAGGACCCGTCAGGCTTCAGAGCAGGCCACCATGGCCAATCAGGAGAAAGAGCGGTTTCTGGCCCAGGCCAGTCACGACCTGCGTCAACCCATTCACTCGATCGGCATGTTCACCGCCTGTCTGCGCTCAAGCCCTTTGGGCGAGTACGAGCGCCAACTGGTCGACAACATTGATCGCTCCCTGCACAACGTCTCGCAACTGTTTCGCTCCATTCTGGATATTTATACGCTGGACAGCGGCAAGGTCTCGGCCAAGTCCGATATCGTTCATCTGGGCGAGATGCTTCGCGATGTGGTTCAGCAGAACGCTGCGGCGGCACGCTGGGCTGGCGTCGAGTTGAGACTCAGACCATGTCGGCACTGGGCCAGGGTCGATGGCACGCTGCTTTCTACCATGGTCCAGAATATTCTCTCCAATGCGCTCAAATATGCGCCTGATCGTCCGGTTTTGATTGGCGTGCGTCGATCCTCAGGCGGGCTTTCAATCAGTGTTCATGATCAGGGGCGCGGTATTGCCTCGGAGCACCTGCCCCGCGTGTGTGATGAGTTTTATCGCGTCCGTCACCTGCGCGACAAGGACGTCGAGGGCGTCGGGCTGGGGTTGTCTATCGTGAAGCGGCTCAGCCAGATCCTCGGCGTAAGGATCAGAATCGACTCAAAGGTGGACCGTGGTACTACGGTCACCATCGATGGGCTCGAAGAGGTGGGCGCGCCGGTTCAGCCTGTGCGCAGGAAAGTACTGGGGGACAGCCTGCTCAAGGGGGTGAAGATTTGTCTGGTGGAGGACGACGAAAACGTCCTGATGGCCACCGCTGCGTTGCTCGAGCGCTGGGGGTGTCTGGTTCAGCCCGCGCGTTCCGCCGAGGGGCTGACCACCGACTGCGACATTATCGTTGCCGATTACGATCTGGGCACGACCGCCAATGGGCTCGACTGCATTGATCAGGTACGTGCTGCACGTGGCTGGGATGTGCCGGCGCTGATCGTCACAGGGCGTGAAGTGGAGAAGGTGCAGGAGGCGCTGCAGGGGCGGGAGGTTTCGATATTGTCCAAGCCGCTCAGGCCGTCGGAGCTGCGACTCAATCTGCTGTCCATGCGTGAGAGGCTCACAGCGAGTCCGTGATCGGCCTGTGAGCCTTTCAGCGCTTGTCTCTGGCGTGACTGGCCAACCGCTCCAGTGCGGCGCGCAGCTTGGGGTCGGTAATGCCTTCGGCGGTGGCCTGAATATTTTCGGCGGCGACCGTGGACAAGTCGATTGTGTGCGTTGCCGCACCGCGTGGCGCTGCCGGTGGCTGAACCTTGAATACGATGCGGGTCAGGTTGATGAATTCATCGAACGCGACCAATTGTCGGTGCAGCCGCTTCTGCTGATAACGCAGACGGGTGGCCCAGTGACCGTCCGTCACGATCAGCAGCAGGCTGCCTTCGCGCCACGAAGCTACATGACAATGTTCGCGGGCAGCCGGCTGCAACTGGCTTTCGACCAGGCGTTGCAGGTGACTCAGGCGCTCAGCGTGCCTGAAGATAGCCTTCAAAGGCTTGGCTTCGCGCAGCAGCACGGCAGGCGCGCGAGCGTTCAGAGGACGAAAAGCCATGGGAATGTGCCTTGGTGACAAGGCGCTCATCTTAACAGAAAGCATTGTAACGGCTGCTTTCAGAGGCCTTTCCGTGCTTTCATATGCAAATCAATGAGTAACTTCCCCGTTTTGCGGGTTGAAGTGCTTGAAAATGGCCCCATTGTAAATCTGCCCCGTCACAGCGCTGTGCCAGCATCGTGGAATAACGCCACTTTCCTCACCATCGTTTCCGGGTAGAATGCTCGTTCGCATGCAGCCATCAGGGCTGCACGGGCGACTCACGGGGCCGCCCTCCATTCCTATGTGTGGAAGATCCTGTCGATATGTTTGCGCCTTTGTTGAAAAAACTTTTTGGAAGCAAGAACGAGCGTGAAGTCAAACGCATGCTCAAGACGGTTCAACTCGTCAATGCCTTCGAAGAGCAAATGGTGGCCCTTTCGGACGAGCAATTGCGCGCCAAGACCGAAGAGTTCAAGGCCCGCATAGCCAAAGGCGAGACCCTCGATCAACTGCTGCCGGAAGCATTTGCCGTCGCGCGTGAAGCGGGCAAGCGTGTCATGGGCATGCGCCACTTCGATGTTCAGCTGATCGGCGGCATGACGCTGCACGAAGGTCAGATCGCAGAGATGCGTACCGGTGAAGGTAAAACCCTCGTCGGCACCCTGGCGGTCTACCTCAACGCCTTGTCGGGCAAGGGTGTTCACGTGGTTACCGTGAACGACTACCTGGCACGCCGCGACGCCAACTGGATGCGCCCGCTGTACGAATTCCTCGGTCTGACCGTAGGTATCGTCACGCCATTCCAGCCGCCGGAAGAAAAGCGCGCAGCCTATGCCGCTGACATCACCTACGGCACCAACAACGAATACGGCTTCGACTATCTGCGCGACAACATGGCGTTCAGCATGGACGACAAGTTCCAGCGCGAACTCAACTTTGCCGTGATCGACGAAGTCGACTCCATCCTGATCGACGAAGCGCGTACGCCGCTGATTATTTCCGGTCAGGCTGAGGACAGCTCCAAGCTGTACACCGAAATCAACCGCCTGATCCCCAAACTCGAACAGCACATCGAGGAAGTGGAAGGCCAGGTCACCAAGGCCGGTCACTTCACCGTCGACGAGAAGACCCGTCAGGTCGAGCTGAACGAAGCCGGTCACCAGTTCATCGAAGAGATGCTCACCGAAGTCGGCCTGCTGGCTGAAGGCGAGAGCCTGTATTCGGCGCATAACCTGGGCCTTCTGACCCACGTCTATGCCGGTCTGCGTGCGCACAAACTGTTCAACCGCAACGTCGAGTACATCGTCCAGGACGGTCAGGTGCTGCTGGTCGATGAGCACACAGGTCGTACCATGCCGGGTCGTCGCTTGTCCGAGGGCCTGCATCAGGCCATCGAAGCCAAGGAAAACCTGAACATTCAGGCCGAGAGCCAGACCCTGGCATCGACCACATTCCAGAACTACTTCCGTCTGTACAACAAACTGTCCGGCATGACCGGTACCGCCGACACCGAAGCATTCGAATTCCACCAGATCTACAACCTGGCCGTGATGGTCATTCCGCCGAACAAGCCGCTGGCCCGTAAGGACTTCAACGACCTCGTCTACCTGACGGCGGAAGAGAAGTACGCGGCCATCGTGACCGACATCAAGGCCTGCCTGGCGGAAAACCGTCCGGTGCTGGTGGGTACGGCGACCATTGAAACCTCCGAGCACATGTCTCGTCTGCTGAATGCTGAAGGCATCGAGCACAAGGTTCTGAACGCCAAGTTCCACGAAAAGGAAGCAGAGATCATCGCTCAGGCCGGTCGTCCGGGCGCGTTGACCATTGCTACCAACATGGCCGGTCGTGGTACCGACATCCTGTTGGGCGGTAACTGGGAAGTCGAAGTCGCAAACCTGGAAGACCCGACCCCTGAGCAGATTGCGCAGATCAAGGCCGACTGGCAGAAGCGTCATCAGCAAGTCATCGAAGCGGGCGGTCTGCACGTGATTGCCTCCGAGCGCCATGAATCGCGCCGTATCGACAACCAGCTGCGCGGTCGTGCCGGTCGTCAGGGCGATACCGGTTCCAGCCGCTTCTACCTGTCGCTGGAAGACAGCCTGATGCGCATCTTTGCCTCTGACCGGGTGAAGAACTTCATGAAGGCGCTGGGCATGCAGTCCGGCGAAGCCATCGAACACCGCATGGTGACCAACGCCATCGAGAAAGCGCAGCGCAAGGTCGAGGGTCGCAACTTCGACATCCGCAAGCAGTTGCTTGAATTCGATGACGTGGCCAACGAGCAGCGCAAAGTGATCTATCACATGCGTAATACGCTGCTGGCGGCCGACAATATCGGCGACACCATCGCTGACTTCCGCGCTGAAGTGCTCAACAACCTGATCAGCCAGCACATTCCGCCACAATCGCTGCCCGAGCAGTGGGATGTTCCAGGCCTGGAAGCTGCACTGAACACCGACTTCGCCGTGAAGCTGCCGATTCAGCAGTGGCTCGACGAAGACGATCACCTGCACGAAGACACCCTGCGCACCAAGATCATGGATCAGTTGCTGGTCGCGTATAACGAGAAAGAAGATCAGGCCAGTGCCGAAGCGCTGCGCTCCTTCGAGAAGCAGATTCTGTTGCGTGTTCTGGACGACCTGTGGAAAGACCATCTGTCGACCATGGATCACCTGCGTCACGGTATTCACCTGCGTGGCTATGCCCAGAAAAACCCGAAACAGGAATACAAGCGCGAGTCGTTCACCCTGTTCCAGGAATTGCTGGACTCCATCAAGCGCGACACCATCCGCGTTCTGTCCCACGTTCAGGTTCGTCGCGAAGACCCCGAGGAAGAAGAGGCGCGTCAGCGTCAGGAAGCCGAGGAACTGGCCAAGCGCATGCAGTTCGAACACGCCGAAGCTCCTGGTATCGACCAGCCTGCGCTGATCGAGGAAGAAGGCGAGGCTGTTGCCGTGGCCACTTTACCGGTTCGCAACGACCAGAAGCTGGGTCGCAACGAGCTGTGCTGGTGTGGTTCGGGCAAGAAATTCAAGCACTGTCACGGCCAGATCAACTAAGGTCCTGACACTGTAATACCCGCGCCGCGACCGGCTTGCCCGTCGCGGCGTTTTTTCATTGAATCGCCGTACCGATGTGGGCGGCGCATACACTCCACGAGGAGCACCCCGATGGCTGTTGGTCTTGGTCCGTTGCCTACGCTGCACCCGGTTCCCGGTTTTGAACTTGGCATCTCTTCTGCCGGCATCAAACGCCCGGGGCGCAAGGATGTCGTGGTCATGCGCTGTGCCGAAGGTTCGAGCGTTGCCGGTGTGTTCACGCTGAACGCGTTCTGCGCGGCACCGGTCATCCTGGCCAAACAGCGCGTACAGGGCGCTGTGCGTTACCTGCTGACCAACACTGGCAACGCCAATGCGGGTACCGGTGAACCCGGCCTCGCTGCCGCCCGCCGCACCTGCGAAAAGCTGGCCGAGCTGACCGGCGTCGATGCGTCTGCCGTATTGCCTTACTCAACCGGCGTGATCGGCGAGCCGCTGCCTGTGGAAAAGATCGAGGGCGCGCTGCAAGCGGCTCTTGATGATCTGTCTGTGGATAACTGGGCGGCTGCGGCCACCGGCATCATGACCACCGACACCCTGCCCAAGGGCGCGAGCCGTCAGTTCCAGCATGACGGCGTGACCGTCACAGTGACCGGTATCAGCAAGGGCGCAGGCATGATTCGGCCTAACATGGCGACCATGCTCGGCTACATCGCCACCGACGCCAAGGTTTCGCAGAGCGTTCTGCAGGACCTGATCCGTGATGGGGCGAACAAGTCGTTCAACCGCATCACCATCGATGGCGATACATCGACCAACGATTGCTGCATGCTGATCGCGACCGGTCAGGCCAACGTGCCTGAAGTGACCGAAGCCAAAGGTCCGCTGTTCGATGCGCTGAAAAAAGCCGTGTTCGACGTCTGCATGGAAGTCGCTCAGGCCATCGTGCGTGATGGTGAGGGTGCAACCAAGTTCGTCACCGTTGAAGTCAATGGCGGCGGCAATCATCAGGAATGTCTGGATGTCGGCTACGCCGTGGCTCACTCGCCGCTGATCAAGACTGCGCTGTTTGCCTCCGACCCGAACTGGGGTCGCATTCTGGCTGCAGTAGGCCGTGCGGGCGTGCCGGATCTGGATGTCAGCAGGATCGACGTGTTCCTGAGCGGCGTGTGCATCGCCAGCAAGGGTTGCCGTGCCACGACCTACACCGAAGAGCAGGGCTCGGCCGTCATGGCCGAAGAGGAGATCACCATCCGCATTGAGCTGGGCCGAGGTGATTGCAGCGAAACGATCTGGACCACCGACCTGTCCCACGAATACGTGAAGATCAACGCGGAATACCGCACCTGATTCATTCCGGCGCGGGCGATCACTCGCCTGCGCCATTCAACGGAGTTGAACATGAGCCTGCACCTAATCATCGGCGACAAACGCTATTCCTCCTGGTCGCTGCGTCCCTGGCTGGTGCTGGAGATGACCGGCGCGCCGTTCACCGATCAGGTCATCCGCCTGAACCTGCCTGATACCCGCGAAAACATCCTCAAGTATTCGCCTACCGGCAAAGTACCTGCGCTGCAGTGCGAACACGGCACCATCATCGATTCACTGGCGATCTGTGAGTATCTGGTCGAGCGCTTCCCGGATGCTGATCTGTGGCCGCGTGATATCGCCGCCCGTGCCCAGGCGCGTTCCGCCTGCGCGCAGATGCACAGCGGCTTCATGAGCCTGCGCTCCAATATGCCGATGGACCTGCGCCAGGATCAGGCGCTGGAAGTCATTCCGGTCGACACCCAGACCGACATCGACCGCGTCGTCGCCCTTTGGGCTGAATGCCGCAAGGCAGCTGCGCAAGACGGGCCTTTCCTGTTTGGTCGTCCAAGCATTGCCGATGCGTTCTTCGCGCCGGTGGCAATCCGGTTACGCACGTATCGCGTTGCATTGCCTGACGAAGCGCTGGCCTACATCGAAACCATCTACCAATGGCCTGCCTTCCAGCGCTGGCAGCAGGCTGGTCTAGAGGAGTCCTGATCGTGAAACGCATTCACGTGGCCGCTGCCGTCATTCGTGGCGCCGACGGCAGGATACTGATCGCCAGACGGGCGGACAGTCAGCACCAGGGCGGTCTGTGGGAGTTTCCCGGCGGCAAGGTCGAAGCGGGCGAAGCGGTCGAGACTGCACTGGGGCGCGAACTGCAGGAAGAGCTGGGCATCGTGGTCACGGCGGCACGTCCACTGATCAAGATTCAGCACGACTATCCGGACAAGCATGTGCTGCTGGATGTGTGGGAAGTCTCGGCGTTCACCGGCGAGCCGCACGGTGCCGAAGGTCAGCCGCTGGTCTGGGCGTCTTCTCGTGAACTGGCCAACTACGACTTTCCGGCGGCCAACCGGCCGATTGTCGCTGCGGCGCGTCTGCCGGGCGAATACCTGATCACCCCTGAAGGGCTGGACAACGTCGAAGTTCTGCGCGGTATTCAGAAAGCCATTGCTGGCGGTATCAAGCTGGTTCAACTGCGTGCGCCGGGCGGCTACGACCCCAAGTACCGCGACATGGCAGTGGACGCAGCCGGTCTGTGCGCAGGCAAGGCGCAACTGATGCTCAAAGGGCCGCTGGAATGGCTGGGCGATTTTCCGTCCGCCGGTTGGCACCTCACGGCCGAGCAACTGCGCAAATACGCCAGCCGTGGACGGCCGTTTCCTGAGGACCGCTGGTTGGCGGCTTCATGCCACAACGCCGAAGAGCTGGCGCTGGCCGAGCAGATGGGCGTTGACTTCGTGACCCTGTCACCGGTGCAGCCCACCTTGACACATCCCGAGGCGCAGCCATTGGGCTGGGAGCATGCAGCGCAGTTGATCACAGGCTTCAGCAAGCCTGTTTACCTGCTGGGTGGTGTTGGGCCTGCCGAAAGGCGGAAAGCGTGGGAAAACGGTGCTCAAGGCGTTGCAGGGATACGTGCGTTCTGGCCTGAAGAGCTCTGATGATCTGGAGCGTTACCACGTCTCTGCGTGGTAACGCCGCTCAGGATGTGCCGCGTTCGTTCTTGAATGCGCAGAGCGCACCAGAGCATGGGCGCGATCAGCAGTCTGGTGCAGCCTTACTCCGGCTTTGGCGCAGGCTGCCACAGGATCTCAGCGATGCCTTGTCGCCGGGCAATTATCCGGGCTGCGACGAACAGCAGGTCTGACAATCTGTTGATGTACGCCAGCCCAGACCCTTCCAACGGTTCTACCGCATTCAGATGCTGGCAGCGACGCTCGGCACTGCGGGCCAGACTGCGGCACACATGAGCCTGTGCAATCAGCGCTGATCCGCCAGGCAGGATGAAGTTTTCCAACGGCCCCAATTCTTCGTTCCAGACATCAATCGCCGCCTCGAGACGCTCAACTTCAGCGCTGTTCAGGGCCTTGTAACTGGGCATTGCCAGCTCGCCGCCAAGATCGAACAGGCGGTGCTGACAGGGGGCCAGAACGTCGATCACTTCGTTGAGCCCGGACACACTCGGCGCCTGTTCGATAAGCCCGGCGAGCAGCAGACCAAGCTGGCTGTTGAGGGTGTCGACCTCGCCAATGGCCTCGACGCGTGGGTGATCCTTTGACACTCGACGGCCGTCGCCCAGACCGGTTTCCCCGGCATCGCCGGTACGTGTGTAGATTTTCGACAAACGAAAGCCCATTCAGTGGCTCCTGGTCATAGCTTGGAAATAACCTGTTGCTGCACATTCACCTGATTGGCGATCAGCGGCAGGCGCAGCGTGAAGCAGGTTCCATTGCCGACGGAAGATTGCACTTCCATCTGGCCCTTGTGATTGTTGGTGATGATGAAGTACGACACCGACAGGCCCAGTCCAGTGCCCTGACCGATCTCCTTGGTGGTGAAAAACGGCTCGAAGGTGCGTTTGCGCACGTTTTCCGACATGCCGATGCCGTTGTCTTCCACCTGAATTTCGGCCCACGGCGGATTGAGTCGAGTGCGCAGGATGATGCGTCCCTCATCCTCGCCATCGGGCCGTTGATGAATCGCCTGAGCGGCGTTTTTCAGCAAATTGAGGAGCACTTGTTCCAGTTCGTTGGCAATGCATGGCACCGGTCCCAGCTCCGGATCGAACTGGCGGATGATGTGCTGGCCCTTGAAGTCGAATCCGATGGTCAGGTCGAAATCGTTGCTGGCGATTTCCACGGCCTGATCAATCAGCGCGGGCAGGTCGCAGGGCGAGAGCTGACGGTTGCTCAGACGGCTGAAATTGAGCATATGGCTGACAATCTTCGCTGCCCGCGCGCCCGCCTGCTGAATGCCATCCAGCAACTGCGGCACTTCGCGGCTGGTCAGGTAGTGATTCACCACGGCCAGGTCAATCCCGTCAGCCTCGGCCTGTTCGATGTTCTTGGGCAGGTCGGGCGACAGACGCCGGCGTATGTTCTGCACGTTATGCAGGATCGCGCCCAACGGATTATTGATTTCATGCGCCATGCCTGCTGCGAGGCCGCCAACCGAAAGCATTTTTTCCGACTGCACCATCATCTCTTCCAGCGAGATGCGTTGGGTAATGTCATCAATCCGTATAACCACACCACGGCCCGCATCGCCGGTCAGCGGGTAGAAGGTCAGCGCGTAATGGCGCGGCTCGTCGTTCTTGATCCAGGTCACGCGCTCGATCTTGGTCACGCTGTGTCGTTCAACAGTGTGTTTGATCTGCGGCAGAAACGAGCGCATCGGCTCGAAGGCGATGAAGATCGGCTGGTTCATCGCCTCGTCCAGGGTTGTGCCGGAAAGCGCGCTGGCTTCCTGATTCCACTGCGTCACGTACAGCTGCTCGTCGAGCGCGATCATGGCCGAGGGCATCGAGTCGATGATGCTGTTGAGGTAATTCTGAAAACCCGTGAGCTTCTTTTCGATCTTGCTGCGTACCTGAACTTCAAGCTCGAGCTTGCGATTGGTATGTCGGGTTTCCTCGGCAAGACCCTGTGCCTGATCGTAGGCTTCCTGAGAGTCGTCGCGGGCGCGTTTGAGTTGCTGCTCGCGTGCTTCGATACGCGACAGCATGGTGTTGAACGCTTCAGCCAGACTGCCGATTTCATCTTCGTTGCCAGGTTCGGCGCGCAGCGCATAGTTCTCTTCGCGAGTGACCTGGCGGGACAATTCTTCCAATTGGTAGATGGGCTCGGTGATCAGCCGACGAATCTGCCGGGCCACGACCAGCCACAGCAAGACGCTGAACACCAGAATACCCAGGCTTGCAGTCAGAGTGCCGGTGTAAAACGCGGGCGGCAGTTCACTGCTGGCGACCAGCAGCAGGTGGCCCGGCGGCGCGTCGCCTTTGGGCACGGTGATGACCTGCGTGCTGCGAAACTCGGTCAGGCGCCAGCTTTCAAGGTCTTTGAAGTGATGAGGCAGCTCAAGGCCTTCGCCTTGCTGCACTTGTCCCAGCCGCTCGCCATCGTTGTCGTAGATGGCTGCCGCCCGCAACGGACCGTAGCTTTTCAGCTCCCTCAGCAATGCACGCGCGTCGTCGGGTGAGTTCAGCGCGTTTTCATTGAGGTTGGCGCTGCTGATCAGGCGGCCAATGGTCTGCAAGGCCTGCGGCGCCATGGCTTCCTGGGAAATGTAATAGGCCGCGCTGATGAAGGTCAGGTTGGCGACCAGCAGGACAGTGGTCATCAGAACCAGCAGGGCGGCCAGCAGCTTCTGGCCGACAGGCAGGTTTTCCAGACGTTGGCGCAAAGGCATGGGGCAGGTCGCAGTGGCAAGTGGAGCAAGCAGGGTAGCGCGGGCTAGTCAGTACGCAAACCCTTGCTTGCCAGATGCGTGACCAGCCGCGTCTGCAATTGTTGCAAGTGCGGCACCTGACAGCGATGTCGCGCCGCCGCCGTACAGGCGTAGCCCAGCAGATAGCTGATTTCGGTGCGCCGCTGATGCACCACGTCCTGATACATCGATGAGTAGTTCGCTGCCGTGGCCTTGATGACCCGCACCACCTCGCTGTGCAGGTCCACAGCGGCCGCTGGCTGACCACAGCAGTGCAACAGGTCGGTCAGTTCGGCGCAGAGCGTGGCGACTTCACAGTGATGCTCCAGCAATTGGCCGTTGCGGCAATCGTGCAGCACCGTCAGTGGGTTTACCGCGCAATTGAGCGCCAGCTTGCGCCAAAGGCGCGTGAGAATATCCGGTGTCCATTCATGAGGAATCGAGCTGGCATGCAAGTCCTTCAAAAGCGACGGTGGGGCAGGGTTCGCGGCATCACCCAGCCAGGTGAAGCCATGACCGGCAAAGACCACCTGCCAGTCGGCCTTGCAGAACGCACCTTCGGTGCTCGAGGCGAAGATACAGCGCGCATGTGGCACTCGCGCTGCGACAGCGTCCTGACTGCCGAGGCCGTTCTGCAACAGGATCACCTCGGCGTCGGCCGTCAAACGGTGCGCCAGTTGCGCCACGGCCTGTTCGGCGTCATAGGCCTTGCAGGCCACCAGCAGACGAGCGATCGGCGTCTGATCGTCCAGGGCTTGTGCAGGTACCGGGAACGAACGGGCCGCATCGTTTTCTATCAAGGTCAGGCAGCCGCCGCTGGCCTGATACGCGGCCACACGGGCGGCGTCACGCAGCGCCAGGCGTACCGGCACGTTTGCCCTGGCCAGCCGCGCAGCCCAAAGACTGCCCAGACTGCCTGCGCCCAATACGTGCCAGGTCGTCGCCATCAGTTGTCGGCCTTCAAGGACAAACGCGGCCCTAAAGCAGTGAAATCAGTATTCGACATGAAAGGCTCACAGTGAAGGCCGGAAAAGTCTCGTTATAATGAGCGTTCTTTCATACCGTCAAGTCATGCGCGCCGTTGATTGCCGTGCGCGCCGTTCAATTGGAGAACATACATGCCCTCGTTCGACGTAGTGTCCGAATTGGATAAGCACGAAGTCACGAATGCCGTCGACAACGCCATCAAGGAGCTGGACCGTCGCTACGACCTGAAAGGCAAGGGGACGTTCGAGTTCAAGGAACTGACTGTCAGCCTGACCGCTGAAGCAGACTTCCAGCTTGAAGCCATGATCGAGATCCTCAAGCTCGCACTGGTCAAGCGCAAGATCGACGCCAAGTGCCTGGAGATCAAGGACGCCTACGCCTCCGGCAAGTTGATGAAGCAGGAAGTCATCCTGCGCGAAGGCATCGACAAGGAGCTGGCGAAGAAGATCGTCGCTCACATCAAGGAAGCCAAGCTCAAGGTCCAGGCCGCCATTCAGGGCGAGCAGGTGCGTGTCACCGGCAAGAAGCGTGACGACCTGCAGGAAGCCATCGCAGCCCTGCGCGCCTACGATTCGGGCATGCCGCTGCAGTTCAACAACTTCCGTGACTGACGATTTGCAGCGCTGACCGGGGAACCAAGGGTTGCCCGGCCAGTCCGAATCGCCCTGTGCATTGAAACGACAGCCGTGGCTGTCCATCGACACCGGTTCGTCAGGTTAAGGAGATAAAGATGGATTTAAATGCAGAAGTCGGTCACCTGTGGCAAGCGTCGCAGGCCTGGATTCCGATGATCATGCAGTACAGCGGTCGCCTGCTTCTGGCGCTCGTTACGCTGTGCATCGGCTGGTGGCTGATCAACAAAGTGACCGGCAAGCTAGGCGCCCTGTTGGCGCGACGACATGCAGATCTGGCGTTGCAAGGCTTCGTCAGCAGCCTGGCCAATATCATTCTGAAGATCCTGCTGGTGGTCAGTGTCGCGTCGATGATCGGCGTCGAAACCACTTCATTCGTTGCGGCCATCGGTGCGGCCGGTCTGGCCATCGGTCTGGCCTTGCAGGGCAGCCTGGCGAACTTTGCGGGCGGCGTGCTGATTCTGCTGTTTCGTCCGTTCCGTATCGGGGACTGGATCGAAGCGCAGGGCGTGGCAGGGACGGTCGACAGCATTCAGATCTTTCACACCGTGCTGCGTACCGGTGACAACCGCACCGTGATCATGCCCAATGGCAATCTGTCCAACGGCATCATCACCAACACCAACCGCCAGCCGACCCGCAAGGTCGTGTTCGACATTGGTGTCAGCCACGACGCGGACCTGAAGCAAGCCTTGCAAGTCCTGCTGGACATGGCAAAGGACCCGCGCGTACTCGAAGATCCTGCTCCGCAGGCCGTTGTCGCGGCGCTGGGTGAAAATGCGATCACTCTGTCGCTGCGGGTCTGGACCAAGACCGGTGACTTTGGCGATGTGGTGTCACTGTTCAATATCGAAGCGCGTGATCGTCTGAAAGACGCAGGTATCGATATTCCCGCGCCGCAGCGGATGATGCGGGTCGTTCAGGAGTAACTGCTGGTAGCAAACAAAAAGCCCTGTCTCTCGCGAGCCAGGGCTTTTTGATGTGCGCGTGTCCGTTACAGGTTGGCCAGCGCGACTACGATACCGACCGCCGCGATGCCTGCACCCAGCACGTTCAGGAAAAACCCGAAACGCAGCGCTGTCGAGAGCCTCCACGGCTTGAAGCAGAACGCATAGACGATCAGAAAAATGATCGCGAAAATCTCAAGCTGTCCTAGCAGCACGATGGCACTGCCAACCGTCATCGGCTCGGCGGCGCTCGAGGCGGCATACGCCAGCGCGGTCCAGACCACAGGCACCCAGATACCCAGCCCGATCAGGGCAAGCATCAGGTATTGGTTGAAGCTTGGTTTTTTTGCGGTGTTCAATATCGTTCCTTTAGTATCGTGCGCGGAAAAGGCTCGTCGGCCTCAAGGCTTGTCAATGGTCGGTGACTGAGCAGGTTCTTCGATTTTCATGCCTTTGGCGTCCTTGCTCCACTGCAGAATGATCATCACCAGCGTCGGTACGCCGAGCAGGGCGGTGATCAGGAAGAAGTTGTGATAACCGAACTTCTCCACCATCACCCCCGAATAGCCGCCGATCAGACGCGGCAGCAGGAGCATGATCGAGCTGAGCAGGGCGTACTGGGTCGCCGAGAACTTGAGGTTGGTCAGGCTCGACAGGTAGGCCACGAACGCCGAGGTCGCGAGGCCTGAACTGAGGTTGTCCAGCGAGATCGTCAGGATCAGCATTTTGATGTTCGGCCCCATGTCTGCCAGCAGCAGAAACAGGATGTTGGTGGACGCTGAACTCAGGCCACCGATGAACAGAATCGGCATGATGCCGAAACGCACGATCAGCAGGCCGCCGACACCTGCGCCCAGCAGCGTCATGACCAGGCCGAAGATCTTGCTGACACTGGCGATCTGATCCTTGGTGAAGCCTTGGTCGATATAGAACACGTTGGCCATGACGCCCATGACCGTGTCCGACATGCGATAGGTGGCGATCAGCCCCAGCAGCAGCAAGGCCTGCCAGCGATAGCGCATGATAAAGTCGTTGATCGGGGTCAGGACCGGCGCCAGGCCGCGACGTCCCATCGAGGACAGGCAGCCGATGGTGAGCAGGGTATAGAGGATCGCGCGCAGGAAGGCCCGGTCTTCCAGCAGCAAGTCCATCCAGCTGGTGCCTCCGAACAGCACGCTGGCAAAATCGGTGTTGTAGAGCTGGGTGAACATTGCCGGGACCGACACCAGCAGCACGATCAGAACGAAGACAGAGGCCAATTGGTGAGTAAATCCGTAGCGCGCTGCCGACAGCTGTGTGCGCAACGGTACTGGCGGCTCTCGCATGATCAGCGTGGTGATCAGTGCAGGCAGCATCAGCAGGCCGAACAGCACGTAAGTGCCGGTCCAGGCCGAGTGCTTGTAAGCGAAGCCGGTCGAGCCGAAGCCTTCGGCGAAATACAGTGCGCCTGCGGTCGCCAGCAGTGCAGCAACGCGGTAGCCGGACATATAGCTGGCGGCCAGCGCGGCCTGCTGAGTGTCCTGGGCGATTTCCAGGCGATACGCATCGATCGCGATGTCCTGGGTTGCGGACGCGAAGGCCACGACCACAGCGATGGCGATCAACCAGGACAGATGTTGCTGCGGATCGCAGAAACCCATACCGATCAGGCCCAGCAGCACGAGGGTCTGGGACAGCACCAGCCAGGAGCGGCGACGGCCCAGTTTGCCGAGCAGCGGCAGGCGCCATTGATCGAGCAGTGGCGACCAGACCCATTTGAAGGCGTAGGCAAGACCGATCAGGCTGGCGTAGCCGATGGTTTCGCGAGCGACACCAGCTTCACGCAACCAGACGGATAACGTCGAAAAGACCAACATGTAAGGCATGCCCGCAGCGAATCCGAGCAGCAACAACACTAAAGTCGATGGGCTGGCATATGCGGCGAGCGCGGCGCGCCAGGTTTTACGGGGCATGGGCTGGAATCTGCCTCAGTTTACGAAAACAAAGGGCGCACTCTAACCGTTGAACTACATGGGGCGCCAGCCATGACGCTGCATATCAACCCGATTGTTCAGAATAGTAAGGCCTTCGGTACGCAAACGGGCGCGCTGTTCGTCACCGGAGGGGCTGCCGGGCGGTAGACTCAGCCTGCCACCGGCACCCAGGACACGGTGCCAGGGAAGCGCCGAACCCGGCGGCAACTGGCTCAAGGTGCGGCCTACCCAGCGGGCCGCCTTGCCAAGCCCGGCCAGTTCCGCCAGTTGCCCGTAGCTCACCACTTTTCCCTCCGGCACCTGAGCCAGGGTCAGATAAAGTGCTGTGCGCCGTGCGTCGGCGGGTGAAAGACCGCTGGGGTCGTTTTGCTCTGAAACGGGGTCAGTCACATGCTTATCCTGTATAAAACGAGATTGATTGTCGTTTCCTGGAACTACAGACGGATCTGGTGGTCAGTGATACCTGTGTTCGGGGGTCCGTGGACTGCCTTGACTTTTTTCCAGCGGGATGATGCCCGATTTTCCGCCAAACAGAGCCTAGTCGTCGCTTATGTTGTCCAGAACCCTTCTGTGTTTTGCCCTCACCGCTGCCTCCACTCCTTTGCTTGCCGATACCGTATGGTTGAAGAACGGCGACAAACTGACCGGTACCATCAAGGTTTTCGACGGCGGTAAACTGCTGCTGCAGACCGAATATGGCGGTGCCATTCCGATTGACTGGAAAAAGGTCAAGACGCTGGAAAGCGACCAGCCATTGCTGGTCAAGCAGGACCAGTACACCGGCGAAGTTGCCAAGTCACTAAAAGCGTCCGATGACGGCAAAGTGGTTCTGGCCAATGGCGAAGCGCCCAAGACCGTCGAACTGGCGAGCATTCAACAGATCATCAAGCCCAAGCCGGTCATCACCGATCTGGTCTGGAAGGGCAATATCGACGCTGCGCTGGACTTCCAGCAGGCCGAGAACGACACCAATGACTACAACGTCGCCTTCAAGACATCGGCGCGTCACGGTCAATGGCGACATAACGCCAGAGGCGAATACAACCGCGAGACGACAGACGATGTGGTCGGCACCGACAACTGGAGCGCCGAGTACTCGATCGACCGCTTCCTGACCGAGAAATTCTTCTGGGATGCCCGCGTTACCTACAAGCGCGACAAGATCGAAGACCTGTCCCGCCAGCGTGTTGTCGGTACGGGTCCCGGTTACCAGTTCTGGGATGATGAGCTGGGTGCCTTCAAGGTCGGTGCACTGCTCAACCGTACGGACTTCGAGTTTTCCAACGACGAGAAGGAAAACTTCTATTCGGTCGCTGGTACCTGGGATTACAACCGCTACCTGATCGGCAAAAAGGTCGAGTTCTTCACCAACGGCGAGCTGGGCAAACCGTTGAGTGGCGTTGCGGACTACTCGCTGGATGTCGAGGCGGGGCTGCGCTACAAGGTCACCGAATGGGCCTCGCTTAACCTCAAGGCCGAGAAAGACGTCATCAGCGGCTCCAGCAATGGTGATGTCGACAAGACACGCTACACGGCAGGTTTCGGCGTCGCCTGGTAAGCAAGAGACCAGTGACGCGCTTACAGGCGCGTCGCTGGCCAATCACACCGCCGTTTAGATTCTCATCGCGCCGTCCAGCTCCAGGATGCGTCCGCTGAAATAATCATTTTCCAGAATGTAAGCCACCGAGTGGGCGATTTCGTCAGGCTTGCCCATGCGCTTGAGCGGGATGGCGGACGTCATCTTCTCCAGTGCTTCGGGCCTCATGCTGCCGGTCATCTCGGTTTCGATGAAGCCGGGTGCCACGCCAGCGACCCTGATGCCGTAACGCGCCAGTTCCCGTGCCCAGGTCACGGTTGCTGCGGCTACACCGGCCTTGGCGGCTGAATAGTTGGTCTGGCCGATGTTTCCCGCGCGTGAAATCGACGAGATATTGATGATCGCGCCCTGACTGTTCTGCTCGATCATCTTCGCTGCCACTTCGCGCGTGCACAGGAAGACACCGGTCAGGTTGACGTCAATGACCGACTGCCACTGAGCCAGGCTCAGTTTGGTCATGACGCCGTCCTTGACCTTGACCAGCAGACCATCTCGCAGGATGCCCGCGTTGTTGACCAATCCGTGAATGGCCCCGGAATCCTCGGCGATCCTGCCTACGGTTTCCACGACCTGATCTTCATTCGCGACGTTGCACAGGTAGGCCCGCGCCTGCACGCCTTGTGTCTGGCAAGCTGCAACCGCCTGGTCGAGCTTTTCCTGATCGAGATCCACCAACGCCAGATTCGCACCTTTGCCGGCCAGGTGTTCGGCCATTGCGCGGCCCAGACCCTGGCCCGCGCCGGTGATTATTATTAGCTTGTCTTTCAATTCCATGTGCGTGCCCAATCCGCTGATTGTCTTCACGGCATGACTCATTCGAGATGAGTTCAGGTGCCGTTGCCAGAGCACGTTATATTCTGTTTCCGCGCGTTCGTCTTCAACTCGACACAAACGTTATAAGGGGTCACATGATGAGCGCGAAAGCCTCTAAGGATGCCAGGCACTTGCTGCTCAAGGAGTACAGAGCTGCCTTGTCCACGCATTCCAAGTCCATGCCGGGATATCCGTTCGGTTCGGTTGTGCCTTACTGCCTGGATGATCTGGGTCGTCCATTGATACTGATCAGCCGCATCGCTCAGCACACTCATAATCTGAC
This sequence comes from Pseudomonas sp. CDFA 610, assembly GCF_021147865.1. Taxonomy (NCBI): domain Bacteria; kingdom Pseudomonadati; phylum Pseudomonadota; class Gammaproteobacteria; order Pseudomonadales; family Pseudomonadaceae; genus Pseudomonas; species Pseudomonas sp. CDFA 610. Next base: position 243,605 of record NZ_JAGTPM010000011.1, read on the forward strand.
GCTTGATCCCAGATGCTCGGTGCTGGTGGGCGAGCGGGGCGCCGAGGATGTGCAGGCGGTCGCTCGGGTGACGGTTATGGCGCAGGCTGAAAAGCTCAGTGATCCTGATGCGATTGAAGCTGCAGCACGACGGTACTACCGATTCTTCCCCGAGTCGCAGAGTTATCACACGGCTCACGATTTCGATTTCTGGGTGCTTGATCCTGTTCGCTTCCGGTACATCGGCGGCTTCGGCGCCATCCACTGGCTGGACGAGGTCGTGCTGGATAATCCGTTTGCCGGCAAGATCGAAACGGGCATGGTCGAGCATATGAACCAGGACCATGCCAAGGCCATTGCCCACTACGTCGAATTGTCGGGCCTGCCACGAAGCGAACCCGCGCAACTGGTCGGCATCGACAGCGAAGGCATGCACCTGCGTATCTCGAACAGCCTTTATTGGTTGGCATTTCGCGAGCCTTGTAATACACCGACACAAGTCCGTGAGGCCTTGGTCCAACTGGCTCACGCAGAAAAATGGCCGGTAATTGACGGGAAGCATGCTTGAATTAACGACTTTCTGACATCACATACGGTCTACTTGCAAGGCACCCTTGCGCTGAGGAACTGATTTGATGCGTGTTTTTTTGCTGATGTTCTTACTTTTTCCGGTACTCGAACTGTTCATTCTGGTTCGGGTCGGCATGTCCATTGGTTTTCTCTGGACGTTCCTGTTGGTCCTGGCGACATCGATGCTGGGACTTTTCGTCATGCGCGTGGCGGGTTTCGCCACGGCTCTGCGTGCCCGTGAAAGCCTTTCCCGTGGAGAGCTGCCTGCCCAGCAGATGCTCGAAGGCCTGATGGTTGCGGTAGGCGGTGGCTTGCTGCTGTTGCCAGGCTTCATCAGTGACATTCTGGGCGTGATCTGCCTGTTGCCTGTGACTCGCCGGTTGCTGATCAGCAAGGTACGTCAACGCGCCGAGGCTCAGGCCATGCGCCAGCGCGCCTTCGCCGATGATCTGCAGAGCCGTGCCGACGAGCAAACGGCGAACAGCCGCACGCACGCAATTCACCAGCCTACCCGCGAGCCCGACGTGATCGAGGGTGAGTTCGAGCACCGGGACAAATAACCCCTTCAATACCTTCGCTGCGCGGCACCTTCGGGTGCCGCGCTCGTTTGCGGGCTCTGTCAGGCTGCAAAAATTTTCTTGCCCAAGCCTTGTAATAACCTTGCCCGCCCTTATGTATGGGTCACCGCAAGGTTTCTGGCCTGATTGCCAGACCGTATTCTGCGGTTCGCGCGTCGAACCGTAACCGGCAAGTCCGGAATTTATAACAGGCCGGTGCATTCACCGGACGCTCAACAACCATAATCAGGAGATCGACAATGAAGCTTCGTCCTCTGCATGACCGCGTCGTAATCCGTCGCAGCGAAGAAGAAACGAAAACTGCCGGCGGTATCGTTCTGCCAGGTTCGGCTGCCGAAAAGCCAAACCGTGGCGAGATCGTCGCTGTTGGTACCGGCCGCGTGCTGGACAACGGTGAAGTACGTGCGCTGGCCGTGAAAGTGGGTGACAAAGTGGTGTTTGGCCCTTATTCCGGCAGCAACACTGTGAAAGTAGACGGCGAAGACCTGCTGGTGATGAGCGAGAACGAGATTCTCGCTGTTATCGAAGGCTGAGTGCTCGCGCTGATTTCCGTTACTACAAAGTATTCAAGGAATAATGATCATGGCTGCTAAAGAAGTTAAATTCGGCGATTCTGGCCGCAAAAAAATGCTCGCCGGTGTAAACGTCCTGGCTGACGCAGTAAAAGCGACCCTGGGCCCGAAAGGCCGTAACGTCATCATCGAGAAGAGCTTCGGTGCTCCGCTGATCACCAAAGACGGTGTGTCGGTTGCCAAGGAAATCGAACTCAAAGACCGTTTCGAAAACATGGGCGCGCAACTGGTAAAAGACGTTGCTTCCCGTGCCAACGATGACGCGGGCGACGGTACTACCACCGCTACCGTACTGGCTCAGGCTATCGTCAATGAAGGCCTGAAAGCCGTCGCTGCCGGCATGAACCCGATGGACCTGAAGCGCGGCATCGACAAGGCCACCATCGCCATCGTTGCTCAGCTCAAGTCGCTGTCCAAGCCATGCACCGATACCAAGGCAATTGCCCAGGTCGGTACCATCTCTGCGAACTCTGATCACTCCATCGGCGACATCATTGCCGAAGCCATGGAAAAAGTGACCAAAGACGGCGTCATCACCGTTGAAGAAGGTTCTGGTCTGGAAAACGAACTGTCTGTCGTTGAAGGCATGCAGTTTGACCGTGGTTACCTGTCCCCGTACTTCATCAACAAGCCGGACACCATGGTTGCCGAGCTGGACAGCCCGCTGCTGCTGCTGGTTGACAAGAAGATCTCCAACATCCGCGAAATGCTGCCGGTTCTGGAAGCAGTCGCCAAGGCAGGTCGTCCACTGTTGATCGTTGCCGAAGACGTTGAAGGCGAAGCCCTGGCGACTCTGGTTGTGAACAACATGCGTGGTATCGTGAAGGTTGCAGCCGTCAAGGCTCCAGGCTTCGGCGACCGTCGCAAGGCCATGCTGCAGGACATCGCCGTTCTGACTGGCGGTACCGTTATCTCCGAAGAGATCGGTCTGAGCCTGGAAACCACTACCCTGGAACATTTGGGTAATGCCAAGCGCGTTGTGCTGAACAAAGAAAACACCACCATCATCGACGGTGCTGGCGTTAAAACCGACATCGACTCGCGCATCGCTCAGATCCGCCAGCAAATCGGTGACACCAGCTCCGACTACGACAAAGAGAAGCTGCAAGAGCGTCTGGCCAAGCTGTCCGGCGGTGTTGCGGTGATCAAGGTCGGCGCCGGTTCCGAAGTCGAAATGAAAGAGAAGAAAGCCCGCGTTGAAGACGCCCTGCACGCAACCCGCGCAGCCGTCGAAGAAGGCGTGGTGCCTGGCGGTGGCGTTGCTCTGGTTCGCTCCCTGCAGGCCATCGAAGGCCTGAAAGGCGACAACGCTGATCAGGACGTCGGTATCGCTCTGCTGCGTCGTGCTGTTGAAGCACCGCTGCGCCAGATCGTTGCCAACTCCGGCGACGAGCCAAGCGTTGTAGTCGACAAGGTCAAGCAGGGTTCGGGTAACTTCGGTTACAACGCTGCTTCCGGTGAGTACGGCGACATGATCGAAATGGGTATCCTGGACCCGGCCAAGGTCACTCGCTCTGCTCTGCAGGCAGCGTCCTCGATCGCCAGCTTGATGATCACCACTGAAGCGATGATCGCTGACGTGCCTGAAGACAAGCCAGCAGGCGGCGGCATGCCGGATATGGGCGGCATGGGTGGTATGGGCGGCATGATGTAAGCCGGCTTTACCCCTCAAGCGACACGCCTCATAAAGAACCCCGCCTTGTGCGGGGTTTTTTTATGGCTGGTCTGTAGGTCGACGTTCTTCGTCACACACGCTAACTGACACGTCATTGAGGCAGCAGCGCTGCCATGCGTTCTCAACGCGATAGTGCGAACACCACCGAATCAGTGTCAGGACGAAGGAACCCCGGCGAAGCCGGGGCCGGAACCAGAGCGAAGGAGTTTGCTTACGTTACTCTGTCAAAGTGTCCGCAATCTGTGCCATTTGTGACGCGCAGCGATGGGCACGATCAGTGTGAAGCAAGCTTTGGTGTGACGAGGTGAAACGTCAGCGAGAGAGCTGAACTGCCGGTTCGCGGCGTTCAGGTCTGTACAGCACGAAGTAATAAACCCCCAGACATATCAACCAGCAGAACACCGCCGTCCACAGGTTGTGCGACAGAAAGTGCGCCCCTTGCAGCATACGACCCACCGAAAAGATCGACCCCAGCGTGAATGCCAGTATCAGCCCGGCTTTGGCCAGACGTGGCTTGCGGTCGCGAAACATGAAGAACAGGGCGAACAGGGTAAAACCGGTAGCCGCATGACCGCCCGGCCAGCAACGACCGGGCTTGTCGGTTGCCGGTCGCGGGCTGAGCAGTTCGCTGTAGGTTTCCTGGCCACCGAACTCGGTCAGGCTCCAGGGACACTGTACGGAGGTTGCGACCTTGAGCGGTGTCACGAAACCGGTGGCAAGGGCCATCGACAGCACCAGACACCCCAGTTCACGACGCCACGGCATCATGCGCTCGACCTTGAAGGACGCAGCGAAGCTGATCATCGCCAGTACTCCAATCGCCATCACCACTTGTTTGGCGCGATCATGCAGCACGTCTTCCAGAAAGTAGCTGTGCCTGCCAATGAACGCACCGGTCGCCGGATCGAAGGCGAGTCTGGCAAGGTCCATGTCCACTGAGGTCAGTTCCAGCAGAACCAGTATCAGGGCGGTGACGGCAGGTATGCCCAAGTATATCCAGAGGTTGAGCGGACGGGAGTATGGCGGGGAGGCGGCTTTCAATATGGCAAATCCGGTTCAGTGGAAGACGGGCCGCAGTCATGAATTGCGGCAATTTTGTTTCGGAGTGTGTCACGCAAGTTGTGAATTCTAGATGAAAAAATCGTTAGGCCATTTCGGCGCTGGCCCTGACGTCCACTTCGTCTTAAGCTGCGCCAGCCCAAATTGCATATGAGAGTGCTCCATGCGAATTCTTCTGGTTGAAGACAACCGCGACATCCTGGCAAACATGGCCGATTACCTGGGCATGAAAGGCTACACCGTCGATTGCGCACAGGATGGCCTCTCGGGACTGCATCTGGCTGCCACCGAACATTACGATTTGATCGTGCTGGATATCATGCTTCCCGGTATCGACGGTTACACCCTGTGCAAACGGCTGCGCGAAGACGCTCGTCGTGACACGCCGGTGATCATGCTGACCGCACGTGACCAGCTCGATGACCGCCTGCAGGGCTTTCGTTCCGGCGCCGATGACTACCTGCTCAAGCCATTCGCCCTGTCCGAACTGGCGGCGCGCATAGAAGCTGTGCTGCGTCGAGCCCAGGGTGGCGGGCGTCGCACCTTGCAGGTTTCCGATCTGATCTACGATCTCGACACGCTTGAGGTGACACGGGAAGGGCGGATGCTCAAGCTCAACCCGGTCGGTCTCAAGCTGCTCGCGGTATTGATGCAGAAAAGCCCGCACGTGTTGCGTCGTGAAATTCTTGAAGAAGCGTTGTGGGGTGATGATTGTCCTGACAGCGACAGCCTGCGCAGTCACGTGCATCAGTTGCGTCAGGTGATCGACAAACCGTTTTCCAAGCCGTTGCTGCAAACCGTACACGGTGTGGGCTACCGCTTGGCCGAGGGCCGGGATGGAGTTTAAACAGAGCCTTGCCCAGCGGATCATCATCGCGTTTGCCCTGATGAGCGCGCTGGTCGCCGGATCCTTTGCAATCGGCATTATTTCCACCGTTCACCTGGTTGAAGAGAAATTGATTTCCGCAGGTCTGGGCGGCGATCTCAACCGCCTCATGCTGATGGACAGCGTCAGCGACTGGAGCCATCGGCCCAAGCCTGACCAGTTGTTCTACTTCACCAACGGTCCCGGCGACTTCGACCTGCCCAAGGACTTGCGTCATCTCGAGCCCGGCTTTCACGAAGTATTTCGCGGGCCGTTGTCCTATCACGCGATGATCGAAGTGGTCGATGGCCGTCACTACGCCTTGCTGCAGGATCAGAGCGATTTCGAAGAGCGCGAGCGCGTGCTGTTCGCAGTAGTGCTGGTGGGCTTCGTACTCGCGTTGGCGCTGGCCGTCTTCCTGGGCTGGGTGCTTGCCCGACGCGTGATGGCGCCGGTTGTGCGGCTCGCCAGACAGGTCCGCCATCGTGACCAGTTGCTGGGCCTGGCACCGCCTCTGGCCCCTGACTATGCCGCAGACGAAGTGGGTGAACTGGCCGTCGCCTTCGATGCCACGCTGGGGCGTCTGCGCCAGGCATTGATTCGCGAGCGGATGTTCACCAGCGACGTGAGTCATGAGCTGCGTACACCGTTGATGGTGCTGGCCAGCTCCTGCGAACTGTTGCTCGAAAACCCGGCACTTGACCAGCGTGCGCGCCGTCAGGTGGAGCGCATCGCACGTGCCTGTGAAGAGATGCGTGATCTGGTCCAGACCTTCCTGATGCTCGCCCGCACGCAACGCGAGGACCCGGCCATGACGCCCAAGGCGACGCTGGTAGGCGTGGCTGAGCAACTGATCTCGCAATGGCGTGACCCGATAGAGGGCAAAGGGCTCACGCTAACGTACAACCCGCCACCCGAAGGTCAGGTCTCCGAGATTCGCTACAACGCAACGTTCCTTCATGCCGTGATGGGCAATCTGCTGCGCAATGCCCTGCACTACACCGACCACGGTTTCATTACGCTGACACTGCAGTCCGAAAGTTTCGTCGTCGAAGACAGCGGTGTCGGTATCCCGGAAGAGAAACGCGAAGCCATGTTCGAACCCTTCGTGCGGGGTAACGAGCAGCGTGGCGAAGGCCTGGGGCTCGGTCTGTCGCTGGTTCAGCGTATCTGTGCCAACCAGGGGTGGAGCGTCAGCCTGACTCCGATGGAGCCCCACGGGTGCCGCTTCAAGGTTACGCTGGACATCGTCAAGCCGTAATGTCCGTCCGGACTCCTCTCGTGCACGCCGCGCTCTGACCAGAGGCGGCGCACATGGCACGCAAGTACCTGTAAACTCTGGAAACATTTAACTGGTCAATGTGACGTTTTTTTCACATTCAGATGACCTGGCGATGACGGCAGCCTGACTAATTTGGCTGCCATTAACGTCAGGAGATGCTCTTATGAGCGACCGCATTGAACTTGAGTTTTCCCGTAAGTACGACAAGGACCACGCTCGCCAGTACCTGGAGAAACATCAGGACGGTCTATGGCGCAAGTTGTCTCATTATCGCGACGAACAATTGGCACGAAAGGCGCTGCATATGGTCGGAGATCCCGGTCTGGTACTGGATCTTCCATGCGGGGCAGGTCGGTTCTGGCCCTTGCTGGCCGAAAAGCCCAATCGTTCCATCATTGGAGCGGACAACTCCGCCGACATGCTGCGAACCGCCTGTGAGTCTCAACCGGCTGATGTGGTGAAAAGGGTACGACCCTTGCAGACATCTGCTTTTGCAATCGACCTGCCTGACAACGCTGTAGACAGTATCTTCTGTATGCGTCTGTTGCACCACGTCGGGCAATCGAGCGACCGAATGGCTCTGTTACGGGAGTTTCAGCGCGTTACCCGCGACAGTGTCATTGTCTCATTGTGGGTGGATGGCAATTTCAAGGCCTGGAAGCGCAGAAGACTCGAGAGCCAGCGTCACGAGAAAAATGGGCAGGAAAGTTACCAGAACCGTTTTGTGTTACCGGTCACTACCGCAGAAACCGAATTTGAAGAGGCAGGATTTCGCATTCAGAAGCGAATGGACTTCCTGCCGATGTACGCCATGTGGCGAGTCTATGTATTGCGTAAAAGGTGAATAGATGGGTCTGCAGTCCTTGAGGGAACCGGTTGTGAACCCGGGAAAGAACGGGTTCAGTCACTTTTGGAGCCAGCGAGGCGAATGGGTTGAAGAGCCCAACGTGCGGCGTGGTGGCGAGAGCGGCGTACAACGGTTGGTCACGGACGATGGACAGACGCTCTACAGCAAACGGCAGACCGGCCATATCTACCGCAGCTGGTTGCACCCGTTTGGACGCCCGACCGTACTTCGCGAGCGTGATGCGCTTGAAGGTCTGAACAGGCTGGGCGTCGGGGTGCCGCAGATCGTGTTCTGCGGAGCCGAGCGCACCGAAAACGAATGGCGTGCGCTTCTGGTAACCGAGGCCCTCGAAGGATTCGAAGAGTTCGAAAAATGGCTTGCTGCAGGTGGTCGCGAGCAATACGGCGAACTGTTGTACGAGCAAATGCTGAGCGAAATCGGTAAAACGCTGGCACGCATGCATTTGGGGCGTTGGCAGCACAGCTGTCTTTATATCAAGCATATTTTTGTGCGTGTTACCGGCGAGGGTGCCCAGGCCAGACCCGAGGTTGCATTGCTTGACCTGGAAAAGGGTCGCCGTCGCTGGACAGCCTATGGGGCCGCGCAGCATGACATGAAGCAACTCAGACGCCATTCGTCATTCAGTGCCGCAGACTGGCAGAAGTTAGTCTATTTTTACCAGGCGGCGTTTGGCAGCTCTATCAAAGGTTTAGAGTCATGAAGCTCGAAATGGCTAGAGGTTTGTTCGTGTTCGCGGCGTTGGCGACTGCAACAGTCGCCATGGCGGCGCTTGAACAACCGGGCACGAAGATCCTGAGTGTCCAGCACGGAGAAGGGCATTGCCCTTTGCCTCGTGCAATCAAGAGTCAAGTAGCAGTGAAGCCCGATCATGATCTGCTGCTCCTGATGTACAGCCTGGCACAGGGTACCGGTTCGAAAAATTGAAAACTCCTTTGACCTGAAAGGCCCCTTGTCGGGGCCTTTATCGTTTGGCAGAGGGTCAATGTACGGCGGAGCTGACCGCTCCGGCGTCGCTTCCCAGTAGCAGTGGCACCATTGCGAATACCATTGCCGCCGTTGTCATCAAGACCGGACGCAGACGAATTTCCGCAGCTTCTTCTACAGCTTCCCTCGCCAGCAGTCCCTTGTGCCGACGCAACTGGTTGGCAAACTCGACAATCAGAATGCCTTGTTTGCTGATCAGGTCGATCAAGGTCACCAGCCCGACCTGGGTATAGGTGTTCATGCTCGAAAACCCCAGAAACAGCGGGATCAAGGCCCCGCAGATCGACAGCGGGACCTTCACCAGAATTACCAGAGGGTCGCGGAAGCTTTCGAACTGCGCCGCCAGCACCAGAAAAATGATCGCCAGGGCAACTCGACAGCGTTGACCACCGCCACGCTGACAGGTGGCTTCGGCGCGCTGAACGGCTGAATCTACCGGTAAATGGAAAACGCTTTGTAACCCGCTAGCGCAAGCACGACGAACGTCACAACGCCCAGCATTATCAGCATGCGACGACGCAACATGCTTCACTTCCCTGGAATATCTGGACCGCACGGGGGACGCGAACTCGACCCGAATAGCGGCCTTTCAAATCTGGTTGCTAATGCAGTGTCTGGAAAAATATAAGTGTTGAAAGTCGTGAATTTCAGCCCTAGAGGAAATTTCGTACTTTTTTAAACGACTGTTCCGGCATAACGCCGATTTCTCCTATGTCATCTTTCGCTGGATGTTTATCGAGTCATCAGAACTCGATCAATACGCCCAAGGAAAAATGGCATGGCCGGTATCTGGACGAAAATAGTGACTGCCTTGCAGGGCGGAGCAAACGAAGCGTCGAGTAGCGTTGCGGCCCGGCAGACGTTGCACATCCTCGACAAGGAAATCCGCAACGCCGAACAACACCTCGATGCCAGCCGTTCCAGCCTCGCAGGCCTGATGGCCAGGAATCTTCATGCAACGCGAAAGGTGGCTCAGGCGCGCGCACAGGTCGCTTCTCTGATTCTCGATGCCGAGGCAGCCCTCGAGGCTGATGATGAAGCTGCCGCCCTGGCAGTTGCATCACAGATTGGCCTGCTGGAAAAACGGATGGAAGAGGATGCCTGTATCGCTCAAGGCTATGCCACTGCCGCCAGCAGCCTGAGCGAGAGTCTGCGCGTCAGTGAACAGAAGCTTTGGGCACTCCGGCAGCAGGTCGAAATGGTGCGGACCACCGAGTTCGTGCAGCAGGCCCATGGCGGCTGGACGGTATCCCATGAGGAGTCGGCCAACAGGCTGCAAAGTGCCACTGATGCATTGAACGATCTCCAACAACGTCAGTTGGAGACAGAGGCCCGCCGGCAGGTTCAGGAGGAGTCGAGCCTTGCCGATGCCGATCTTGAACAGCGATTGCTGGACGCCGGGATCACAGTGGACAACTTCAGCGCGCAAACCGTATTGCAGAGAATCAAGACCAGTCGCCAGCAGCAGTGCGCCTGATTCGAAAGGATGTCGAGATGTACCATTTCATCGAAACAGCGTTGTCGTTCCCGGTGGTGATATTCAGCCTGTTGCTGGCGATAACCGTGTTCTATTGGCTGATGGTATGCCTGGGCGTTCTTGATGGCGGTTCGGCCGATATCGACATGCAGGCTGTTTCGGCCTTCGACAGCGCCAGTGCCGAGTCGGGTAAAGGTCTGGTTGCCCGCCTCGGGCTCTCCGGGGTGCCTGCTTCCATCATCCTGACACTGATCAGTCTTTCCGGCTGGCTGATCAGCTACCTCGGCCACCTGCTTTTGATCGACCAGTTGTCACTGGGCTTTTTCTACTACCCCCTCGGATTTGTCAGTGGGCTGTTGGCCCTCGTGGCCGCTTCGATCTTTACGCTGGTCACCCTTCGCCTTTTCAAGCCTCTCGTCAGAAAGATCAGAGGGCCGGAGCCGACGCCTATTTGTGGACAGGTGGCGGTCGTCACCAGCCAGACCGTGACCGGCAAAAGTGGACGCGCGCTGATGAGCGATGGCGGTGCAGGACTGCTGCTTCAGGTTCGTACCTTCGGCACCCCCGAAATCAAACGCAATGACCGGGTGGTGCTTCTTCAATACCTCGCAGACGAGCATGCCTATCTCGTCGTCAGCGAGTCGGAATTCAAGGGCTGAGCCCGTTATGGAGTAATACAGCATGCTGGACATGGCCATGCCATTTCTCGTCATCCTCTGCGTCGCAATTCTTGCTTTGGTCGCTTTGGCACTATTGATCAAGACCTTTTACGTCAAGGTTCCCCAGGGCACGGCGTTGATTGTCAATGACCTGTCGAGTCGCCCCAAGGTCTATTTCACCGGCGCCATGGTGCTGCCTTATCTCTATTTCATGGAGAAAATGCAGATCAGTGTCATCACGCTGGAAATCGATCGAAAGGGCAAGGGCGGGCTTATCTGCCGGGACAACATGCGCGCCGATATCACCGTCGCTTTTTTCCTGCGGGTCAACGAAACCCGTGAAGACGTGCTCAAAGTGGCCAAGGCCATCGGCGTTCAGCGCGCCTCGGACAAGTCGGCCGTCAATGAGCTGTTCAACGCCAAGTTTTCCGAAGCACTGAAGACAGTCGGCAAACAATTCGATTTCGTTGAACTGTTCGAGGATCGCGTCCGTTTTCGCGATGAGATCGTCAATGTGATAGGTCAGGATCTGTCCGGATACGTGCTCGAGGACGTGGCCATCGACTTCCTTGAGCAAACGCCCAAGGTGGACCTCGACCGCGACAACATTCTCGATGCCGAGGGCATCCGGAAGATTACCGAACTGACTTCCGTCCACAACGTTATCACCAACGAACTGGAACGTGATCAGGCGCTGAAGATTCAGAAGAAGAACGTCGAAACCATCGAAGCAAGTCTGGCGCTGGAGCGTCAGGAAGCCGATGCCCAGGCGCGGCAGAAACGCGAAATCGCATCGGTGATCGCCCGTGAGGAAGCCGAGACACTCAAGATCCAGTCCGAAGAGCATTTGCGGGCCGAGGAAGCACGCATCGCCGCCGCGCAGCGGATTGATGTCGCTGCGGTCAATCATCAGCGTGAAGTGGATGTCGCGAACCAGAACAGCGAGCGCGTCGTCATGCTCGAGAAGGAAACCGTCATTCGCGCCCAGGCTCTGGCGCAGGTCGATCGCGAGCGCGAAGTGTCGCTGAGTCGAATCGAGCGGGATCGTCAGCTTGAAGAAAAGCGTGGGGAGATCGCCAGCGTCACTCGCGAACGCGTCATCGTCGAGAAGACCGTCGCCCAGGAAGAGGAGGCCATCACAACGTTACGTATGGTCGCCGATGCGGACCGCAAGAAGACCGTGGTCGTCACTGAAGCCCAGGCGCAGGCCGAGCGCGATCTGGTGTGCCTGGTCAAACAGGCCGAAGCGGATACGGTGGTGTCGGAATACCGCGCCAAGGAACTGGTGACACTGGCCGATGCCGATTTGCGCAAGGCCGAACGCGAATCGCAGGCTGCTATCAAGCGAGCCGAAGGTGTACGTGCCGAGAAGGCTGCGTCCGGGCTGGCAGAGGCCGAGGTCCGCATGCAGATCGCAGAGGCCGCCGAGCGTGAAGGGCAGGCCGAAGCGCTGGTGCTGAAGCAGCGTCTGTTGTCTCAGGCAGAAGGTGATCGTGCCGTTGGTGAGTCCGATGCCGAGGTCCGGATACAGATCGCTGAAGCCATCGAGCGTGAGGGATTGGCGGAAGCGGCCGTATTGAAGCAGCGTCTGTTGTCTCAGGCCGAGGGCGACAAGGCGATCGGCGAGTCCAGGGCAGCGACCATACAGGACGTTGGGGCTGCCGAAGCCGAGGTTCTTCAGAAGCGTTTCGAGGCCGAAGCGGCGGGTCTGACCGAGAAATTCGAAGCAATGCAGAAATTGACGGGCGGTGCCCGCGAGCACGAAGAGTTCCGTCTGGCTCTGCAGAACCAGTTCGACATCACCATGGCAGGCATCGCGGCCAACGAGAAGATTGCCGAGCAACAGGCCGAGGTGCTGTCCGCTGCCATGAGCAAGGCCAGCATCCAGTTCGTGGGCGGAGGAGATAACGGCGTATTCGATGCCTTCGTGAAATCCCTCTCGGTTGGCAAAGCCATCGAAGGTTTGAATCAGAGCAGTCCGCTTGCCGCTCAGGTTATTCAGACCGGGCTCGGGATGCTTTCCAGAGTGGCCACTGAAAGATCTTCCGACCGCCGCCCCGACGCTCAGTAATGCCCATGCCACCGCCCGGTTCATTTGCCGGGCGCGTCTTCATGACCTGCCCATCCGGATTGACCCATGTCCCAAGATCAGCTTGAAAACCCGACTCAGGAAGCGTCGAACACGGAGGTCACTGAAAGCGGGGCCTATGAGGTATTGCTCAAACGCTTGCAAGAGCAGGGTAACAGCCTGTCTCGACAGGTCGACACGCTCAACGCCCAAAGGCTTGAAGAGTTTGGGTGCAGCTCGATGGAAGTATTGGGACGAGCTCGGTTGCGCACGGAAAACAACTGCATTCCAAGGGGCATCGTGCGTGTCGGTCCCGACCTTTTGTTCGGCTACAACGTGTCGCTCGGGCTCAATGTGGCAGCCCGAATCGAGGATGTGTTTGCGCTGTTCCGCCTGAGCGAGGGCGAGCAGGGTTATGAGACCCACTCTGTCGATCCGGACGGCACCTGGTTGGCCGACCCGGTGTTTCGCAAGGATTTCGAAGAGCTCTATACCTATTACCGAGATGCCCGGCTGCTGGAACTGTCCGTCTCTGAAAACCGGTTGCTGGCCATTTTTCAATTCGGCGAACGTCTCACGGATATCCGGGTTTTCCGCTGGGCGATGAGCGCGTCGGGCAACGAGGTACGCTATCTCGATAATCGTGGGGAGCGCGATATCGTCAACGTGCCGCCTTACGATTTTGAATGGACTCAGGCAGGGCGTGAAATGATCGTCAACGATCAGATGCCCCGTATTGTTATCCTGGACAGCATCCATATCCATCTGGACAACGGCGAACTGATTGTCAGGGGCGCAAGCCCGTCAGAAGCAGGGCTTGAGTTGTACCGTGAGAGGCTGGCCGAAAAAAACCAGTCGCTACCTGATTTACAAGTAGCCTTCGCCAGACTGGGTAACCTGATCCTTTTGAGTGTCCGGCCTTACAAGGAAGAGCAGTGCCGCTATCTGGTCTGTAATCTGAAGACGCTTGCGCTGACCCGGATCGATGCGATTGGCCTGGCGTGTCAGCGGCTTCCCGATGATCACGGCATTGTATTTCCCGGAGGGCTCTATCTTCAGAGTGGTGAGCACAGGCTGTTCGAATCTGCGATGCAGGGCATGCTTTTCAAGCGTCTGCTGCGCTCGCCCAACGGTGAGGATTTTCTGTACATCTTTCATGATACGGTTGAGGGGCGTTCGGCCCTGTTCACTTACAACACCATCCGACGTCAGTTGCTGACGCCCGTATTCGGTCATGGTCACGCGCACCTCGAAGATGGGCGCATGGTGATTTTCTCGGCTGAGGTCGAACCTGCCCGCAACCATCCTGTACAGGTATGGCAGACCCCTTTCTTCACCGAGGATCATACAACCGGTCAGCCGTCGAGCCATTCATTTCTCGGTCGGATCGGCAATGCCGAACTGGTCCGCGGCATTTCCGATCTGTACGACCTTGCCAGAGAGTCTCTTGCTGCCAGCGCCACTGCCACTCGTTTCAGCGCACTGGCACGGCAGGTCGCGCTTATGTTCGACAAGTATCACTGGTTGATCCATGAAAGCACGGCTTCGCTGGCAGCGATATTGCGCAGTATTGCGGATACCGGCAGCTCGATTGCTGATGAGTTCGAGAAAGTCGAGCACCTGCGGGCTCACTCCACCCGCTTGATGCAGGAGGCGCGACAGCGTCATGTTTCGCTCGCCAGCCAATTGCGCCTGAGTCGTTGCGAGGATATCCAGGGTTTTGTCGCCCGGCTGGATTCGATCACTGGCTTGCGCGGCCAGCTCGTGACCCTCAAGGAACAACGCTACATCGACCTGGCCGCCATCGAAGAGATGGAGCAGAGTCTGCTGGCCGAGTTTGGACGTACCGCTGGCGATGCTGCCGATTTCATGTGTCAGGCCGAAGCTCTCTTGCCCTATAGCCTGCAACTGGACGAACTTGATCGTCAGGTTCAGGCTGCGTCATCGGTATTCGAACTGGAGCCGCCACTGGAAAGCCTTGCAAGAATGGCGACCGCGCTGGACCTGTTGTCAGGGCTTGCGAGCTCGCTGGGCATCGAGGATGCGACGCAGCGCATCGGCATTATCGAGTCCATCTCGAACGTGTATGCGCGCATGAATCAGTCCATGGCACATGCTGGATCCCGTCGCAGGGCGCTGGTCTCGTCCGAGTCCACTGCGCAATTCGCTGCGCAGTTTCAGCTGATTGGCCAAAGCCTCACCCACGCCCTGTCGCTGGCTGACAGTCCCCAGGCATGTGATGAGCAACTGGCGAAATTGCTGATTCAACTGGACGAACTGGAAAGCCGCTTTGGTGAGCATGAGTCTTTTCTGAGCGATGTCATGGGCAAGCGTGATGAGGTACTGGAGGCGTTCGAACAGCACCGACAGACGCTGATCAATGCCCGGCAGCGTCAGACGCAAGGGCTGTATGAGGCGGCCAGTCGTATTCTGGACAGCCTGCCGCGCCGTCTTTCGGGGTGTCTGGACATCGACAGACTGAACAGTTTTTTCAGCACTGACCCGCAGGTGCTCAAGCTGCGCGAGCTTTCCGATCGTCTGCGAACCCTTGAGGACAGTGTCAAGTCTGACGACATCGAAGCACGCCTCAAGGCTGCACGCGATCAGGCCGTAAGGGAGCAGCGGGACAAGGCCGATCTGTTCGATGCCAGCGGTAAGCTCTTGAAGTTGGGGGCCAGATATCTATTCAGTATCAACACCCAGGCACTGGACTTGACCCTTTTGCCCCGAGGCGAGCATCTCTGGTTGCATATCACCGGCACTGATTTTTATGAGCGGCTCGACGACGAAGTCATTGCATCGTTTCGCTCCTGCTTTCAAGCCAGCCTGGAGTCCGAGTCCGACAGCGTCTATCGAAGCGAATACCTCGCCGCAGAGGTGCTTGAGGCTGCGGCGCAGTCGGGTATCGACCTGTCGCAGATGACGTTTGAGCAACTGCAGCATCACATCCGTCAATTCTGCACACCACTCTATAAACAAGGCTATGTGAAAGGCGTTCACGATCACGACGCAGCATTGATACTCCAGCAGGTGATGCCGTGCATGGCTGCGGCCGGTCTGTTGCATTTCAGTCCATCGGCAAGAGCGTTCGCGTTGATTGCCTGGCACCTGCCGGGAACATTCGAAGCCAGGATGATGGACTTGCAGCGCCGTGCCCGGTCCTGTTCAACGGTTCTCAGGTTGTTCAATCACCCTGATGGCATGATCGAAGTTCGCAGGGATATGGCGCTGACGCTGGAGTCTTTCGCGGTGGCTACGGGCCTGACGGTTTCGCCCCAGGTCGTGTCCGAAAGCGCCGAGTACCTTGCGCAGGTTCTGACCCAGGACCGCCCGGTTTTTGAAATCAGCGGACATGGCTGGGACATTCTCGGTTCCCTGGAACAGCGTCTGGAGGCCGGCGAGTGTGGAGTGGAACTGGCCGATACGGTGCAGGCAATGGCAAACGACCTTCGAGCGCAATGGTCGCTCATCGGGCACTGGGTGATGGGCGTCTGTCACGGCTCCAGACAGAAAGCGCTTGCCCACTTTGCGCCGGAAGCGACAGCCTTGCTGTTACTGCGCTTCGCTGGCAAACCGACGCTACGGGTCAACACGTTTGGTTTGAACGTACAGGTTGACGGCCTTCTGGGAGAGCATCCGACACTCGACGCGGGTTCCCTTGCATTCTCGCTGGATGATTTCTTCACGCGCCTGCGCACGCACCGGGAGGTTTTCATACCTCGGATGCACCGTTATCAGTCATGGCGCCAATCGGTCCTGCATCATGAGCGCGAGGTATTGCGCATCAACGACCTGCAGGCCCGCCCGCTGACCTCCTTCGTTCGCAATCAGCTGATCAACGACGTCTACCTGCCGCTGATCGCCGACAATCTGGCCAAGCAGATAGGGACCGCCGGAGAGGGCAAGCGCAGTGATTTGATGGGCCTGCTGATGCTCATTTCTCCGCCCGGTTACGGCAAGACCTCATTGATCGAATACGTTGCATTTCAATTGGGCATGGCGCTGGTCAAGATCAACGGGCCTGCGTTGGGCCATCGCACGAGGTCTCTGGATCCTGCGCAGGCGGTGGACGGGCCTGCGCGCATGGAGCTTGAAAAACTCAATCTGGCGCTTGAAATGGGCAACAACGTCTGCCTGTTGATCGATGATATCCAGCACCTTTCACCCGAGTTTCTTCAGAAATTCATTTCGTTGTGCGACGGTTCCCGGCGCGTCGAAAGCGTCTGGAAAGGTCAGCCCCGAACCTGTGACCTGCGTGGCAAGAAGTTTTGCATCGTAATGGCGGGTAACCCTTACACGGAATCGGGCGAGCTGTTCAGGATCCCCGATATGCTGGTCAACCGCGCCGATGTCCACAATCTCGGTGAAGTATCGGGCGGCAACGAAAACACTTTTGCCTTGAGTTATCTCGAAAACTGTATGACGTCCAATCCGGTCCTGGCCCCTCTGGCCAATCGAGATATGCAGGACTTTTACCTGTTGGCCGGGAATGCCCAGGGAAAGGCATTCAGCACCGGCGATCTGAGCCATGAGTACAGTGGTGCAGAAATCACCGAACTGACTGAAACAATCCGCCGCCTGATGACGATCCGGGAGGTGTTGCTGCGCGTCAACGCGGCTTACATCGACAGTGCCTCTCAAGCGGATGAGTACCGAACAGAACCACCGTTTCGTCTTCAGGGCAGTTATCGCAACATGAACAGGCTGGCGGAGAAAGTATCGGCGGTCATGAACGACGCCGAGATCAACCAGTTGGTTTCAGATCATTACCGTGGCGAGTCACAACTGCTCACCCAGGGTGCCGAGGAAAACCTTCTCAAGCTGACCGAGCTGTGCGGACGGCTGACCGAAGAGCAATTCACTCGCTGGGAAGCGATCAAGCAGGCGTTCGTTCGCAGGCAGCGCATGGGGGGTGATGACAAGGATGTCGGCAACCGAATCGTCGCCCAGCTCAGCGATGCCGTTGAAGGCATCCGGGCCATTGCCGATCAGGGGCGCTGCGCTTAGACCAGATGCAAATGGTTGTCCCAGAAACCGGTTGGCAGGTCCAGCGGCCTGGCCAGCAGTTCCGGTGTGCGGCAATCGTAGAAGCGGCAGCGGCCCTGGCCTGAGGTCACGACAAAGCCGTCAGCCACAGCACCGACGCCGGCACAGTCGGGTAACGGCGCATCGAGCTTCACGGCGCCGCTGTCCAGGTCCCAGATAAAGAACCGATTGCCTCTAGGTGCGGTGAGCGCGACCAGACGCAGGTCGCTGTGTAACGCGACACTGGCGGTGTAGTGATTCATGGCGCGCAGTTGCTCTTCTGCGACCGGAAATGGCTGGAACGGCTGTCCTGGGCGCTTGATAGCCAGCAGCTCGGACAACTCGTGTGAGTCCCCCATGAATTGCTGTCCGGAAACAATGGTGCCGTCGCTGGCAATACCCATGTGTCGCACGCTGTTCATCTGCTGGGCGAGGGTTTCCTTGCTCAGCAGTGTGCCGTCGCGCTGCATCATCACAAGACTGGGCTGCATTGCATTGAGGTTCATCTCGACGCGGCTTTCCGCCTCGGTACGAATGCCTCCATTGGCGACCACGAGGGTTTCGCCGTCCGGCATCCATGACACCTGATGAGGACCGATCCCGTGAGTGGGGATCTCGGCCGAATGCACCAGTCGTTCATCGACGAATCGATACACACCCAACAGCCCGCGACCCGGATCGCGGGTATCGTTTTCGGTGGCGTATAACCATTCACCGTCGCGGTGGATGACAGCATGGCCATAGAAATGCCGATCAGGTCGAGAGGTGATGGTCTGCAGCAGGCTCCCGTCGCGGAGGTCGAGCAGGTAGCTTTCGGTACCCGGTCGACGTGCAATGAACACCGCCAACGGCAGGGAAGGGTGATTGATGATGTCGTGGCAGCGCTGGCCGACCTGAGTGGCGAACACCTGCGTACCGTCCAGTCGATAACCGACGGCGAAATGCCGGCCTTCTGCATCGTCACGGGCAGACAACAGCAGCGGCCCCTGATCCTTCTGCTTGAACAGGGTCCAGCCACCCAGCGTAAAAGCGCTGAGCAACAGACTGCCAACGGCCAGGACCTGACGTCGGAACATCACTTTATCCTCTCGATCAATCGCCGTCGTTGGCGTTGAAACCCAACTGAATGCCCAACGCCTTGGCCAGTTCGCCTTCGTGCAGACGATGGACCACGTTCAGGCTGTCGTAGAACGCGTTGAGTTGCTGGCGTCCGGCTTCGGTCGCCAGCAAGTCAGCCAGTGGCGGCTTGAGTTCTGTCAGCAATTTGCGGCTGGCAGCGTAAGCCGCATCGATTTTGTCAGCCAGCGGTTTCTGCTCGGCGGGCAACAGGCTGCGCAGGCCTTTGTTATCGACCCCGGCCCACACGGCTTCGGCGCTCGCCAGACTGGCTTCAAGGCTGCTGAGCGACGCTTTACTGCGCCATGCATCGGCCTGGAATGGCTGCGGCTGGCCCTTGCTTTGACGACCCAATGGCGTACCGAGCTTTTTCTTCAGGCTGTCCAGCGCCGTTACCTGGACCCGCAGCAGTTCGGCAATGGCTTCATGAGAGTCGGCGTAACGCTGATTCGGGAATTTGCTGAGCTGCGCAAGCATGCCGTCGTTGCTGTTCCAGCGGCTGAGAATTTCTTCAGCCAGGGTTTTCTGACGATCACCAATGGCCATCAGCAGTGGGCAGTAACGGGCCTTCTGTTCGGCGTTGGCCATGTCGATTTCAGCGTCGAACAGAATGTATTCGTAAGCGGACAAGCCCTGGACCACAACACTGGCCTTGGACAGCTCTTCGGCATTGATCTGCGGCTGCGCGGTGACCAGTTGCTCGACCTGACGTCCGACCAGATTCTTCTTGTCCGGCCAGAACTGCACCTGCCATGCGCGATTGCCCTCGGCCAGCGGGCCAATCAGCAACGGTTGCAATTCAGCCCAGGTTTTCTGCGCTTTAAGGAAATCGGCACGTGCCGTTGCCAGATCAGTCTTGCCCTGACAGAACGCCAGTGCACTGCTTGCCAATTGACGGTCGGCATCCACCCAGCGGCTGTAGGTCGGCAGAATCACCTGTTTGGCAATGGCGGCAGACGTGACGGCCTGAGGGTCGGATGGCGAACAGGCACCCAAGGCGAGCGCCGCAAGGCTGGTCAGCAACAACTTGGGTCGGAACATGTCCGGCTCCTTATGCGTGAAAAGAGAAAAGTCACAATGAATTCAGAAAGGCCAACAACGCTTTGCGCTGTTCGGCGTTGAACGCCAATACCTGTCGCTGTGCCGCCTGGGCTTCGCCGCCGTGCCAGAGTATCGCCTCCATGGCGTTGCGGGCGCGACCGTCGTGCAGCATTTGCGTATGGCCGTTGACCGCAGCGGTCAGGCCGAGCCCCCAGAGTGGAGGGGTGCGCCACTCGCGGCCAGTCGCCTGAAACTCGGTGCGATTATCGGCAAGTCCGTCGCCCATGTCATGCAGCAGCAGGTCGGTATAGGGCCGAATCTCCTGGTTGGCGAGTTCAGGCTCGGCGGCGTCTGCCCGAGTCTTGAAAGACGGAACATGGCACTGTTGGCAACCCGCCTGGAAAAACAGACTCTTGCCGGCCAGCACTTGCGGGTCGTCCACGTTACGCCGCGCCGGAACACCAAGATTACGCGTGTAGAACTCGACCAGACGCAAAATGTTATCGCTGACTTCTGGCTCGCCGTCCGGACCATTACCGTTCGGTGCCGCCAGACAATCGCTTTGGGTGGGCGTGCAATCGTCGAAACGGCGCAGACTGGTGGTCAGTCCCATGTCACCAGAGAACGCGTGCACATTCTGCTGATTGAGGTTGGGTTGTCCGGCTTTCCAGCCAAAACGCCCCATGACGACTTTTTGCTGCGCGTCGTCCCAGACCCAGTTGGCCCGCCCCGAGATGCCGTCGCCATTCTTGTCGTCAGGGTCGGCGTTGGCGAGAACGGCCTCATCAGGAATCGCCTCCAGCAAACCGAGGCCGATCATGGGCGGCGCAATTCTTGCCGAAACATGGGTGTCGGGGTGCATAGGGCCGTAGCCCAATTGGGTGATACGCAAGGTTGGCTGGCGCAACTTGACCGCGGTGCCGTCCCGAAACTTGACCGTGAGTGCATCGTATTCCACGCGAACCTTGCCTTCCGGCGTGACGCCCGGGTTTGCCATGTCTTGCAGCTGCCCGCCGTAGTTCGGTTCGGGCAGCACACCATTGCGCTGTATCAGGTCGGCAAAGGCAGGATCGTCAGGAATCGACAGCCTGACCAGCATCGACACGGCATTGTTGTCTCCTGCTTCAGGCGGGTGGCCTCGACCATCCTTGATGTGGCAGTTCTGACACGCATTGGTATTGAACAACGGCCCCAGTCCGTCACGGGCCGTGGTGGTCGAAGGCGCAATGACCCAAGGGCTGCGAAAGAAACTGTTGCCCACGCTGAAATCCAGACGACGCACCGGCGACAGATTGGCCGACGGTAGGGAAAACGCATTCTGGTCACTCTTTTTGACGGTAGCACTGCCGCCCGACAACGCCTCGCCCGGTTCGGCATGCGTGAAACGCGGGGCGTCATCGCACGCGCTCACGACCAGAGTCGTGAGCAGCGCAAGAGACAGACGAAGCCGCGTAGCCATACACATCCCGAAAAGAGGTGAAAATCAGGGCGTGCAAGCTTATCAGCCTCGTGCAGTTTGAATAAGAGGGATTATCGTTTGCCGTTGCTGGGGTAACGTGTTGTTACTAATTTTCGGATTCGGTGATTGGACGTGATTGTTCTTCAGTTCTCGGTTGCGCACTGAAATGATCGAACACCGTCAGCCCTCTGCGCAGTGTCTTGCGCACGGCCTCGCTCTGTTCAATCAGTTCGGTGCTGGGGTGTTGCCATTGCTCGGGCGGCAAGGGCTTTGACCAGTCGAGCACGGCTTTGGGAAAGGCTTTTTTCGGCAGGCGTTCGACCCAGGCGGCGATGCGGCAG